>NZ_JARWKX010000019.1:0-123603 GCF_047445895.1 Rhizobium sp. BR 249 | reverse complement strand
CGCGACCAGAGCGAATGCAGGGCGTCGACGAGATGGGCGATATCGGCGTCGGAATGCAGCGGCGTCGGGGTGATGCGCAGCCGCTCGGTCTTCTTCGGCACGGTGGGATAGTTGATCGGCTGGACGTAGACGCCGCAATTGTCGAGCAGCAGATCGGAGATCCACTTGCACTTGGCCGCATCGCCGACCAGCACCGGCACGATATGGCTCGGATTGGGCATATGCGGAATGCCGTTCTGGTCGAGCAGCGAGCGCAGCTTGCGGACGCGATCCTGATGGCGGGCGCGCTCGAACTGGCTGACCTTCAGATGCTGGATCGAGGCGACCGCACCGGCGGCMARYGCCGGCGGCAGCGCCGTGGTGAAGATGAAGCCGGAGGCGAACGAGCGGATGAAATCGCACAGCGCCGTCGAAGCGGCGATATAACCGCCCATSACGCCGAAGGCCTTGCCGAGCGTGCCCTCGATGACCGTCAGCCGGTCCATCAGMCCCTCGCGCTCGGCAATGCCGCCGCCGCGCGGGCCGTACATGCCGACCGCATGCACYTCGTCGAGATAGGTCATCGCGCCGTATTTGTCGGCGAGATCRCAGATCTCCCTGATCGGGGCGATGTCGCCRTCCATCGAATAGACGCTCTCGAAGGCGATCAGCTTCGGCGCCTTCGGATCGGCGGCTTTGAGCTTGGCTTCGAGATCGGCGAGGTCATTGTGCTTCCAGATCACCTTGTCGCACTTGGCGTARCGGATGCCCTCGATCATCGAGGCATGGTTGAGCGCATCGGAGAAGATGATCAGGCCGGGAATCCTGGCGCCGAGCGTGCCCAGCGCCGCCCAGTTGGAGACATAGCCGGAGGTGAAGATCAGGGCRGCTTCCTTGCCGTGCAGRTCGGCRAGTTCACGCTCGAGCAGGACGTGGTGGTGGTTGGTGCCAGAAATATTCCGGGTGCCTCCCGCACCCGCGCCACAGTGGTCGATGGCGTTCTTCATCGCCTCGATCACCTTGGGGTTCTGGCCCATGCCGAGATAGTCGTTGGAGCACCAGACCGTGACGTCCTTTTCGCCATCGGCCGTATGGCGCGTCGCACGCGGGAAGTGGCCGCGGTGACGCTCGAGATCGGCAAAAACGCGATAACGGCCCTCGGCATGAAGCCCGTCCAGCTCGTTTTTGAAAAATGCTTCGAAATCCATCATATGCTCCAGTATCGCGCGGCCGTTCTTGCCGACCGGACGTCCGCGCGTCAATGCTTACCCTTTGCTTTAACATCAACTGCGGCAAAAGGCCCAGTTTTTTGAATGATTCCAGATAAAAAATATGCGTGCGATCATCCATGAGTTCGATAGGACGCATGCCGATGGAAAGTCGCAAAACCGCGGCCCCGCGACGACGCCAGTCTTGCAAAAAAATCGGGGCAAAGGTGGACAACCCTTTCTTCCGACATAGTTTTCGGGCTAGCGTGCCAAAAAAACAATAGGGACGGCCTATGCCCATTGGGCGACAACCCAGGAGAAAGTAATGAAGAAAGCTGTCATACTCGCATTGATCGGCCTGTCGATCGCAAGCTGCACGCCGACCCAGCAGGGCGCCGGCATCGGCGCTGCATCCGGCGCCGTCATCGGCGGCGTCGCCACTGGCAATGTCCGTGGCGCGGCGGTCGGCGCCGCGATTGGCGGCGTCTCCGGCGCCCTCATCGGCAGCGTCGCCGAACAGCCCGGCCAGTGCTACTATCGCGACCGCTACGGCCGCCGCTACATCGACACTTGCCCGCGCTGAGCGTGCTCGCAAACCGGCAAAATCAGGAAATCCCGGACACACATCCGGGATTTTTTGTGCTAAATTAGCGCGTTGGCAATTTAAAATGGTACACCCCGCGCGATTTTGCCGCTAAGCTGTTCACGGCTGGGCAACGAAGCTTCATTGTAGGCGTAAACCAAAAGCGGCGGATGCGGATCAGAGGGACAGGCCCGAAAACAGGTACTGCGTATCGGCGAACAGGCACCATGATGGTGGTCGCAGCGGCGGCTGCATTCTCACCGGTCCTGATCGGCGATGCTTACGCCTTTAAGCTTTTCGGCATCACCATCTTCGGCAAAGAGGAAGACGAAGGCGAACAGGTCCCCGATCCTGTGCGCTATCACGTCGACCTCAAGGCCGAGACCGCCGACCCCGACCTCAAGGAAGCGCTGGAAAACAGTTCCCGTCTCGTCAGCGACCAGAAGCAGCCGGTTTCCGGCGATCTCGGCGTCGTCGTCAAGGCGCGCGACGACCGCGAACGGCTGATCGCCACACTGTATGAAAAAGCCCGCTACGGCGGCGTGGTGACGATCACCATTGACGGCAAGAACATCGACGACCTGCCCCCCAATCCGACATTCGACCGCTCCGGCCCCATCCCGGTCACCGTCGATATCACTCCCGGCCCCGTCTTCAGGGTCAAGGAGGTGCAGTTCGGCGGCGACGCCGCCAGCCGCAATCCCGCCGACTACGATCTCGCCCCGGGCGCTGAGGCCGGCTCGCTCGCCATCATCAAGGCCGGCGACAGGATCGTCGAACAGTTGAAGAGCGAAGGCAGGCCCTTCGCCAAATTGACGGAGCGCAAGGTCGTCGCCGATCACAGGAACGATACGGTCGATATCGTCCTTGCCGCAGAAGGCGGTCCCGTCGCCCCGATCGGCGATGTCGGCGTCACCGGTGAAAAAACCGTCAAGCCTGCGTTCATCCAGCGCTATTCCCGGCTGAACAAGGGCGAGGCCTACTCCCCCGAAGCGCTGAAGAAGGCCGGCGATCGCCTTCGCGCCCTCGGCGTCTTTTCGAGCGTCACCATCCATGAAGGTGACGCGCTGGCGCCGGATGGCACCTTGCCGATGACGATCGAAGTGTCGGAAGGCAAGAGGCGTTATTTCGGCGTCGGCGCACAATATTCCACCATCGACGGCTTCGGCGTTCAGGGCTATTGGGGCCACCGCAATCTGTTCGGCGAAGCCGAGACGCTGAGGATCGAGGGATCGGTTTCGCGGCTCGGCGAAACGACGGATGTCGGCAATCTCGACTATTCCGCCGGCATCCTCTTCACCAAGCCCGGCGCCTTCTTCCCCGCCGCCACGCTGAAGGCCGGCATCATCGCCAAGACCGAAAACCCGGATGCCTATAATGCGACGCTCGTCACCGCCTCGCTCGGCCTTTCCTACGAACTGACCGACCAGGACACGATCTCGGCGAGCGGCGAGGTCAGCTGGGAGCGCGACGACGACGCCTTCGGTACGAACGACTATCTGACGGTCGCCCTGCCGATCCAGTATGACCGCGATGCGCGCAACGACAAGTTCAACCCGACGGAAGGCTATCGCGCCACACTTTCGGCAAAGCCCGGCTACGAGATCTTCAACGCCACCCCTTACGCGGCGTTCGAAGGCTCGGTCTCCGGCTACCTGCCGTTCGGCGCCGAAGACCGTCTTGTGCTAGCCGGCAAGGTCGCCGCGGGTGTGTTGATCGGCGGCGGCGGGATCGAAGACATTCCCGCTACACAGCGCTTTTTCGCCGGCGGCGGCGGCTCCGTGCGCGGATACGGCTACCAGGAAATCTCGCCCTATAACGACGATGGCGAGGCCACCGGCGGCCGCTCTTATGTGACCGGTTCGCTGGAAGCCCGCATCCAGATTACCGAGACGATCGGCATCGTGCCCTTCGTCGATGTCGGTACGGTATCGGACAGCACCTTCCCGGGTTTTTCCGATATCCGCGCCGGCGCCGGCGCAGGAATACGATATGCCACGCCTTTCGGCCCGCTGCGGCTTGATTTTGCCGTGCCGCTGAACAAGTACGAAGATGGCACAGATTATGGAATTTATGCCGGCATCGGCCAATCCTTCTAGGATTGCCGATTCCGGTTCGTTCCGATCCATGGCCGCATGAAAACGGGGTAGTGTCCGCGCTGATGCAAACGCTGGCAAAAATCGTCAACTGGATCATACGGCTCACCGGCTATGCCGTGGGCGTCACCTTGATTCTCGCTGTCGCAGCACTTGCGATCTTCGGCTTCACGAGTTTCGGCGCCCGCATCGTCACCGAAAGGATCGCCTCCACCCTTTCCAACCGCGACATGACGATCGAGGTTCGCGAACCGGAAGGCCTTTTGACCGGTGGGCTTCGCGCCGCCGAGATCTCCCTCTCCGATACCAAAGGCGTCTTCGCCGAAATTCACGGCATCGCCATCGACTGGAATCCGCTGGCGCTGCTGACCGGAACCTTCCACGCCAAACGCTTCGAGATCGATGCGATCAGCGTGCTGCGCAAGCCGGTGCGCACCCTGCCCTCGCGGCCCGCCGCTGAAAATTCCGGCGGCTTCGGCCTTCCGATCAAGATCGATATAGACCATGTCGCCCTGCCCGATATCAAACTGGCCGAACCCTTGGCCGGGCGCGCCTTCGCGCTTGCCGCGGAAGGAAGCCTGTCGGCGAATGCCGACGGCGGCGAGGCCGTCGTCAACGTCAGCCGCCACGCCGTCCCGGATGCCAAGCTTGCCGCCGACATCGCCTATGCGCCGGCCGAAAACCGGCTGCAACTGAAAGCTGCGCTTTCCGAGCCGAAGGGCGGGCTGGTGGCGGGCCTTCTCGGCCTGCCGGGCGAGCCTGCGGTCAAAATCGATCTCAACGGTCAGGGGCCCATATCCGACTGGACGGGTAAACTGCAGGCCGCGCTCGACGGACAGCAGCGCGCCGCGATCGAGGGCCGGCATGCCATCAGCGCAGACGGGCTCCACCACCTCGATCTCAAGGGCGGCGGCGACCTCAGCTCGCTCCTTCCGTCGGCGTTCCGGCCGCTTTTTGCCGGCCAGACCAATATCGATCTCGCCGCCACCTTCGACAACCGCGGCAAGATCGATATCCAGACCGGCAACCTTGCCACCGGCAGCGTCGTGATCGCCGCATCGGGCACGCTCGATCCGGCCGGCAACAACAGCCTCAACGCCAATCTGCTCGGAACATCCGGCCCGGTCGATTTTCGCTGGCCGCTCGCCGAGGGCGACGCGCGCTTCCTGATATCGGGCCTCAATCTGGCCCTGACAGGCGATGCGCAGGCGGCCCGGCTGAACGTCAGCGGCTCGCTCGATTCCGCCACCCTCCCGCAGGCCAATATCGGCAATGTCAAGCTGACGGCAAAGAGCGACGCCTTCAATCTGGCGGCTCGTTCCGGCAGCGTTCAGCTGCGCCTCGTTGCGGGCGACGCGACCTTTACCGATCCCAACCTCAATCGCGCGGTCCAGGCCCCTGTCACGATCGCCGCGCCCCTGCAGGTCTCGCCCGACACCATCGGCTTCAACGGCACAACGGTCGAAAGCGCCAATATCAACGGCAGTCTCAACGGCTCCTATCGGCTGGCGGACCAAGCGCTGACGGGCAACGTCAAGCTCACCATCGAACCGGCTGCGCTGCCGGCTGCGGTGACCGGCAAATTCGACGGGCCGATCTCGCTCGAAAGCCAGGTGGCCGGCACCATCCCGTCGAAATTCGCCTTCAGCAACATCGTCCTGACATCGGGTACGCTCGAAGCCGCCGGCAATGTCGCGCTCGACGGCACCGCGTTGAACGCCGATCTCTCCGGCCGGCTGCCGGATGTCGGCAAGCTCATGGCGGGCGCGAGCGGCGCGGCAGGTTATGCATTGAGAATAGGCGGCGAGCTGCCGGCCATCTCAGTGACCGCCAATCTCAAGGCCCCCAGCCTTGCGATGGCCGACCGCGAGCTCGCCAACCTCAATGTCGACCTGTCGGGTGTCGTTGATCCCAAGGCGCCGCAGGGCAAGATCGCCGCCACCGGCACGATCGACGGCCAGCCGATCGGCATCAACGGCGACGTCCTCTCGAAGGACGGCAAGATCAGTATTCCGGCACTGACCGCCGATATCGGCGGCAACCGGCTGACGGGCAATCTGGAACTGTCGCCCTCTCTGGAGCCGGCAGGCGCGTTGACGTTCGATTTCCCCAATATCGGCTTGCTCGCCGCTCTCGGCGGGCAGAAGGCCGAAGGCGATCTCAAGGGTTCGCTCGGCATCAGCAGCGACAGCGGCAGGATCGGGCTTAAACTGCTTGCATCAGGCAGCTCGGTCCGCCGCGATACGCTTGCGATCGTCAAGCCGGATATCGATGTCACGATCAGCGATCTCGCCGCCCTTGCTGCAAACGGCACGGTCAAGGCCGAAGAGTTGAGCGCCGGAACCAACAGGCTTGCCGGCCTTTCGCTCGCCTTTACCAAACAGCAGGACCGCACCGACTTCGACCTCGATGCCGCCTATGACGGCAATCCCGTAATGGCGGACGGCAATGTCGAGACTTCTGGCGGCAATATTGGCCTCAACCTCGATCGGTTCTCGGCAAGCCCCCGCAACATTCCGATCGAGCTTGCCGCCCCGACGCGGGTCACAGTCACCGGCGGCGCCGCCAATCTGGACGGACTGACATTGAAGACCGGGGCCGGTTCGGTGTCGGTCACCGGCTCTGCCGGCGAGACGCTGAAAATCGATGCCGATATCCACGAGCTGCCTGCAGCCCTCGCCAATGGTTTCGTACCGAACCTTTCGGCCGGCGGCACGATTTCCGGAAAGATTGCCATAACCGGAACGCCGGCGGCGCCCGTGGCCGACTTCAAGCTCGACTGGAAGGATGCGACGACAGGTCAGATCAAGGGCGCGGGCCTTGGGCCGCTCGGCATCACCGCCGGCGGCAAATTCGCCGACAAGAGGCTCGATTTCGACACGGCGGTCCGCGGTGAAGAGGGCCTTTCGCTCAAGGCTGCCGGCAATGTCGGGCTCGCCGACCCTGCAGCCCCGGTTCTCGCTGTCAACGCCGATATCCTCAACCTGCCGGCCCGCCTCGCCAACGGCTTCGTTCCCGATCTCGCCGCCGAAGGCGTGATAACGGGAAAAGTGACCGCCTCCGGCTCAGTAAACGCTCCAGCCGCCGATTTCGATCTCGATTGGAAAAGCGCTGCGACAAGCCACACACGGCGCGCCGGCCTCGCCGATCTCGCTTTGAAGGCATCGGGACGATTCGCCGACAGCAAGCTCGATTTCAACGCGGCGATAACGGGCGCCGAGAAACTCTCATTGAAAGCAGCCGGCAATGTCGCCGTCACAGGCACGACGATCGGCAACGTCAAGGTCGATGCGACGCTGGCGAATGTTCCGGCAAGCATCGCAAACAGCTTCGTTCCCGATCTTGCCGCCGAAGGCGCGATCTCAGGAAAGCTCTCGGCCGCAGGCTCGCTTTCCGCCCCGACCGCGAATTTCGACCTCGATTGGAAAAACGCTGCGGTCAGCCACACCAAGCGCGCCGGCCTTGCCGGCCTCGGCGTGACCGCGTCCGGAAAATTCGCCGACAATAAGCTTGATTTCAACGCGGCGGCAAATGGCGACAAGGGCCTGTCGCTCAAGGCTGTCGGCAATGTCGCCCTTGCCGGCACGGCTGTCGACAGCATGAAAGTCGATGCCGAGATCGCCAATATTCCCGCCGGCCTCGCAAACGCCTTCGTTCCGGATCTCGCCGCCGGCGGCACGATTTCGGGCACCTTATCGGCCTCCGGCACCCCTGCCGCACCGACCGCCGACTTCAAGCTCGGCTGGGCCGATGCCGCGACCAGCCACACGAGAAGCGCTCATCTCTCGGATCTCACGCTGGCCACATCGGGACGCTTCGCCGATAACCGGCTCGATTTCAGTGCCGATCTCGGCGGCGGGGGCGGTCTCTCCCTGAAGGCCACCGGCAATGTCGCCGTGGAGGGCGCCTCGGTTCGCAACCTCGACGTCAAGGCCGATCTTGCCAATCTGCCCGCGGCCCTTGCCAACGGTTTCGTGCCGGGCCTTGCCGCAGAAGGCACGGTATCCGGAACGGCATCCGCCTCAGGAACGCTTCCGAAACCTGCCGTCGATTTCAAGCTCGACTGGAAGAACGCCGCAACCGCACAGACCAGGAGCAGCGGCCTTTCGGACCTCACTGCCGCGGCATCCGGGAAATTCGTCAATGACAGGGTCGATTTCGATGCCAATCTGGCCGGCAAGGACGGCGTGCTGGCGAAAGCGAAGGGCGGTGTGACGATCGCGGGAGCGGCCATTCGTGATCTTTCGATCAATGCCGATATCCCCGCCCTGCCGGCAAATCTCGCAAATGCCTTCGTCCCCGGTCTCGGCGCCGAAGGCACGCTTTCGGCAAGCGCGGTCACCTCCGGCACGCCGGCCGATCCGATCGTCGATTTCAAGCTCGACTGGAAGGATGCCGCGACCAGTCATACCAAGGCTGCCGGCCTTTCCCGCCTTACACTGGTGGCATCGGGAAAATACGCCGGCGACAGGCTGGATTTCGATGCGAACCTTACCGGCGGCGGCGGCATTGCTGTGAAAGCCGCCGGCAATCTTGCGATCGCAGGCACGACGATCCGCTCGGTCGACGTCACCGCCGATGCCGACAATGTCCCGGCCGGCATCGCCAACGGCTTCGTTCCGGGTCTTGGCGCCGAAGGTGCCGTCTCGGCAACCGCAAAGGCGACCGGCGCGCTATCGGCGCCCTCCGTCGACTTCAAGGTCGACTGGAAGAACGCCGCCACCAGCCAGACGAAAGGCGCCGGCCTCTCGCCCTTCACCATCGGCGCGTCAGGCAAGCTTGCCGGAAACAAGCTGACGGTCGACACCAGCCTTGCCGGTGACGCCGGCATGTCGCTGAAAGGCGGCGGCAGCGTGGTGATGTCAGGCAATCGCGCCATCGACATGCGCTTCAATGGCAATCTTCCCTTCGCCGTCCTTGGCGCGCCGCTTGCCGAGCAGGGCTTCGTCGCCGATGGCGTCGCCACGGTCGACCTCCGGATCGGCGGAACGGCGGCCGCACCCGTCATTAACGGCACCGTTGCGACCAATGGCGCCAAGCTCGTCGACGTCCGGCGCAACCTTGCCGTCAACAATTTCGCGGCGACCGTGACCTTCAACGGCAGCCAGGCCGTGATCTCCCGCCTCAGCGGCAATCTTGGCGGCGGCGGCACGATTTCGGCGAGCGGCACGATCGGCATTCAGCCGGCCGGCGGCTTCCCCGCCGATATTTCGATCAAGCTCGACAAGGCTGTTTATGTCGACGGAACCCTCGTCGTCTCGACCGTCAGCGGCACGCTCGGCCTGCGCGGGCCGATCACGAGCGCCACGCTGAGCGGCAAGCTTCAGCTGGAAAAGACGTCGATCACGGTCCCGGAAAAACTGCCGACCTCGCTCCGGGAAATCGACATCCGGCATAAGAATGCGCCGCGGGCCGTGCTTGCGCAATTGCGCGATGAAAGTGAACGGAAACCGGGGGAGAAATCCTCGGTGATCACCCTCGATCTTCAGATCGACGCACCTTCGCATATCTTCGCGCGCGGCCGCGGCATCGATGCCGAACTCGGCGGCAGCGTCACGATCCGCGGCACGGCGGCTGCACCCATCGTCACCGGCGGTTTCACCATGCGCCGCGGCCGGTTGACCATCCTCAACCGCCGCCTGGATTTCTCCGACAAGAGCAGGATCACCTTTGCCGGCGACCTGACGCCGGCGCTCGACATGGAGGCGACCTCCACCTCCGGCACGACGACGCTCACCGTCGATGTCGCCGGCCTCGCCACCGATCCCGCAATCACCTTCTCCTCCTCACCCCAGCTGCCGCAGGACGAGGTTCTGGCGCAGTTGATCTTCGGCCAGTCGATGTCGAAGCTCTCGCCGGTGCAGATCGCCCAGCTCGCCGACGCCGTCAGCCAGCTGGCCGGCAACCGCTCCACCTCGCTTTTCGAAGGCCTGCGCAACCAGCTCGGCGTCGACGATTTCGACGTCAGCACCGATTCCAAGGGCCAGACGAGCGTCAGCGTCGGCCGCTATCTCAACGACCGCACCTATTTCGAACTGCAGCAGGGCGGATCGGCCGGCGCCAAAGCGATCATCAACCTCGATGTCGGCCGAGGCGTCAAGCTGCGGGGAGGCGCCGGCGGAAACGGCGAGGGCGAAGCGGGAATCGTCTATGAACGTGAGTATTAAGCCGGCTTAGAAACCCGTCTTGCTCGTCTTGAGAAGAATATTGGTCTCCGTCGAGTTGATGCCGTTGATCAGCCGGATGCGGCGCAGCGTCTCATCGAAAGAGGCAAGGTCGCGATCCTCCAACTCGGCGACGAAATCCCATTTGCCGTTGGTGCTGTGGAGCGCGCGCACCTGCGGCAGGCCGCGCAGCTGATCGGCCACCCTGTCGGCGAGCTTGCCGAGCACCTCGATCATGACGATGGCGCGCACGCCGGCGGACCGCGTCTCATGACTGGTGCGGATCGTGAAGCCGACGATGGTGCCGCTGGTGACCAGCCGGTCGATTCGGGCGGCCACCGTCGCCCGGGATGCCCCCGTCATCGCCGCAAGCGAGGAAACGGAAATCCGGGCATTGTGGCGAAGGGCGCTCAGAAGTTCAGTGTCGAGATCGTCCACGCTGATCACTTTGTCAAAATAGCTTTATCAATCTGCGCAATCATAATCCATTTCTGGCACTTTTCCATCTTTTTGCTAGCAGCCCTTTATCCCACTATCGGCCAAAACCGGCCTCAACACGGAGCCCTCGCATGAATGTCCAATCGCGATCTGTCACCCTCATCGGCGCACCGCTGGAAGAAGGCTCCGGCCGCAGAGGCGCCGCCATGGGTCCCGCGGCGCTGCGCATTGCCGGCGTCGACCAGACGCTGATCGATCTCGGCCACGACGTCGCGGATAACGGCGATCTCTCCATCGTGCCGGCGATGGATCTGCCGAACCATCCGAAAGCCCATAATCTGAGGATCGTCGGCGCCTTCACCCGCGCGCTCGAAAGCAGCGTCCATGAGGTCGCCGCCTCCGGCCGCTTTCCCCTCATTCTCGGCGGCGACCATAGCCTTTCCATGGGCAGCGTCTCCGGCATGGCCCGTTATGCCGCCAGCAAAGGCCGCCCGCTCTTCGTGCTCTGGCTCGATGCCCATGCCGATTTCAACTCTCCCGCCACCTCGCCCTCCGGCAATATCCACGGCATGCCCGTCGCCTTCTTCTGTGGCGAGGCTGAGTTCGCCGAGATCCTGCCGAAGGACCGTCCCTTCGTCGATCCGAAGAATGTCTTCCAGGTCGGCATTCGTTCGGTCGATGCGCGCGAGCGCGAGGAAATTCACGAACACGGCGTCAACGTCTTCGACATGCGCGCGATCGACGAGCAGGGCATCGGCGCGATCATGCGGGATATTCTCGCTGTCGTCGCCAAGGCCAATGGCCTGCTGCATGTCAGCCTCGATCTCGATTTCCTTGATCCCGACATCGCCCCCGGCGTCGGCACGACGGTGCCCGGTGGTGCGACCTTCCGCGAGGCTCACCTCGTCATGGAAATGCTGTCGGACAGCGGCCTCGTCTCGTCGCTCGACCTCGTCGAGCTCAATCCGTTTCTGGACGATCGCGGCAAAAGCGCCCGCATCCTGGTGGAGCTGACGGCAAGCCTCTTCGGCCGCCGCATCTTCGATCGTCCGACACGCGCCGCATAAGGAGGGAAAACCGCCATGAACACTTCGGAAAAACTGATCGCCACGGAACAGCGGCTCGGCGCCCACAATTACAAGCCGCTCGACGTGGTGCTGACGCGCGGCGAAGGCGTTTATGTCTGGGATACCGACGGCAATCGTTATCTCGATTGTCTCTCGGCCTATTCCGCCGTCAACCAGGGCCATTGCCATCCGAAGATCCTCGCCGCCATGGTCGAGCAGGCAGGCAGATTGACGCTCACCTCCCGCGCCTTCCGCAACGACCAGCTCGCTCATCTCTATGAAGAGCTTGCGGCGCTGACCGGCTCGCACAAGATCCTGCCGATGAATTCCGGCGCCGAAGCCGTGGAAACCGCCATCAAGGCGGTGCGCAAATGGGGATACGAGGTCAAGGGCGTGCCGGAAGGCAAGGCGGAGATCATCGTCTGCGCCGACAATTTCCATGGCCGCACGCTGAGCATCGTCAGCTTCTCCACCGATCCCGACGCCCGCACCGGCTTCGGCCCCTATACGCCGGGCTTCCGCACCGTTCCCTTCGGCGATGCTGAGGCATTCGAGGCCGCGATCAACGGCAATACGGTCGCCGCCCTGATCGAGCCGATCCAGGGCGAAGCCGGCGTCATCATCCCGCCGGCCGGTTATTTCACCCGCATCCGCGAACTCTGCACTGACAATAACGTCACTCTCATCCTCGACGAGATCCAGACCGGCCTCGGCCGCACCGGCAAGCTGCTGGCGGAAGAGCACGAAGGCATCGAGGCCGACGTGACGCTGATCGGCAAGGCGCTTTCCGGCGGCTTCTATCCCGTATCGGCCGTGCTTTCCAATTCCGAGGTTCTGGGCGTGCTGAAACCAGGCCAGCACGGCTCAACCTTCGGCGGCAATCCGCTGGCCTGCGCAGTGGCGCGCACCGCCCTCAAGGTTCTGGTGGAAGAGGGCATGATCGAGAACGCCGCTGTTATGGGCGAGTATTTCCTCGAAGGCTTGAGGTCGATCCGCTCGAACATCGTCAGAGACGTTCGCGGCCGTGGCCTGATGATGGCGATCGAACTGGAGCCCGAAGCCGGCGGCGCGCGGCAATATTGCCATGCCCTCAAGGAGCGCGGCCTTCTCGCCAAGGATACCCACGACCATACGATTCGTCTCGCTCCGCCGCTCGTCATAACAAGGGAGCAGGTCGATTGGGCGGTCTCTGAGATCGAAAAGACGATAAGTTAAGGTAAACCGGGGCTGAAAACCGTCGCAAACCCGTTTCCGATTTAGATTTGGGCAACACTCTTCCATTAATGTCGTCGCTAACCGTCACGATGCTTTGCGAGTGCAAAGCCATCGCGGCTTACGACAGTTGGGAAGAATTCTAATGGCCACGATCAATTCCACTAGCTTCAGCGGCGACACGCTCGAGATCATTGCCTTCCGCCTGCATGATCAGGAATTCTGCGTCAAGACCACGACCATCCGCGAAATCCGCGGCTGGGCGCCGTCGACGCCGATCCCGCATGCTCCGGCCGATGTGATCGGCGTGATGAACCTGCGTGGCTCGGTCATCCCGATCATCGATCTCGCCTATAAGCTCGGAATGAAGAGCACGGTCGCCAACGAACGCAGCGCCATCGTCGTCGCCGAAGTTCACAACATGGTCATCGGCATGCTCGTCGACCGCGTCTCGGACATTCTCACCATCTCCTCCAGCCAGGTCCAGCCGGTGCCTGAGGTAACCGCTTCATTCGACCGCGCCTATTGCGAAGGCATCATCGCTTCGGAAAATGGCATGATCTGCTTCCTGAACCTCGCCAAGATGTTCAAGGAGAACGAGACGGACGAACTGGCGGCTTAAGCCAGCCAAGTTAATCTGTATGGTGGAAAACCGCCCGTTAAGGGCGGTTTTTGTTTAGGTAAGGTAAGCAGTTCCACCAAGATTTTATCAATAGCATAAGATTAGCAATCGCTTTTATACGTAATATTAACCACGCGCCCTCAGCATAGTTGTGAAGCATCCGGATGATAAGTCTCCGGTGTAGAGGGAGGATAATCGGCCATCGGTTCTTCCCGGCACCGGCATACCTCGCCCGCCCTTCGCTTCTGCAGCCGGAACAGCAAAAGCTGTGCATCTCAAAGGGACAGGAATGTTTGGTCTGACCTCCGATTCGAAATACATTCTTGATGCCATCTCCAGATCGCAGGCGATCATCGAATTCGATCTCAAGGGAAATATCCTGACGGCCAACGAGAATTTCTGCCGTTCGCTTGGCTATAGCCTGAACGAAATCCTCGGCAAGCATCACAGCATGTTCTGCGAGACGGCCTATACAGCAACCCAGGACTACCGCGAATTCTGGGCACGGCTCGGACGCGGCGAATATGATGCCGGCGCCTACAAGCGCTTTGCCAAGGGCAACAGGGAGATATGGATCCAGGCATCCTATAATCCGGTTTTCAAGGGCGGCAAACCATTCAAGGTCGTTAAATTCGCGGCCGATATCACGGCGGCGAAAAGGCAGGCGGTCGAGGATGCCGGTAAACTGGAGGCGATCTCGCGCTCGCAGGCGGTGATCGAATTCACCCCAGCGGGCGAGATCCTGACAGCCAACGAGAGTTTCTGCGCCGCCATGGGGTATTCGCTGACCGAGATTACCGGCAAGCACCACAGCATATTCTGCGATCCTGCCTACGCCAGGACCGAGGACTATGCCAATTTCTGGAAACGGCTGGCGCGAGGAGAATTCATTGCCAATGAGTTCGTCCGATTCGGCAAGGGCGGCCGGCAAATCTGGATACAGGCAGCCTATAACCCGATCCTCGATGCCGATGGCAAAGTCTATAAGGTCGTCAAATTCGCGACCGACGTCACCGAGCGCATGAGTGCCATTTCCCTGCTCGGCACCGCGCTGCGCGACCTCTCCGAGGGCAATCTGACACGGACGGTCGACACGGCCTTCGTTCCGTCGATGGAACAGTTGCGGCACGATTTCAACACGGCGATCGGCGACCTTGCCCAAACCATGAAGACAATCGGCGAGAACGCCAGTGCGATCGCCGCAGGTTCCCGCGAGATCGGCGCATCGGCCGACACCTTCTCGAAGCGGACGGAACAGCAAGCCGCATCGATCGAGGAGACGGCCGCCGCGCTGGAAGAGATCACCACCACCGTCAACGATTCCAGCCGTCGCGCCGATGAAGCCGGCCGCCTCGTCGCCAAGACGAAACAGGGCGCGGAACAATCCGGCGTCGTGGTCCGCAACGCCGTCGCGGCCATGGGCCAGATCGAACAGTCCTCGCGCGAGATCAACAACATCATCGGCGTGATCGACGACATCGCCTTCCAGACCAATCTCCTGGCGCTGAACGCCGGCGTCGAGGCGGCACGCGCCGGCGAAGCCGGAAAGGGCTTCGCGGTCGTGGCCCAAGAGGTTCGCGAGCTTGCCCAACGCTCCGCCAAGGCCGCCAAGGAAATCAAGGCGCTGATCAACACCTCGAGCGAACTCGTCAGAAACGGCGTCGGCCTCGTCGGCCAGACCGGTCAGGCGCTCGAAGAGATCGTCGCGCAGGTCGGCGATATCGACGGCAATGTCGAGGCGATCGTCAGGGCATCGAAGGAACAGGCAGTCGGCCTCAAGGAAATAAACCAGGCGGTCAACACGATGGACCAGGCAACGCAGCAGAATGCGGCAATGGTCGAGGAGAGCACGGCCGCCAGCCACAGTCTTGCCAGGGAAGCCGAAACCCTGCGCGTCCTGCTGGCGAAATTCCGGCTGCCGGGCCAGGTCCAGGCCGCCAGAAGGCCCGAGGCAAGGCAAACGGGATCACCGGCGCTGCACCTCGTTGCACGTGTCGCCAAAGCCCACGGCGCTGCCGCAGCAAATACCCAGAGCTGGGAAGAGTTCTGATTTCCCATCGCTATCCGGTCAAGCTGCAATAGAGCGCGCCGTCCCGAGACCGGGCGGCGCGCTTTGATCGCTTACCCGAAGAGGGCGAAGGTCGCCTTCAGTGTTACCCAGACACCCCAGAGCAGCGGAATGCCGACGACGGCCCAGGCGAGCATCGCCTTGGCGTCAAGCCCGCCGGTGCCGATGCCGAAGGAGCCGGTCGGCCCGGCATTGACGGCCGCCGACTTCGCCTGCAGCGCCGCGACCTCGTCATCCCCCATGAACCACTTCTCCGGCAGCGGCCTGATCAGCGCATTGGCGACGAGCCCGAGCGCCAGCATGCCGGCGAGGATATACATGGTGCCGGTATAGAGGGCCGGTCCGGGCGCGACGCCGGCGGCGATCTGCGCCTCGCGGATATAGTTTACGACGACAGGACCGACGATGCCGGCCGTTGCCCAGGCGGTCAGCAGCCGGCCGTGAATGGCACCGACGAACTGCGTGCCGAAGATATCGGCGAGATAGGCCGGAATGGTCGCGAAGCCGCCGCCATACATCGACAGGATGACGCCAAAGGCGAGAACGAACAGCGCCTTGTTGCCCATTCCCGCGAAGGTCGGTGCCAGGGCATAAAGCGCAATGCCTATGATGAAGAAGCTGTAATAGGTGTTCTTGCGGCCGATCTTGTCGGAAAGCGACGCCCAGAAGAACCGCCCGCCGATATTGAAGAGCGACAGCAGGCCGGCAAAACCGGCAGCGATCGTGGCGATCGATGCCTTCTGCCCGGCATCGAGCTGAGCGAAGCCGACATCAGGCAGGCCGATCAGCGAACCGGCGAAAATTTCCTGCAGCATCGGCGAGGCCATGCCGATGACGCCGATGCCGGCCGAGACGTTGAGGCAGAGCACGGCCCAGATGAGCCAGAACTGCTTGGTCTTGTGAGCGTCGCGCAGGTGAACGTGCCTGGTCGTGATCATCGTGCTCTTGGCGGCGGGTGGGGTCCAACCGTCAGGACGCCAGCCGGCCGGCGGAATGCGGTAGCCGAAGGCGCCGCCCATCATGAAGACGAAATAGATCGCCGCCATGACGATGAAGGTCTGCCAGACGCCGACCGACGTATCGGTCTTGAAGGCATTCATCAGCAGGTTGGCAAGCGGAGCGCCGATCATCGCGCCGCCGCCGAAGCCCATGATCGCCATGCCGGTCGCCATGCCGCGCCGGTCGGGAAACCATTTGATCAGCGTCGAGACCGGCGAGATGTAGCCGAGACCAAGACCGATGCCGCCGATGACGCCGGCGCCAAGCCACATCAGCCAGAGCTGATGAGTGATGACGCCGACGGCGGCAAGCACGATGCCGCCGCACCAGCAGCAGGCGGAAACGACGCCCGCCTTGCGCGGGCCGGCCCGCTCCAGCCAGCCGCCCCAGATGGCGGCGGACGAGCCGAGCAGAACGAAGAACAGCGTATAGATCCAGCCAAGATCGGCGACGCGCCAGTCGCAGGTCGTGGTAAAGAGCGCCGAGGCGAGCGTCAGATCAGGGCAGGCCGTTGAAGCCGTGATCCCAAGCGACTTGGAAAGCGGCAGCCAGAACACGCTGAAACCATAGGCCATGCCGATGCAGAGATGGATGGCAAGCGCGGCCGGCGGCACCAGCCACCTGTTGAACCCGGGTCTTGCGACGATCCTTTCGCGATCAAGCAGGCCTGAGCCCGCCAACGCTCCGTCTGTACGTGTTTGCGCTGCAGTCATGAACAACTCCTCCTTGTTTCAGACCTGGCTGTGATTGGTGCGTCGCCCGTTTTTCAGGCGCGCAAAGGACGCTGTAACACTCGAACTTCCACTTATTTTAAATCGATTATATTTCATGATGTATGCAGTGGCGCATGCGTAGGCAGCGTGCTGCTGCCTCCCCTCCGGCATACGCCACTTTGGATTACCGGATCTGGTTTGCTTCCGCCTCCGGCTTGCGGATCATGGGAGCGGCCTGAAGCACGAGCGCATCCAGGCCGTTTTCCTCATTCTCGAGAATTTCAAACAATTGCCGCCGCATGCGCGGCTCCCAAAATTTATTGATGTGAGTGGCAACCCCCTGCACGGCCTCGTCCGCCGGCTGGCTCTTGAAGAAGGTTGCAATCTGATTTGCCATGTAAACGAGCTTGGTCTTGGTATCATGCGACATCGGCGATGCTTCCGGGCGAGATGCGGTGCGGGTGGGTGAAAATCTCGAAATCCTCGCCGCGCACCAGCGCGACGAGCGTCATGCCGGCCTCTTCGGCCGTGCGGATGGCAAGGGCGGTCGGCGCTGAAATGGCGATGAGCACCGGGCTGCCGAGGATCGCCGCCTTCTGCACCATCTCGACGGAAAGCCGGCTGGTGACGACGACGGCGCCATTCCCGCCCCTTTCGCCGGAGCGGATGACGGCGCCGCAGAGTTTGTCCAGCGCATTGTGCCGGCCGACATCTTCGCGCACAGCGACCAAGCCTCCGCCGGGAAGATAGAAGCCGGCTCCGTGCACGGCCCGCGTCTCCCGATGCAGCGGCTGCGCTTCGTTCAGAAGCGAAACGGCACGCACGATATCCGCATGCGACAGCGACAGCGCCGATGCCGAGACGTCAGGCACCGCCCGCACCGCCTGCTCGATCGATTCGACGCCGCAGAGCCCGCAGCCGACCGGCCCTGCCATGCTGCGGCGGCGCGCCCGCAGCCGGTCGGCGACGTCGTCGGCAAGGCTCACCTGCACGTCGATGCCCTGTTCGCCCGCAACGACTTCAATCCCCGATATCTCCGTCCGTTCGGTGATGATTCCTTCGGTCAGGCTGAACCCGACCGCAAAATCCTCAAGATCAGCAGGCGTCGCCATCATCACCGCATGCGTACTGCCGCCATAGGAAAAGGCGATCGGCACTTCCTCCGGCACGATGCGCGAACCGCTGTGCATGATGCCGTTGCGGCGGGCGGTTTCGGGGGCGGGGGCGGTGGTTGCGAAGGTCATGAAGCATGCCTCCTCTTCTCCGCGCTGGGGAGAAGGGAGGATCTTGCCGTCAACGCCAGCCCGCACCCCCATCGTCACTCCGCTGCTTCGAGCTTGCCGGCGATGCGGCGCGATTGCCGTGCCTGCTCGTCATATTCGAGCTGCCACTCGCTCGGCCCGTTGGAGGGCGAGACCTGCACCGCCGTCACCTTATATTCCGGGCAGTTCGTCGCCCAGTCGGAGAAGTCGGTGGTGATGACGTTCGCCTGCGTCGTCGGGTGATGGAAGGTCGTGTAGACGACACCCGGCGCGACGCGATCGGTGATCAAAGCCCTCAGCGTCGTGTCGCCGGAACGGCTGACGAGCTTCACCCAGTCGCCGTCACGAATGCCGCGCTGTTCGGCGTCATGCGCGTGAATTTCCAGCCGGTCCTCCGCATGCCAGGCGACATTCTCGGTCCGGCGCGTCTGCGCCCCGACATTGTACTGGCTGAGGATTCGCCCGGTGGTGAGCAGCAGCGGAAAGCGAGGGCCGGTGCGTTCGTCGGTCGCCACATATTCGGTGCGGATGAATTTGCCCTTGCCGCGCACGAAACCATCCACATGCATGATCGGCGAGCCGAGCGGGGTCTTTTCGTTGCAGGGCCACTGCACGGAGCCGATCTTGTCGAGATAATCGTAGGAAACAAGCGCGAAACTCGGTGTGGTCGCGGCAATCTCGTCCATGATCTCGGACGGATGGCTGTAATTCCAGCCGAGCCCCATCGCCTGGGCAAGCTTCTGCGTCACTTCCCAGTCGCCATAACCGTTGCGCGGCGACATCACCTTGCGCACACGGTTGATGCGACGCTCGGCATTGGTGAAGGTGCCGTCCTTTTCGAGGAAGGTCGAGCCCGGCAGGAAGACATGGGCGTAGTTGGCGGTCTCGTTGAGGAAGAGATCCTGCACGACGACGCATTCCATGGCCGCGAGCCCCGCCGCGACATGTTTCGTATCGGGATCGGACTGGAGAATGTCCTCGCCCTGGATGTAAATGCCCTTGAAGGAGCCGTCGACCGCCGCATCCAGCATGTTCGGGATGCGCAGGCCCGGCTCGTTGTTGAGTTTTACGCCCCAGAGCTTCTCGAAGATATCACGCGTCGCATCGTCGGAAATGTGCCGGTAGCCCGGCAACTCGTGCGGGAAGGAGCCCATGTCGCAGGAGCCCTGCACGTTGTTCTGGCCGCGCAGCGGGTTCACGCCGACGCCGGGGCGGCCGATATTGCCGGTCACCATGGCGAGGTTGGCGATCGCAATGACGGTGGTCGAGCCCTGGCTGTGTTCGGTGACGCCGAGACCATAATAGATCGCGCCGTTGCCGCCCTTGGCATAGAGCCTTGCCGCACCGCGCAGATCGGCGGCCGGCACGCCGGTGAATATCTCGGTCTGCTCCGGGCTGTGCCGCGGTTCGGCGACGAAGGCGGCCCAGTCCTCGAACTCCGACCAGTCGCAGCGCTCGCGGATGAACCTCTCGTCATAAAGCCCTTCGGTGACGATCACATGCGCCAGCGCCGTCATGACCGCGACATTGGTGCCGGGCTTCAGCGGCAGGTGATAGGAAGCCTCGACATGCGGCGACCGGACGATATCGGTGCGGCGCGGATCGATGACGATGAGCTTGGCGCCCTGGCGCAGCCGCTTCTTCAACCGCGAGCCGAACACCGGATGCCCGTCCGTCGGATTGGCGCCGATCACGATGACGACATCCGAATGCTCGACGCTGTCGAAATTCTGCGTTCCCGCCGACGTCCCGAATGTCTGGCCGAGGCCATAACCGGTCGGCGAATGGCAGACGCGGGCGCAGGTATCGACATTGTTGTTGCCGAAACCGGCGCGGATCAGCTTCTGCACCAGATAGGTTTCCTCATTGGTGCAGCGTGAAGAGGTGATGCCGCCGATCGCTTCGCGGCCATATTGATACTGGATGCGGCGAAACTCCGACGCGACATGCGCGAAAGCCTCGTCCCAACTGACTTCACGCCAGGGATCGCTGACCTTTTCGCGGATCATCGGGTTGAGAATGCGGTCCTTGTGGGTGGAATAGCCGTAGGCGAAGCGGCCCTTGACGCAGGAATGCCCGCGATTGGCCTCGCCGTCTTTCCACGGCACCATGCGCACCAGTTCCTCGCCGCGCATTTCCGCCTTGAAGGAGCAGCCGACGCCGCAATAGGCGCAGGTGGTCACCGCCGAATGCTCTGGCTGGCCGATCTGGATGACCGACTTTTCCGTCAGCGTCGCCGTCGGGCAAGCCTGGACGCAGGCGCCGCAGGAAACGCACTCGGAATCGATGAAATGCTCGTGCATGCCGGGCGAAACGCGGGAACCGAAACCACGCCCCTCGATCGTCAGCGCGAAAGTGCCCTGCACTTCCTCGCAGGCGCGCACGCAGCGCGAACAGACGATGCACTTGGAGGGATCATAGGTGAAATAGGGATTGGACTCGTCCTTCGGCATCCATTTCAGATTGATGTCGCCGTTGTTGCGGGCCTTGACGTGATTGTCGCCCTCATAGCCGTAGCGCATGTCGCGCAGGCCGACTGCGCCCGCCATGTCCTGCAATTCGCAATCGCCGTTGGCCGCACAGGTGAGACAGTCGAGCGGATGGTCGGAGATATAGAGCTCCATCACGCCGCGGCGGATATCCTTGAGCCGCCCCGTCTGCGTGTGCACCACCATATTTGCCGCCACCGGCGTCGTGCAGGAGGAAGGCGTGCCGTTGCGGCCTTCGATCTCGACGAGACAGAGACGGCAGGAGCCGAAGGCATCGACCATATCGGTGGCACAGAGTTTCGGCACCTTGATGCCGGCCTCCATCGAGGCGCGCATGATGGACGTACCCTCAGGCACGCTGATCCGCTGCCCATCGATAGTGAGCGTCACCATGGTTTCCGATTTCGAAGCGGGAGTGCCGTAGTCGATTTCATGGATGAGAGACATGGTCGGCCTCCTGTACGGAAATGGAATTGAGCAGGTTGGGGCATACGGCTGCGGCTTGGAAGATCATCACTCAGCAGCCTCCACGATCGGCGCCGGCGAAAAATCCTCCGGGAAATGCGTCATCGCGCTCATGACGGGATAGGGCGTGAAACCGCCAAGCGCACAGAGCGAACCGAACTTCATCGTGTTGCAGAGATCGGCCAGCAGCGCCCGGTTCTTCTCCGGCTCGATGCCATGCGCGATCTTGTCGGCCGTCTCGACGCCGCGGGTCGAGCCGATGCGGCAGGGCGTGCACTTGCCGCAGCTTTCGACCGCGCAGAATTCCATGGCGAAACGCGCCTGCTTCAGCATGTCGGCCGTGTCGTCGAAGACGACGATGCCGGCATGGCCGATCAGTCCGTCCTTGGCGGCGAAAGCCTCGTAATCGAACGGCGTATCGAACAGAGCCCGCGGGAAATAGGCGCCGAGCGGGCCGCCGACCTGCACGGCCTTGACCGGCCGGCCAGTCGCCGTACCGCCGCCGATCCGGTCGACGATATCGCCGAGCGACAGACCGAAGGCGATCTCATAGAGCCCGCCATATCGGACATTTCCGGCGATCTGCAGCGGGATCGTGCCGCGCGAACGGCCCATGCCGAAATCGCGGTAGAAGGCGGCGCCCTTTTCCATGATGACGGGCACCGACGCCAGCGAAATCACGTTATTGATAACAGTCGGACAGTCGAACAATCCCTTATGTGCCGGCAGCGGCGGCTTGGCGCGCACAACGCCGCGCTTGCCTTCGAGGCTGTTCAGCAGCGCCGTCTCTTCGCCGCAGACATAGGCGCCCGCACCGGTGCGAACCTCCATATCAAAAGCACGGCCGGAACCGAGCACCGATAGCCCGAGAATACCGGCCTGCCGGGCGATGCCGATCGCCGCCGTCATCGCTGCGATCGCATGCGGATATTCCGAACGCGTATAGACGAAACCCTTCGTCGCCCCAGTCGCAAGTCCAGCGATCGCCATGCCTTCGATCAGCACGAAGGGATCGCCTTCCATGATCATCCGGTCGGCAAAGGTGCCGCTGTCGCCTTCGTCGGCGTTGCAGACGATATATTTGCGGTCGCCGACGGCATCGAGAACGGTCTTCCACTTGATGCCTGTGGGGAAACCGGCGCCGCCGCGTCCGCGCAGGCCGGAATCGGTGACTTCCTTGACGACGTCGGCCGACGTCATCGAAACGGCGCGGCGAAGGCCGGCAAGGCCGCCATGCGCCTCGTAATCGGCAAGCGAAAGCGGATCGGTGATGCCGCAGCGGGCAAAGGTCAGGCGGGTCTGTTCCTTCAGGAACGGGAGGTCTTCAACCTCCCCGAGACAGAGCGGGTGGTTGCCATCGCTCATCATTCCAGCGTCGAACAGGGCGGGCACGTCCGTAGCTTTCACCGGCCCGTAGCCGATGCGCTTGCCGGCAAGTTCGACCTCGACCAACGGCTCCAGCCAGAACATTCCGCGCGAGCCGTTGCGCACGATTTCTGCATCGAGGCCGCGGGCGGCGATCTCCTGGGCAATCGCCTTTGCCACCTTTTCGGCCCCGAGCGCCAGCGCAGCGGCGTCGCGCGGAACATAAATCTTGATCGTCATCGGCGTGCCTCCGCGACGAGTTCCGCCGCCATCTGATCATCGACCCGGCCGTGAACCTCGCCGTCGAGCATTGCCGCCGGCGCGCAGGCGCAGAGCCCGAGACAGTAGACCGGCTCCAGCGTCACGCTGCCATCGAGGGTCGTCTGGTGAAAATCGATGCCGAGCAGTTTCTTCACACGCTCGGCCACCGCATCGCCGCCCATCGACTGACAGGCCTCGGCGCGACAGAGTTTCAGCAGATGCCGGCCGGCGGGATGATCGCGATAATCATGATAAAAGGTCATCACGCCATGCACTTCGGCGCGCGAGAGGTTCAATTCCTCCGCGATGACAGGCAGGGCTTCCTGCGGCACATAGCCGAATTCTTCCTGAACCTCGTGCAGAATGGGAAGAAGCGGCCCTTCGAGGAAGCGAAGATCGGCGACGATGGAACGGGTACGCGCTGCAATATCGCCTTCGGCGATATGAATGGTCATAAGGCAGCCCTCCCACGGCTTGCTCGTTGCAAAATGGCGGCCTCCCCAGCCGAACGCCATTCGTTGGGCAGCATCTCAGGGAAGCAGCCGGCGATCAATAAAGCTATCGCGTGGATTGATAGGATTTTTCTATTGAAGCTCTTCCTCCTGCACGAGCACTCTCGCTTCGTGCAGCAGCGCCGAGACGAGCGGCGTGAAGGGCTCGCGATAAGGCGCGACGAGGCCGACCAGATGATGGGCCTCCGGCTCGACGATCGGAATCATTCGGATTTCAATGGGAAAACCGAAGGATTTCGCGACATTGCGCGGCATGATGCTCGCCCAGCGCCCGGTCCGGACATGCGAGAACAGCACGATCATCGAGTTGGATTCGAGTGTCGGATGCACTGTGGCGCCGGCTTCGATCAAGTGCCGGTTGATGATGCGGCGGTTTTGCATGTCCGCGGTCAATAGACAAAGCCGAAGATCGCCGACCTCCCGCCAGGTGACGCTGTCGCGATCGGAGAGCGGGCTGCCCGCGGCCGTGATCAGATTGTAGCGCTCGGCATAGAGAGGAACTGACGTGACGCGGCCGAGAGGCTCGTTTTCGAGATAGGTGATGCCCGCATCGATTTCGAGATTTTCGAGCATGCTCAGCACCTGCAGCGAATTGCGCGAGACGATCGAGAAGGTGACGCCGGGATGCCGCTCCTGAAAGGGCGTGGTGATGCGCGAGAGCATGGCGAGCGCTGTCGGAATGGCGGCAAGGCGGATGTGGCCGGAAAGACCGCGGCGTGCGGCGCGCATCTCCTCGCGCATGGTGCGGGTATCGCCGACGATGCGCCGGGCCCATTCGAGCACGCGCTGCCCCTCCGGCGTCAGCCCCTGAAACCTGGAGCCGCGCTGTACCAGCATGACGCCGAGCTGGTCTTCGAGCTGCCGGATGGCAGCCGAAAGCGTCGGCTGCGAAATTCCGCACTCCTCGGCTGCGCGGCCGAAATGCTTTTCATTGGCAAGGGCGATAAAGAATTCCAGCTTGTCGATCATCCCCTTATCTTCGACATAGCAGCCGCACTCCGCAAGGGCGGGAACTAACTGTTTTCTGCAGCCGGGAAAAGTTCGAACAGCGTTTCGAGGAAGGCAAGCACGCTGACATTGCCGATGCTGTAATAGACCATCCTGCCCTCGCGGCGCGTATTGACCAGCCCTTCGAGCCTCAAACGCGCGAGCTGCTGCGAAACCATCGCCTGCTGAATGCCGAGGATGGTTTCGATTTGGCCCACCGTCCGCTCCTCATTCGCCAATATGCAGAGGATCAGAAGGCGGGTCTGGTGCGCCAGCGCTTTTAGAAGATCGCTCGCTTCATGGGCTTTTCCAGCGAGTTTATGCAACTCCTGGCCGGTCATCCCCGGCTCCGGTTTAGGCAACGGCATTCGAAATCTCGGAAGGGAAGCGATGAGGTAGATCAGTACAATAGCATATTCGCAGAAACGAATTGGCCAAAAGTCATGAAATGCCAAAAAAGGTCCAAACAAATCAGCAGATAAGCTGACCGCCGTTGATTTCGATTACTTGACCGGTGATGTATCCCGACAGCGACGGAGCCGCCAGGAACAGATAGGCCGGCGCGCAATCCTCCGCCGTTCCGAGCCGCTGCAGAGGGATGGATTTTCTGGTCTGCTCCAGCTTCTCGCGGGAGGAGTAACGCTCGTGGAAATCGGTTTCGATCGTTCCCGGCGAGACGCAGTTGACGCGGATTCCGTCCGGCGCGAGCTCGCGCGCCAGCGCCTTGGAATAGGTCGCCACGAAAGCTTTCGACGCCGAATAGATCGAGGAACCGGGGCTGCCGCCGGTCAGCGCCGAAATCGAAACCGTGTTGACGATGGCAGCCCCCTGAGCCGCCTTCAACGCCGGCAGCAACGCCCGCGTCAGCGCCACCACCGATGTCTGGTTCAGTCGCACGACCGCCTCATAATCCGCATCGGTGAGCGTGCCGGCCGGAAAACGGCCGAGCATGGTGCCGGCATTGTTGACGAGGACATGCACCTCGTCGAAGAAGGCGAGCACATCTTCAGCAAATCCTGCCGCCCCGTTCGAAGCGGAAAAATCCGCATGCAGCAGCAGCGCCCGCCTTTCGGATTCCGCCGTCAGCAGGGAATCCGGCAGATCTCGTCCCGGCTTGCGTCCGGTATGGACGATCACCCTCGCTCCGCAGTCCAGAAATTGCCGGGCGACTTCAAGACCGATGCCGCGACCGGCCCCGGTCACGACGACATTGCGATTTTCAAAAAGCCTGGGGTGGAACACGAAGCCGTCCTCCTTGCGGACAGGGCCGCCGGGTGTGTCATTCGCCTTAACATATGGGTATGTCACGCAAAAGAAAGGCGTGCATCGATCTTTCCCCGGAGATTGGTCCCCCAGAGATCAGCGCCCGGCCTGCAGCAGCAGCGCGCCCGATCCCTCCTTGCCGAGCCGGTCGCCGGGATTGCGCAGCGGACAGCTCTCCACCGACAGGCAGCCGCAGCCGATGCAGCCGCTCAGGTGGTCGCGCAGCAGGCTGAGCTGCCTGATTCGCGCGTCGAGATCATCCTTCCAGAGCGCCGACAGCTTCTGCCAGTCGGCGGTCGTCGGCGTGCGCCCCTGCGGCAGGGATTCGAACGCCGCCTGGATCTCCGAGAGCGGTATGCCGACTCGCTGCGCCACCTTGATGATCCCGAGCCGGCGAAGCACGTCGCGCCCGTAACGCCGCTGATTGCCGCGGGTACGGATGCTCGAGATCAGCCCTTTGGTCTCGTAAAAATGCAGCGCCGAGACGGCAAGACCACTGCGCTCCGCCACTTCGCCGACTGTCAGGAGCCTGCCGAGCGGGGTTGCGGGAATCCTGTCCATCGCCTCTTGACCTCAATATTAGTTGAGGTTTTATAAGTCGTACTCCTGCAATCGTAAAGTCCGATCGCGCCGCCCGAGGCAGAGAACTCCGGTTCCGTTCCCGGCAGGTACGGAACCTCGAGGAACACCCGGACGGAGCCCCGTCCGGGTGTTTTTGCTTCATAGCAGGCCCATCCCGACCGCGCGGACGGGTCTGCAAATTTGCGGTTGCGGGAAGAAAACCCCGGTGATATTTTCCGCGCCGATTACAGGGGAGCTCCGTATTGCCGGGGCTGAGATGTGAGGCACGAGCTTCCGGACCCTTCAAAGCTGATCTGGGTAATGCCAGCGGAGCGAGGTCCAATGTTCTCAGGCGCGCAAGTGTCACTCTATCCGATGCCCGGCAGTTTCACCGGCATCACTCTCAGCCCGCCCGATATCCTCTTTGCCGCCATGTGCGATCTCTTCGTCACGGCCGAAATCGAACGTTGATGACATCGCCGCAACCATCGGATTCACGTTTCTCCGCGCTCCGCGCCACCCTCTATCGGGGCATGCCCGCCTTGCTCGCCGGCTGCGCCTTTCTGGCCGCCTGGGAAATTTATGTCGATCTCTCCGGCATCAAGCCCTCCATCCTGCCGGCGCCCTCGCGCATCGTCATCCAGGGCTGGCTGAACCGTCAGGCGCTGATGGCAAACACCTGGCCGACGCTCGGCGCGACGCTCGGCGGTTTCGCGCTGTCGCTGGCCTTCGCATTCGTCTCCTCGATCCTCATGGATTTCGTGCCCTTCATGCGCCGCGCATTGCTGCCGATCTTCATTGCCAGCCAGACCCTGCCGCTGGTGGCGATCGCCCCCCTCGTCGTGCTCTGGTTCGGTTTCGGCCTGTTGCCGAAGATATTGCTGGTGGCGCTCGTGACCTTCTTCCCGCTGCTCGTCGCGCTCTTACAGGGCTATGAATCGACCGACCGCGACATCGCTGAACTCTTGAACTCGATGAAGGCGAGCCGCTGGCGCATTTTCCGCCTGGCGCGGCTTCCCTCTTCGCTGCCCTATTTCTTCGCCGGCCTGAGAATCTCGATCACATATGCCGTCGTCGGCGCGATCTTTGCCGAATATGCCGGCGCCGCGAGCGGCCTCGGCATCTATATCCTCAACGCCAAGAACAATTTCCGCCCCGATCTCGTGCTCGCCGCCGTCATCGTCAGCGCCGTGCTGACACTCTGCCTCTTCGGGCTGACGCTGATGATCCAGCGTTTCGTCATGCCCTGGCAGCCATCCCAGGAGCGGCGCCGATGACCGGTCACATGCTTGAACTGCGCAACATCTCGAAATCCTTCGACGGCATGAAGGTTCTGGGCGATATCTCGCTTGATGTCGCAAGCGGCGAGTTCGTTTCGATCGTCGGCCCGTCCGGCTCCGGAAAATCGACGGTGCTGCGACTGCTGACACAGGCGCTGCGCCCCGATTCCGGCAGCATGCTTTTCAACGGTGCAGCGCTGGAAGAGACGCCGCATTCCTTCGCCTTCATGCCGCAACGCGATGCGCTGATGCCCTGGCGCCGGATCATCGACAATGCTGCACTTGGGCTCGAGGTAAAGGGCATGAGCCGTCGGGCCGCCCGCGCGGCTGTCGCCCCCCTCTTCGAGCGGTTCGGCCTTGCCGGCTTCGAACATCACTATCCCTCAGCGCTATCGGGCGGCATGCGCCAGCGTGCCGCGCTGCTGCGCACCGTCGTTCAGACCCAGGACATGCTTCTGCTCGACGAACCTTTCGGCGCGCTCGACGCGCTGACGCGCACGCAGATCCAGGAGTGGCTGCAGGGCATGTGGACCGAACATCGCTGGACGGCGCTGCTGATCACCCACGATGTCCGCGAGGCGGTGTTTCTTTCCGACCGCATCTACGTGCTCTCCGCCCGGCCGGCGCGTGTCATCCGCGAATTCCGCGTTCCCCTGCCCCGCCCGAGAAGCATCGCCGATCTCGGCTCGCCGTCGGCCCAGGCGATCGAGACTGAAATCCTGCAAACCCTGCTTCATCCGCTGGAACAGGATGATTTTAGGCCGTCGGCCTAAAATCTGAATCCTTTCCTAATTTAAAGAGTTAAACCTGAGGAGGTCACCATGCTGCTTCTCACCCGTCGACAGACGATCTTCGCCGCTCTCGCCGCAAGCCTCGCCGGCCGCACCGCCTTCGCCCAGTCGGCACCCGCAAAGGTTCGCATCGCGCTCGACTGGACGCCCAATACCAACCATATCGGCATCTACGTGGCCCAAGCGAAAGGCTACTATGCCGCCGCCGGCCTCGATGTCGAAATTCTTCCCTTCACGGACACCAGCGCCGGAACGCTCGTATCCAACGGCGTCGCCGATTTCGGCATCAGCAGCGAGATCGAGGCCCTCACGCAGCGCGCCGGCGGCGGTGACGTGAAGATGGTTTACGGCGTCGTCCAGACGGAAACCGCACGCCTGATCTTCAAGGGCGGACGCGACGACATCAAGAGCCCTAAAGATCTCGACGGCAAGACCTATGGCGGCTTTGGCGGCGCCTGGGAAAGCGCGCTGGTCTCCGCGATGATCCGCAACGACGGCGGCAAGGGCGACGTCAAGACCGTCACCCTCGGCACCTCCGCCTATGAAGCGCTGGACAACGGCTCGATCGATTTCACGCTCGAGATCTACACCTGGGAAGGCATCGCCGCCGAGCTGGAAAACCGCAAGATCGGCCGCTTCCACTACTCCGATTATGGCATTCCCGACGAGCAGACGACGGTCATCGTCTCCAGCGACGCCTATCTCTCGGCCAGTCGCGAACACGCCCGCGCCTTCATCCAGGCGACGCGCCAGGGTTACGCCTACTCCGTCGACCATCCCGATGAAGCCTGCGACCTGCTGATCTCCGGCAGCAACGGCGCACTGATGAATACGGAACTGGTCAAGGCTTCTCAGAAGGCGCTGATCGAGGGACATTTCCTGAAGTCCGAGGCTGGCGTGATCGGCACGCTCGATCCGGCAAAGGCCGATGCCATCGGCAGCTTCCTGCTCGATAACGGCATCCTGGTCGATGCGAACGGCGCCGCACTCAAGGAAAAGCCGGACTTTTCCGCCTATTACACCAACGAACTTCTCGACTGAGTTCGCACGACAATCTTGCATCGGCCCGAAGATCGTTTCTGATTTTCGGGCCGATGCGTTCGAGCATGATGACGAAAAGCGTGAACGGTTTTCGATCCATACCCTGCTCCCACTATTTGACGTGGAACAGGATGTTCCAGCCTTGTCCGCCGCGGCTTTCCGCGGCAAAGTCTTCGGACAAGGCGAGGGACGGAATGCGACAAGAGGAGAGATTGGCCGGGGCAGACTTCTTGCGTGCGGCGGCCTGTCTGCTGGTGCTCGTCCACCATCTCGTGCTTCGGCTGGATATGCGCAGGATTCCGGACGAATTTGCCCCAGCCGCACATATCGCCCGCTTCGGCAATTTCGGCGTTGCCATCTTCTTCGTGCTGAGTGGTTTTCTTCTTGCCCGTCCCTTCTGGCGCGCGCTCGACGCGGACGGCGACATGCCGAGTCTGCGGTCGTACTCGATCCGGAGGGCGGCGCGCATCGCTCCGGGCTTCTGGGTCGCAGCCACCGTCGGCTTTGCCCTCAGCCTGACCTTGCTTGCCCTGCCGCTGACGCCGGAGCTTGCGCTCCGCTACGTCTCCGGCATGCTGTTCATGAGCCAGTGGCATTGGCGCACGCTCTTTCCCGTCGAAACCGATGGGCCGCTCTGGTCGATTCCTTTCGAGGTCACCAGCTATGTGCTCCTGCCCGCCTGTTTCTTCCTGCTGTTTCGTTTGCCCGTCCTGAGACAGCGTCCGTTGCTCGCCCGCGCCGCCTGGCTTTGCGTCATCGGCGGCGTGCTCCTGGCCCATGCGCTGATCCTGACCTTCTTTGCGCTCGACGACATCGGGCGCGGCTGGCAATACGGGCTGCAGGGCGGAGCGAAGGAATGGATGCCCAAATATAATCCGATCGGCTTCTTCGCTCTCTTCGCCCTCGGCGCCCTTGCCGCAGGCATCGAGGTCATGCTCCTAGAAAAGCGCTCCGTCTGGTTCGATGCCGCGGCACTCCTCGCCCTCGTCATCGCCGCCTACCGCCTCGTCATCTCGCCGGGCGGCACTCCCGAAGCTTACGGCTGGCTCGACATCCCCTATGGCTTCCCGGTCTTTCCCCTGGCGGTCGCGACAGCTCTCGTTTCGCTGAGCCATTCGCGGCACCTGGGCAGACTGCTCGACAACCCTCCCGTCCGTTACACGGCAAAGATCTCCTTCGGCATCTATATCTGGCAGGAGGTCATCCTGATATTGGTCCAGAAGCTCGACCCCGGCTCGTTCGGCGCTTCCACGGAAAATGTCATGACCGGCTGGCTTCAGTCTTGCGGGCTGGCCGCAGCGCTCGTCTTCCTGATCGCGACCCTCAGCTACTATCTGCTGGAGAGGCCCGCGATCCACTTCGGCAACCGGATGTCGAGCCGGCAACCCAATCGAGCTACTCCTTTTAAAGTATAAATCCCCCGCCACCTCAACTAGAGGCATTAAGGTTAACGGAAAATACTCCCATTTTTGGCGTCTTCATGCTTACTAATTTCTTATTTATACCCATGACAAACGATAGCTGAGGATGTATTTGTCTCGCTGCGGTTCAGTGTCAGGCATAAACTTGTGGACCTTATGTAATGAATGCTTTTACTTCGAAGAGGAACGCGCGCTTCGATGCGTCATTGCGTCAGGACAGAATCAAGGCACTGGTTGTAGCGAATTCCAACATTCGCCAGCCGGACAGCTTTCCTGTTTCGGAAAGAAAGATAGGGCAGCGATTGATGGTGAAACGATTTATCGACATCATCGTCTCGGCCGGCGCTCTGATCGTGCTGGCGCCGCTTTTTCTGGTGATCGCACTTTTCATCAAACTCGACGATGGTGGCCCCGTGTTCTTCCGCCAGCTTCGCTGGGGTTTGAAAGGCCGGAAGATCACGGTCCTCAAGTTCCGCTCGATGCGCAAGGAAGCCTGCGACCCGAGCGGCATCCAACAGACCGTAAAAGGCGACAGCCGGCTGACCGGCATCGGCGCCGTGCTCCGCAAGACCAATATCGACGAACTGCCGCAGCTTTTGAACGTCCTCAGGGGCGACATGTCCCTGGTCGGCCCGCGCTGCCATGCCATCAACATGCGGGCGGCCGGCAGGCTCTACGAGGAGCTCGTTCCGGACTACCACCACCGCCACATCATGCGCCCTGGCATCACTGGCCTTGCGCAGACGCGCGGCTGGCGCGGCCCGACGGCACGGCCGCTGCAGGCCCGCGCCCGCATCGCCTGCGACATCTATTATGTCAAAAATTTCAGCCTGCTGCTCGACTTGAAGATCCTGTTCAAGACACTCGTCATCGAGCTGCGCGGCGGCACCGGCTTCTAAGAGCCCCATAGTAGCGCCAAGCCAAAGCGGCCATTACCCGCCGCCATTCGTTTCAAGCCGTTCGACGCCGCCGCTCCCATATCCGATGGAAGAAAGCAGAAACAAAAAAGCGGCCGTAGAGGCCGCTTTTCATCGATGCCGTCGAGTGGCGTTCAGTCTTGCTGGACGATGCCGCGCAGGTGTGTCAGTTCCATGATGAAGTGCTCGAGCTTCGACTTGTGCTCGTGATGCTCGGCATCCTCGAGTTCCTTCTTCGCCGCTTCGATACGGCGGGTCAGTTCGTCCTTGTTGAGCTCTTCCACCGGTACGGCAGATTCCGCAAGCAGCGTGCAGCCGGTCGGCAGAATATCGGCGAAGCCGCCGAACACGACATAGTCCTGCTTCTTTCCGGAAGCCGAACGCACGCTCACGACACCCGGCTTGACGGTCGTCATCGTCGGCGCATGGTGCGCCATCACGGTCATCTCGCCTTCGGTCGCGGGAATGACGACCTCAGTCACCATCTCCGACAGCAGCAGACGCTCCGGCGAAACGAGCTCAAAGTTGAAATTGTCAGCCATCAGTGACTTACCTTCTCGGCTATGGCTTTTGCATCTTGCAATTTGGTCCCGCAGAACGGGCAGTGCAGTATCGCCTGATCGAGATATCCGAGGCCTTCCTCGGTCTGAACCAACCCCACGACCATCATGATCACGCCGTTATCGGCACGGTAGACGGTCGGCGCGGCGGGCTCCGGAAGTTCCGCTACGACCCCTTTGAGGGAGTCGCAGCAGAATATCTCGTCCTGAGCATCGTTCATCAAGCAGCAGCGAGCTTCTTGGCCTTTTCGATGGCTTCATCGATCGAGCCGACCATGTAGAAGGCAGCTTCCGGCAGATTGTCGTATTCGCCGTTGACGAGGCCCTTGAAGCCCTTGATCGTGTCTTCGAGAGCAACGAGCTTGCCCGGCGAGCCGGTGAAGACTTCGGCGACGAAGAACGGCTGCGACAGGAAGCGCTCGATCTTGCGGGCGCGGGCAACCGACAGCTTGTCCTCTTCGGACAGTTCGTCCATGCCCAGGATGGCGATGATGTCCTGCAGGGCCTTGTAGCGCTGCAGCGTCGACTGAACCTTACGGGCGATTTCGTAGTGCTCTTCGCCGACAACGAGCGGGTCGAGCATGCGCGAGGTCGAGTCGAGCGGATCGACGGCCGGATAGATGCCCTTTTCAGCGATCGAACGCGACAGAACCGTCGTTGCGTCCAAGTGGGCGAACGAGGTTGCCGGTGCCGGGTCGGTCAAGTCGTCGGCCGGAACGTAAATGGCCTGGACCGAGGTGATCGAGCCCGTCGTCGTCGTGGTGATGCGTTCCTGCATCTGGCCCATGTCGGTTGCGAGCGTCGGCTGATAGCCCACGGCCGAAGGAATACGGCCGAGCAGAGCCGACACTTCCGAACCAGCCTGCGTGAAGCGGAAGATGTTGTCGACGAAGAACAGAACGTCCTGGCCCTGGTCGCGGAAATGTTCTGCGACGGTCAGGCCGGTCAGAGCGACGCGAGCGCGGGCGCCCGGCGGTTCGTTCATCTGGCCGTAAACGAGCGCAGCCTTGGAGCCTTCGCCGCCGCCGTGCTTGTTGACGCCCGATTCGATCATTTCGTGGTAAAGGTCGTTGCCTTCGCGGGTACGTTCACCCACGCCTGCGAAAACCGAGTAACCACCGTGCGCCTTGGCGACGTTGTTGATCAGTTCCATGATGAGAACGGTCTTGCCGACGCCGGCGCCGCCGAACAGGCCGATCTTGCCGCCCTTTGCGTAAGGAGCGAGAAGGTCGACGACCTTGATGCCGGTGACGAGGATCTGCGCTTCCGTGGACTGCTCGACGTAAGCCGGAGCGTCCTGGTGGATGGCGCGCTTGTGAGCGGTGTTCAGCGGGCCTGCTTCGTCGACCGGCTCGCCGATGACGTTCATGATGCGGCCGAGCGTTTCATCGCCGACCGGAACCGAAATCGGAGCGCCGGTATCGATGACCTGCTGGCCACGAACGAGACCTTCGCTCGAGTCCATCGCGATGGTGCGAACTTCGTTTTCGCCCAGATGCTGAGCGACTTCGAGAACCAGACGGTTGCCGTTGTTGTCGGTTTCAAGTGCGTTCAAAATCGCCGGCAGTTCGCCTTCGAAAGCAACGTCGACGACGGCGCCGATAACCTGGGTGACTTTGCCGACAGAGCGGGTAGCTGCCTCAGCCATTTTCTTACCCTCTTTTCCTAACTCAGAGCGCTTCCGCGCCCGAAATGATTTCAATCAGTTCCTTGGTGATCTGAGCCTGACGCTGACGGTTGTAGTTCAGCGTCAGCTTGTTGATCATCTCACCGGCATTGCGCGTCGCATTGTCCATCGCGCTCATCTTGGCACCCATCTCGCCCGCGACGTTCTCCAGGAGAGCGCGGAAGATCTGGACGGAGATATTGCGCGGGATCAGGTCGTCGAGGATCGACGCCGGATCCGGCTCGTATTCATAGACGGCGCCCGCATGTTCTGCATCCTCGGCGACGGCTTCCGGAGCCTTGGCCGGAATGAGCTGCTGTGCGGTCGGAACCTGGCTGATCACCGACTTGAACTCGGAGTAGAACAGCGTGCAGACGTCGAACTCGCCGGCAGCGAACATGTCGATGATGCGCTTGCCGATCTGGTCGGCATTCTCGAAACCGATCTTCTTGACTTCGCGCAGTTCCTTGCGCTCGATGATCAGCGACGCGTATTCACGGCGCAGAATGTCGTAACCCTTCTTGCCGACGGTGAAAATCTTCACCGTCTTGCCCTCGGCCAGCAGCTTGCGGACATGGTCACGCGCAAAGCGCGCAATCTGCGAGTTGAAGCCGCCGCAAAGACCGCGTTCAGCCGTGCAGACCACCAGCAGGTGAACCTGGTCCTTGCCGGTGCCTGTCATCAGCGCCGGCGCACCATCCGCATCGGTGACGGCCTTGGCGATGTTCGCCAGAACCGCACCCATGCGCTGCGAATAGGGCCGGGCGGCCTCGGCCGCCTCCTGCGCACGCCGAAGCTTCGCCGCGGCGACCATTTTCATCGCCTTGGTGATCTTCTGCGTCGCCTTGACGGAGGCGATCCGGTTTTTCAGATCCTTAAGTGAAGGCATCCGTTATCCGTCCTAACTAGGCCCGATTACTGGAAAGACTTGGCGAAGCTATCGAGAGCAGCGGTGAGCTTGCCCCGGGTATCGTCGCTGATTGCCTTTTCCGTGCGGATCGCGTCGAGGATGGCCGAGCCTTCCGAACGCAGGTACGAGAGCAGACCCTGCTCGAACTTGCCGACCTGAGCGACCGGCAGCTTATCGAGGTAGCCGTTGACGCCTGCGAAGATCACGGCGACCTGCTCTTCCGTCTTCAGCGGCGAGAACTGCGGCTGCTTCAGGAGTTCGGTCAGGCGTGCACCGCGGTTCAGCAGGCGCTGGGTCGCAGCGTCGAGGTCCGAACCGAACTGGGCGAAGGCGGCCATTTCGCGATACTGGGCGAGTTCGCCCTTGATCGAGCCGGCAACCTGCTTCATCGCCTTGATCTGAGCCGAAGAACCGACGCGGGAAACCGACAGACCGACGTTAACGGCCGGACGGATGCCCTGGTAGAACAGGTCGGTTTCGAGGAAGATCTGGCCGTCGGTGATCGAGATCACATTGGTCGGAATGAAGGCCGAAACGTCGTTGCCCTGCGTTTCGATGACAGGCAGAGCGGTCAGCGAACCGGCGCCCTTGTCGTCGTTCATCTTTGCTGCGCGCTCGAGGAGACGCGAATGCAGGTAGAAAACGTCGCCCGGATAGGCTTCGCGGCCCGGCGGGCGGCGCAGCAGCAGCGACATCTGGCGGTAAGCGACAGCCTGCTTGGACAGGTCGTCATAGCCGATCAGGGCGTGCTGGGCGTTGTCGCGGAAGTATTCGCCCATTGCGCAGCCTGCGAACGGAGCGAGGAACTGCATCGGAGCCGGGTCGGAAGCCGTCGCGGCAACGATGATCGAGTACTTCAGGGCGCCGCGCTCTTCGAGAACCTTGACGAACTGGGCAACGGTGGAGCGCTTCTGGCCGACGGCGACGTAGACGCAGTAGAGCTTGTCGTTGTCAGGGCCGTTGTCGTGGATCGGCTTCTGGTTCAGGAACGTGTCGAGCAGGATCGCGGTCTTGCCGGTCTGGCGGTCGCCGATGACGAGTTCGCGCTGGCCGCGGCCGACCGGAATGAGGGCGTCGATGGCCTTGAGGCCGGTCGACATCGGCTCGTGAACCGACTTGCGCGGAATGATGCCCGGAGCCTTGACGTCGACGCGCGCACGGCGGGTCGCGTTGATCGGGCCCTTGCCGTCGATCGGGTTGCCGAGCGCGTCGACGACGCGGCCGAGCAGTTCAGGACCGATCGGAACGTCGACGATGGCGCCCGTGCGCTTGACGGTGTCGCCTTCCTTGATGTCGCGGTCGGAGCCGAAAATAACGACACCGACATTGTCAGATTCAAGGTTCAGGGCCATGCCGCGGATGCCGCCGGGGAACTCGACCATTTCACCGGCCTGGACATTGTCCAGACCGTAAACGCGAGCGATACCGTCACCGACGGAGAGAACCTGGCCGACTTCCGAGACTTCTGCCTCTTTGCCGAAATTTTTGATCTGGTCTTTGAGAATTGCGGAAATTTCCGCGGCGCGGATATCCATCAGCCGACCTCTTTCAATGCAAGCTTAAGGGTAGAGAGTTTGGTACGAAGAGACGTATCAATCTGACGGGACCCGACCTTGACGATCAGACCACCAAGAATTGACGGATCAACCGTGACGGCAATCGCCACGTCTTTGCCGGTGACGCCCTTCAGCGCCGCCTTCAATTCATTTTCCTGCTCTGCGGAGAGAGCATGGGCCGAGGTGACCTCGGCGGAAATTTCGCCGCGATGATTAGCGGCGATGATGCGGAAGGCCTTGATCATGCCCGGCAGGGCGAACAGGCGGCGGTTACGCGCCACGACCTTCAGGAAATTGGCGAAGAAGCCCGAGATGCCGGCCTTCTCGCTGATGGCGACGATTGCCTTCAGCTGGTCCTCGGCGGAGAAAACCGGGCTCAGGATAAAGCGCTTCAAATCATCGCTCTCATCCAGCATCGCCTGGAAACGGTCAAGATCTGCAGTTACGATAGCGACGGCGCCCTCTTCGAGCGCGAGCTCGAAAAGCGACGAGGCATAGCGCTCTGCAACACCAGAAGTAAGCTGGGACGTGTCTGCCACTGGCACAAATTTCCCTGATTTCAACCCAAAATCCGGCTCTCGGCGGACGCCGAACCTATGATCTTGAATTCGTTTTGATTTCCCCCAGAAATCACAAGAGAAGCCTCTTGCTTCTTCCGAAATTCGGGGTCCGTCTAACATAGGATGTTCGGACTCGCAACACGCGTAATGCCCGAATACGCCTTTCACATGAATTTCTGTCCGCAAAATTGCGGAATGACTTTGAAGCAGGCCCGGGAAACCGCCCGCAGGCCACGAAATTCACGTCTGGAAGAAGCCGAAAACATAAAGCAGCGGCAATGCGGCCAAGGCGACCTGTACAACCAGGAGTAAATAGTTGACGATATTACTCCCCTTATCGGACAGGATCGAGATGATACGGGCAAAGGCGGCCATCACAAAGGAAGCGCCGAGCGCCATGTAGATCCAGCTCTGGGCGAGCATGATCGCCGAGGCCCCGAAGCCGAGATAGAAACCGCCCATCGAGCGCGCTTCGCCGAAACCTTCCGGCCGTCCCTCCCGCGCCTGCAGGCCGAGAAGACGTAGGGCGTGGCCCGGCGCAAACATCATGACGAAACCCGCCAGCGCCGTGAAAGCCGCGGAGCAGAACGCCAGCTGCTCGCCAAGCTCGGTCGGAAAATAGAGTTCCATGCATCAGCCCCAAATCACTCGCGAATCGCGGTTTTATGGCACGAGCCGAAAAAGGAGGAAATGGCGACAACGTCAGAAAAGTGACCGGCTGGCACTCCAAAGCAGGCTGGTAGCTAGAGGAAGCTCTGCGGATCGATATCGAGCTGCACCTGCACCGATCCGCGCTCCTTCGGCGCTTGCGAGAGCATCGCCCGCAGGAAACCCTGCATGTCCGAGTTCCGCCGCCCATGCACCAGAAGGCGGAAGCGGTGACGGCCGCGCACCAGCGCGAGCGGCGCCTCCGCCGGGCCGAGCACGGAGATGCCGGAGACCTGCGGAGCGGCGTTTCGCATGCCGCGCGCATGGTTTTCGGCGTCGTGGCGGGTTTCGGCCGAAACGATGATCGAGGCGAGCCTGCCGAAGGGCGGCAGCGCGGCGCGTTCGCGCTCGGTGATCTCACGGTCGTAGAAGGCGCCGGAATCCCCTGACACGATCGCCTGCATGACGGGATGCTGCGGCTGGTAGGTCTGCAGCAGCCCATGGCTCTTGAGGCCGGTGCGCCCGGCGCGGCCGGTCACCTGCGACAGCAGCTGGAAGGTGCGCTCGGCTGCGCGGGGATCACCATTGGCAAGGCCGAGATCGGCATCGACGATGCCGACCAGCGTCATCAGCGGAAAATTGTGCCCCTTGGCGACGAGCTGTGTGCCGATGACGATATCCGCCTCGCCCTTGGCGATCGCTTCCAGCTCCAGCCGCAGCCGCTTCACTCCGCCCATGATATCGGAGGAGAGAACGATGGTGCGGGCCTCGGGAAAATGCCGTTCCACCTCTTCGGCGATCCGCTCGACACCCGGCCCGCAGGCGACCAGATGGTCGAGCGTGCCGCATTCCGGGCAGGCTTCCGGGGTGCGCTCGGCATGGCCGCATTGATGGCATTGCAACTGCTTGCGGAAGCGGTGCTCCACCAGCCAGCTCGAACATTGCGGGCATTGGAACCGGTGGCCGCAAACCCGGCAGAGCGTCAGCGGCGCATAGCCCCGCCGGTTGAGAAAGAGCAGCGCCTGTTCGCGTTTCTCCACCGTCTTGCCGATCGCCCGGATCAAGACCGGCGACAGGAAGCCGCCGCGCTCCGGCGCGTGCCTGCGCATATCGATGAGATGCAGGTCGGGCAGCGCGGCATCGCCGAATCGTGTCGGCAGATGGACCGTGCTGTAGCGGCCGCTCTGCCCGTTGACCTGGCTTTCGACCGATGGCGTCGCCGACACGAGGATGACGGGAAAATCGCCGATGCGGCCGCGCACGACGGCCATGTCGCGGGCATTGTAGAAGACGCGGTCCTCCTGCTTGTAGGCGGGGTCGTGCTCCTCGTCGACGATGATGAGGCCGAGATCCTCGAAGGGCAGGAAGAGCGCCGAGCGCGCGCCGGCCACGACGCGCACTTCGCCGGTCACCGCCTGGCGCCAGACTTTCTCGCGCATGCGCGGCGCCAGATCGGAATGCCATTCGGCCGGCTTTGCGCCGAAGCGATCCTGGAAGCGCTCCAGAAAGCTGGCCGTCAGCGCGATTTCCGGTAGCAGGATCAGCACCTGCTTGCCGCGCTTCAACGTCTCGGCGACTGCTTCGAAATAGACCTCGGTCTTGCCGGAACCGGTCACTCCGTCGATCAGCGATACCGAAAATTCGCCCTTGCGGACATCGTCGACGATCTCCGAAGCCGCTTGCCTCTGCGGCCCTTCGAGGCGGGCGGCGGCAAATTCGGGATCCGGCAGCGCCACGACCGGGGGCGGCGGCAGGAACACCGTCTCGAAGATGCCCAGCGTGATCAACCCGTCGACGACGCTCGTCGAAACACCGGCGGCATGCGCCAGGCCGCTGCGCGTCCAGGATAAGCCGTCCGAGGCGGCATCGAGCACCCGGGCGCGCGCCGGCGTCATCCGCTCCGGTTCGCCGCCGACGAGCTTCAGCCCCTCCACCATCGGCTCCGGTTCGAAGGCGTTCGGCGCCCTCAGCGCCATGCGGGCGACGAGGCCGGGAGGCGAAAGCGTATAGGTCGCCACCCAGTCGATGAAATCCCGCATCTCCTTGGCAAGCGGCGGGCAGTCGAAGACGTGGCTGATCGGCCTGAGCTTCTTCGGATCGACGCCATCCTCGCCGCCGTCCCAGACGACGCCGATCACCTGCCGCGGCCCGAGCGGCACCTGCACGACCGAGCCGGACTCGACCGCCATGCCCTCCGGCACGGAATAGGAATAGGGTTTCGGCGCCGGCATCGGCACCAGCACCGGAACCGTGCGGTTCGCGGGCGGTGCCTCGAAAAGCGCGCCAAAGAGATCGGACGAATCTGTGCTCATCGCGCGAGACCATGCCCGCAAATCATTGGAATTGGAACCGCAAAGACGGACATGCGCGCCAGGCGACGGACGTGGATAAGGGTTGCTGGGCACGCGATGGAGCGCATAGATTGCCGGGACGATTTATTCGACCGCTGAATCGGAGAGGAACGAATGGCCCGACTGACCGAAGATGCCAAGGGTGTCTATGTAATCGCCGTAACACCCTTCACCGACGACGGCGCGCTGGATCTTGCCAGCATCGACAGCATGGTCGATTTCTACGAGAGCACCGGCGTCACCGGCCTGACGGTCCTCGGCCAGCTCGGCGAAGCACCGAAACTGACGGCCGAGGAATCGCGTCTGGTGGTCGAGCGTGTGCTGAAGCGCCTTGACGGGCGCCTTCCCGTCGTCGTCGGCGTGTCGGCTCCAGGGCTTGCGCCGATGCGCGAGCTTGCCGAAGCCGTCATGGGCGCGGGCGCCGCAGGCGTCATGGTCGCGCCACCCTGGACCGTCAGGACCGACGATCAGGCCTTCTCCTTTTACCAGTCGGTCGGCGAAGCGCTTGATGACACGCCCTTCGTGCTGCAGGACTATCCGCTCACGACGAATGTGACGATCGCGCCTGGTGTCATCGAGCGCATCGTCAGGGACGTGCCCAATTGCGTTATGCTCAAGCATGAGGATTGGCCGGGCCTTGCGAAGATATCAGCGCTTCGCGCCGCCAGCGGCAGCGGCGCCATGCGGCGCATCTCGATCCTCTGCGGCAATGGCGGGCTTTTCCTGCCCGAAGAAATGGGACGCGGCGCCGATGGAGCCATGACCGGCTTCTGCTATCCCGAGATGATGGTCGGCGTCGTCGAAGCCTATGGCGCCGGCAACCCCGATCGCGCTCATGAGATCTTCGACGCCTATCTGCCGCTCGCCCGCTATGAACAGCAGCAGGGCATCGGCCTCGCCTGCCGCAAATATGTGCTTGCCAAGCGCGGCGTCATCAAGTCGGCCGCCCTGCGCAAGCCGGGCGCCAAGCTCTCGGCGCTCGATATCGCCGATGTCGAGCGGCTGCTGGCGCGCCAGACCCTCCGCCTCAAGGAGATCGGGGCATGACACCCGGCAAGAGTGACGATTTCATGATAACAGGCGGCGGGTCTGCCACATGCGCCGGCTTGTTTAGACGGCAGGAACCGGCATCTCCCGGCCTTCCACTGCTGCAGCCGGCAGGCCGACCGGTATGAAGGTCGCGTCACCATCTGCCGAGAGATCGTGCACCGTATGCCTCTCCAGCGCCTTCGTCACCTCGTTGAGGTCGCCATCCAGATGTTCGGCCGGAATGAGATTGCCGATCACGAAATCGAAGCGGTCGCCGCGTTTGTTCAGCAGTTCGTGAAAAACCGTCATGTCGCGAAGTTCCGTCGACCATTTCGCCAGCCAATAGAACAGGCCGGAATTGCGCGCCGTCATATGGACGGGAAGGATCGGCAGATTGTATTTGCGCGCCAGCCCGACGGCTGAGGTCTTCCAGGGGCGTTCGTTCAGCCGGCCGTTCGCCCAGTAGGCGATGCGGCCCGAGGGAAAGAGCACCGTCGCCTTGCCTTCCCTCACCGCATGGTTCGTCAGCTGCAGCGTCTCGCGCGCCTTGAGCTTGCTCTTGTGCTCCTCCCGCCATTCCACAGGGATGATCATCTCGGCAAAGCGCGGATTGACCCGGATCGCGTCGCGGTTGGCGAAAAACATCATATCCGGCCGGCGCGCTTTCAGGAGATCGAAGACAGCGACGCCGTCGGCAATGCCTGTGGGGTGATTGCTGACGAGGATGAAGCCGCCGCTACTGGGAATGCGTTCGCCATTGGCGACGCCGATATCGAGCTTCAGCACGTCGCTCAGATATTCGAACGACTGGAAACCCGGCATCTTGGCAACCGCATTGGCGAATTCGATCGCCTTGCCGTAGCGCAGCAGCATGTAGAGGAACGGCCGCATCGCAGGCCAGAGCGGATGTTTCACGATCCTCTGGCCGCGTTCGGCAATCAGCGTATCGACGATGTGACCAGGTCTTCCATGCGAGACGAGAGCGATCGCTTCCGCGAGCTGTCCGAAAGCCGTCATGGAATCGCGCCGTGCCATGAAAGATCCTGTCTATGGGGCATAAAGCTATCGCAGTAGAATATGATCTGGGGATGACAAAGGTTTGGCCGGCATTAGCAATTCCATAACCGTTCCTGCTTCAAATTGGCGGACTTGAAGGCAAATTCAAGGCCAGAGACGTGAACGAACTCTTGATCATCGCCGATCCGCGCCTGATGGCCGAGCGGGCCGCGTGGCTCGAAAACCTCGCCCGCGAGCGCCGCCTTTCCGAGCATACGCTCGATGCCTATGAGCGCGACACCCGCCAGTTCCTGACCTTCCTGACCGGCCATCTCGCCGGGCCGGCCACACTCGCCGATATTAGGGAATTGCGTCCTGCCGATTTCCGCGCATTCCTCGCGGCCCGGCGCAAGCAGGGCTCCGGCGCCCGTTCGCTCGGCCGCAATCTCGCCGGCCTCCGCTCGCTGCTGCGCCATCTCGAAAAGAAAGGGCTGGTCAATGCTGCCGGCGCCGGCGCGATCCGCTCGCCGAAACAGCCGAAATCGCTGCCCAAGCCACTCTCCGACACGCAGGCGATCACCGTTGTCAGCGACGAAGCCCAGCTCCATGACAAACCTTGGATCGCAGCACGCGATGCGGCTGTCATGACGCTGCTCTACGGCTGCGGCCTGCGCATCTCCGAAGCGCTGGATCTCACCCCCGCCGACCTGCAAAAGGGCGCAACGGCGCTGCGCATCACCGGCAAAGGCAACAAGACGCGGCTTGTGCCGCTGCTCTCAGTGGTTTTCGACGCCATCGAGAAATATCGCACGCTCTGCCCGTACCATCTCGAAAGCGGCGAACCGCTGTTTCGCGGCGCCCGCGGCGGCAGGCTGCAGCCGGCGATCATCCAGCGGGCCATGCAGAAGCTGCGCAGCGCCTTCGGCCTGCCGGAGACGGCGACGCCCCATGCGCTTCGTCACTCCTTCGCCACCCACCTGCTCGCCGGCGGCGGCGATCTGCGCACCATCCAGGAACTGCTCGGCCATGCCAGCCTTTCCACGACGCAGGTCTATACCGGCGTCGATGCGTCGCGGCTGCTGGAGGTGTATGATAGCGCCCATCCGCGGGCCTAGAGCATGTCGCGCAAAAGTGTGCAGCGGTTTTGGGACAACGACATGCATATGGGCATAAGTTTTCGTTAACGCATTCTCTTAAAGGAATATGCGCAAGCCGGGCGTAGAGCATGAAACGCATAAGGCATGTAGGGAATACCATCGTGACGACATCAATCGGCCGCCGGACGTTTCATCTCGTAGCGCCGGGCAACCTGTTGCTCTGGTTGATCGCAGCCTTTCACATGCTGCTTCTCGCAGCCCTGTTTGCCGCTCTTTTGACTGCACGGCCGGCGACCGCCGCCGACGAGGCCTGCACCGGCCGGAACCTGATGGCCGAGCTGCGGCAGAACGACCCGGCCCGCTATGCCGAGGCGCTGAAGGAAGCCGATGCGACGCCAAACGGCAAGGGCATCTTCTGGAAGATCGAGAAGCCGGGTATCCGGCCTTCCTGGCTGCTCGGCAGCATGCATGTCACCGACCCGCGCGTGCTTGCCCTGCCGCCGCGCGCCCAGGCCGCTCACGACGCAGCCGATACGATCATCATCGAATCCGACGAGATTCTCGATGAACGCAAAGCAACCGCCGCCCTGCTCGCAAGGCCTGAGCTGACGATGTTCACCGACGGCACGACGATCGACAAGCTGCTCTCGCCGGAGGATTACCAGCGCCTGGAAGCCGGCCTCAAGCAGCGCGGCATCCCGCTCGGCGCCGTCTCCCGCATGCGGCCGTGGATGATCTCAAGCGCCGTCGCCCTGCCGGCCTGCGAAATCGCCCGCAAGGCGAAAGGCGTGAAATTCCTTGACCAGAAGATCGCGGCCGACGCCGCTGCCGAAGGCAAGACGGTCAAGGGGCTGGAAACCCTTGCCGAGCAGATCCAGGCCATGGCTGACCTGCCGGTCGAATTTCATATGAAGTCGCTGATCGAGACGCTGGAACTCGGCGACAAGATGAACGACGTCGTCGAAACGATGACCGATCTCTATCTTTCCGGCGATATCGGCATGACGATGCCGATGCTGAAGACCGTGACGCCGGAAGACGAGGGCGACACCAGCGACTATGCCGCCTTCGAACAGCGCGTCATCCTCGACCGCAACAAGGTGATGGCCGAACGTGCGGCCCCCATTCTCGACGGCGGCAACGTCTTCATGGCCGTCGGCGCCCTGCACCTGCCCGGCGAACAAGGCGTCGTCGAACTGCTGCGCAAGCAGGGCTTTACCGTCACCGCGGTCAACTGAATCGGGAGACAGTCAGCCGAGCGTCATGCGGCGCAGCACATTGCTTTTCCAATAGAACTGATGGACGAGCGCGCCGGCGACATGCGCCGCGATCAGCGCCCAGAGAACGATCTTCAGGACGTCCGCGTGGAGGAAACCGGCAGGATCGATGCCGAAGTAGTAGGCGGCAATGCCAGAAAGCGGCATCGCGAAGATCAGGATATAGAGCCCTGAATGGGCAAGCTTCGCCGCGAGACGGAAGATCGCCGGCTCCCGAGAAACCTCGGGCGGCACACCCTTGATGAAGCGCAGACAAAGTCGGAGGACGGCGAGCAGCAGAATGGCGATGCCGACATAGGCATGGATATTGGCCGACGCGATCTGCTCGGGCGTCGGCACCTGGCCTCTGCGAACGAGCCGGTGCCAGATGTTCATTCCGTCGGGAAAGAGCAGGTTGAAGAAGATCAGCAGCGCCACCGCCCAGTGAAGGAAACGCTGGCTGAGACTGTAGCTCATGATGGATGACTGCTGCATTTCCTGATCCCTACCGGATGCCCCAATTTTTGCGATAGGCAACAACTAAAACAGCCGCTTGCCTTCCGGCAAGCGGCTGCGCGCTTCATTACGAAGATGTAAGCTTACATATGGATCGGCTTGAAGAAGGTCGCGAGCGCGGCTTCCTTCACGGCTTCGGACATCGTCGGATGCGCATGGCAGGACCGGCCAAGATCTTCCGACGAACCGCCGAACTCCATCAGGACGGCGATCTCGTGGATCATTTCGCCGGCGCCGAAGCCGACGATATGGCCGCCGAGAACGCGGTCGGTTTCCTTGTCGGCGAGGATCTTGACGAAACCGTCGGTCGCCAGCATCGCGCGGGCGCGGCCGTTTGCCGTGAACGGGAACTTGCCGACCTTATAGGCGACGCCTGCCGCCTTCAGCTCTTCCTCGGTCTTGCCGACCGAGGCGACTTCCGGCTGGGTATAGACGACGCTCGGGATGACCTCGTAATTGACGTGACCGTGCTGGCCGGCGAGGATTTCGGCCAGCGCCACGCCCTCGTCTTCCGCCTTGTGCGCCAGCATCGGCCCCTTCACCACGTCGCCGATCGCATAGATGCCGGCGACATTGGTCTTGAAGTGACCGTCAATCTCGACGCGGCCGCGATTGTCGAGCGCCACACCTGCCTCTTCGAGGCCGAGACCCGCCGTATAAGGCTTGCGGCCGGTGGCGATCAGCACGACGTCGGCTTCGAGCGTCACGGCGTCGCCGCCCTTGACCGGTTCGAAAGTGACCTTGGCGCCCTTGCCGCCCTTTTCGACGCCGGTGACTTTGGCGCCGAGATTGAAATCGATACCCTGCTTGGCCAGCATGCGCTGGAACTGCTTGGAAACTTCGCCGTCCATGCCGCCGAGGATGGTGTCGAGATATTCGACGACGGTGACCTTGGCGCCGAGGCGCGACCAGACCGAGCCGAGTTCGAGGCCGATCACGCCGCCGCCGACGACGATCAGCGTTTCCGGCACCTTCTCCAGCGCGATGCCGCCGGTGGAGGAAATGATGGTCTTTTCATCGATCTCGACCTGTACGCCGGGAATGCCGGCGACATCGGAGCCGGTGGCGATGACGATGTTCTTGCCCTCGATCTCCTGCACCTTGCCGTCCTCGGCGGTGACGGAAACCTTGCCGGCCGAGACGATCTTGCCGGTGCCCTGGAAGGTATCGATCTTGTTCTTCTTGAAGAGGAAGGCGACGCCGTCGACGTTCGACTTCACCGTCGCATCCTTATGCGCCATCATATTGGCGAGGTTGAGCGTCGGCGCCGGCACGTCGATGCCGAGCGTGCCCAATCCATGGCCGGCCTGATGGAACATTTCGGAAGCATGCAGCAGCGCCTTGGACGGGATGCAGCCGACGTTCAGGCAGGTGCCGCCATAGGTCGCGCGCTTTTCGACGACGGCGACCTTGAGGCCGAGCTGGGCTGCCTTGACGGCGCAGACGTAGCCGCCAGGGCCGGTTCCGATAATGATGACATCGTAGGACATTGCTTTTTCCCTTTGGATTATCGTTTAGTCGGCCGCGCGCGTAAGCGCGAGGCGGAAGCCGAAGCCGACGAGTGCTGCTCCGGTAATGCGGTTGAACCATTTGCCGCTGGCGATGAAGCGGTCACGGATCGCCTTGACCGTGAAGAAATAGGAGACGCCGGCAAACCACGCGACCAGCGCCGTCGCCATACCGATGCCGTAGGAGAACTGGATCAGAACAGGCGTGTCGTGATGCACCAGCGTCGAAAACAGCGACAGGAAGAACAGCACCGGCTTCGGGTTCAGCGCATTGGTGATGAAGCCCATGCCGAGGCATTTCAGCATCGAGACCGGCTTGCGGTCTTCGGCCGTTACCTCGATCTCGCTCACCTGGAAACCAGGCTCGCGGAACGACTTGATGCCGAGATAGACGAGATAGGCGACACCCGCCCATTTGATCATCGCAAACAACATCAGCGATTTCGACACGATGAGGCCGAGGCCGAGAATGGTGTAGCTGATATGGAAGAGCAGGGAAAAGCCCATGCCGAGCCCGGTCATGATGGCGGCGCGACGCCCGTGCACGATGCTCTGGCGCAGGATAACGGCGAAATCGGCGCCCGGCACGACGATGAAGATCGAGAAAACGGCCATCAGGCCAAGGAATTCGAGAATATACTGCATATCGTTTTTGCCCTGCCCTTCTAGCGGCCGCCGCTCACATTGAGGATCGCGCCGGTTATATAGGAAGCCGAAGCAGAGAGAAGGTAGAGGATCGCATCCGCCACCTCTTCGGGCGTGCCGGTGCGCTGCATCGGGATCGACGGCGCCATTTCGCGCGGCCGGTCCGGCAGCCCGCCAGAAGCATGGATATCGGTTTCGATGATGCCCGGCCTGACCGCATTCACGCGGACGCCCTCGGCGGCGACCTCGCGCGCGAGCCCGACGGTGAACGTATCAATGGCGGCCTTCGAGGCGGCATAATCGACATACTGCGCCGGAGAACCGAGAACCGCAGCCATCGACGAGATGTTGACGATCGCGCCGCCCCGGCCGTTATGACGGCTCGACATGCGACGCACCGCCTCTGCCGCGCAGAGTATGGAGCCGGTCACGTTGATACGCAGCATGCGCTCGATCCGCTCCGCCGCCATCTCGTCGACCCGCTGCGGATAATCGACGATGCCGGCATTGTTGACGAGCCCGTCGAGCCGACCAAAATGGCGGTCGACGGCCGCAAACATCGAGACGATATCGGCCGCATTGCCGACATCGCCCTCGATTGCCATCGCCTCGCCGCCGGCCTCGGTGATCGACGCAACGACGGCGTCGGCAGCCGCGCGGTTTGAGGCATAGTTCACCGCGACACGCCACCCCTGGCGTGCGGCAAGGCGCGAGACGGCAGCGCCGATGCCCCGGCTGCCGCCGGTCACGAGAACGACAGGTGCACCGCTCATGTCGCGCATTCCTTGAAAACAAGCACGTCCCAGGGCGCCACGGAAGCCTTGCCCTCACCCCAGGCACTGGATTCACGGATGGCCGGGCCAAGGCCGGGCAGCACGAGCTTTTCGGCCGCCACAGCACCCTCGGGCTGGAGATTGTCCATTTCGCCCTTGGCATCCATGCCGTAGACGGCGCCCTGCCAGACCGTGCAGGCGTTGAGATCCGCGCCCGTCACATCGCCCTCGGGGCAGTTGAACATCAGGATGCCGATCGCGCGCACCGGATCTTCCGACGGCACGACATAACCTTCCATCACGACGGACGTCTTCAGCGCGCTGACCTTGAACTGGTTGCTCGCGGTGGCCGACGCGGAATTCAGCGGCGTGAAGCGCAATTCATAGGCGCCGTCGCGGTCGATGTAGACGGCCCGTTCCTGCTTGCATTCGGCGCCGGATGCGGCGGCAGGCACGGCGAAAAACGCAGCGGCCGCGATTGCAGCCATGCCTTTTCCTCCCGCCATGATGCCAATCTTTCCGCTCATTGTCCCTTCGGCTCTCTCCGCCCGTCGGCATTCTCGATCACGCCGAAATCCGTCAGCAGCACCAGCGGGCGGCCATCCTTGTCGAGTCCCCAGAAAACCGGGTAGAAACCGTCGCCCCAGCCGCTCCAGAAGACGGCGACATTGCCCTTCTTGCCGGCGACCGGCCGGTGCAGCGCATAGCGGCCCTTGTTGGCATCGAGGTCCGAAGCCAGCACGTTGTCGTAATAATTGAAGTCGGCATCCGGCTTCTGTGCCTGGACCTGCGCTTCGCGCTCGCCGATCAGAGCAAGCGTGTCGGCATCCATGTAGCAGCCGACGCCGGCATCGACGGGATAGCCGAAAATCTCGCCGTCCTTCAGCGTCATCGGGTCCTGTCCGGGCAGGACGGCAAGCTCCCAGTGATCCGGCTTGCCCTCGGCAAAGCGCATGCCGGCTGCCGCGATGCGCCCGGAAGCCTGGTAGAGCGTAACCGGATATTCCCCCGGCGCGACCGTCCTTGCGAGCGCCGGACGATCCGGCTGAGCGAGCGGATCGGCCGCGACGATACGGCCGGAGGTCAGCTCGACATTGCCCATGTGGATCACGTTGATCGAGCGCGCGGAGAGTTCGGCATCGCCCAACGCCACCAGCTCGAAATTGCTGCTCGCCTTGCCGGCATCCCAGCCGGCAGCCGATGCGGAGACCGGGGCATGCGCGGCGGCAGCGCAAAGAAGAAGGCGCGCCGCTCGCAAGATCCGGTTCCGCATCGAAAGCGCTCCCTTAGAGATCGAGAACCAGACGTTCCGGATCTTCGAGGCTCTCCTTGACGCGCACGAGGAAAGTGACCGCTTCCTTGCCGTCGACGATGCGGTGATCGTAGGAAAGCGCCAGATACATCATCGGACGGATGACCACCTGGCCGCCGATCGCGACCGGCCGCTCCTGGATCTTGTGCATGCCGAGAATGCCCGACTGCGGTGCGTTGAGGATCGGCGAGGACATCAGCGAGCCGTAGACGCCGCCATTGGTGATGGTGAAAGTGCCGCCCTGCATGTCGGCCATGGCGAGCGAGCCATCGCGGGCAGCCTTGGCAAGACGGCCGAGCTCCTTCTCGATCTCGGCGATCGACATCTGATCGGCATCACGGATGACCGGAACGACGAGGCCCTTGTCCGTACCGACGGCCATGCCGACATGGCAGTAGTTCTTGTAGATGATGTCGGTGCCGTCGATTTCGGCGTTGACGGCCGGCAGTTCCTTCAGGGCGTGCGTGACGGCCTTGGTGAAGAAGCCCATGAAGCCGAGCTTGACGCCGTGCTTCTTCTCGAAAATGTCCTTGTACTTGTTGCGCAGGTCCATGACCGCCTTCATGTCCACCTCGTTGTAGGTGGTCAGCATGGCGGCAGTGTTCTGCGCGTCCTTGAGGCGCTTGGCGATCGTCTGGCGCAGGCGCGTCATCTTTACGCGCTCTTCGCGCGAGGCATCCTCGACCGTCGACGGGCCGCGCGCTGCAACCGGCGCTGCTGCGGGTACGGCCGCCGGAGCGGAAATGCCCCTGGCGACGGCAGCGATGACGTCGCCCTTCAGCACCTGGCCGCGCTTGCCGCTGCCGTCGACCTGATCGGCGGAAAGGTTGTTTTCAGCGAGCATCTTGGCGGCCGCCGGCGCTGCCGGCATGGTGGAAACGGAAGCGCTCGACGACGCTGCGGCAGCGGCGGCCGGGGCGGCAGGCGCCGGTGCAGCAGGGGCGGCGGCCGGTGCGGCAGCAGCCGGCGCGGCGGCGGCAGCGCCGGCACCTTCGGCGATCTGGCCGAGCAGTGCGCCGAGGCCGACGGTCTCGCCGGCGGCGGCAACGATTTCCGAAAGCGTGCCGGAGACGGGCGCGGGAACTTCGATGGTCACCTTGTCGGTTTCAAGCTCCAGAATCGGCTCGTCGGCCTTGATGGCGTCGCCGACCTTCTTGAACCAGGTGCCGACGGTTGCCTCGCTGACGGATTCACCGAGAGTTGGAACGCGGATTTCTGTGGCCATTGTTCAAATCCTGATTTCGTGTGTTTTCGTTTATGCGTTTCAGACGGCGGGTGGCCGCAAAATGATCGAGGGCATCGGCAGAATATCGAAACGGAAACCGAAACCGGAAGCGATGATCGGATCGGCATCGGCGAGAGCCCGTGCGGCCGCCTGATCCTCGACCTCGACGACCGCCATGCCCCAAGCGCCTTCCCCTTCGAAGACGGGGCCGACCGTGACGGCCGTTCCCGCAAGGGCATTTCGACGCCAGTATTCGGCATGGCTTTTCATCGCCGCCATTTCCTCCCCGGTCCCGTCATGCGGGAAAGTGGGGCGCGGCGGCAGCAGTCTCAGAAAGAAATAAGCCATTGCGCCCCCCTTGTATTAGCCGCCCAGTGCATCCTCGAGGAATGCCGAGAGCTGCGACAGATGCTTGGACATCAGGCCCGTCGCCGGCGAGGCGGCGGCCGGACGGCCGGTATAGCGGACACGCTGGTATTTCGCATCGATATGGGCAAGCACCCATTCGAGGAACGGGTCGATGAACGACCATGCGCCCATGTTCTTCGGCTCTTCCTGGCACCAGACCATCTCGGCACCACGGAAGCGCGACAACTCGTTGATGAGTGCCTTTGCCGGGAACGGATAGAGCTGTTCGACGCGCAGCAGGTAGATATCGTCGATACCGCGCTTTTCCCGCTCTTCGAGAAGATCGTAATAGACCTTGCCGGAGCACATGACGACGCGGCGGATCTTGTTGTCCTTCTGCAGCTTGATCGGGCCGTCCTTGATCACCTCGGCATCGTCCCAGAGCAGGCGATGGAAGGCGGATTCGCCGGCGAGTTCCGCAAGCGTCGAGACCGCCCGCTTGTGGCGCAGCAGCGACTTCGGCGTCATCAGGATCAGCGGCTTGCGGAAGTCGCGCTTCAGCTGACGGCGCAGGATGTGGAAGTAGTTCGCCGGCGTCGTGACGTTGGCGACCTGCATGTTGTCTTCCGCGCAGAGCTGCAGGAAGCGTTCCAGGCGAGCCGAAGAGTGCTCCGGACCCTGGCCTTCATAACCGTGCGGCAGCAGGCAGACGAGGCCCGACATGCGCAGCCACTTGCGTTCGCCCGACGAGATGAACTGGTCGAAGACGACCTGCGCGCCGTTGGCGAAATCGCCGAACTGCGCTTCCCAAAGCGTCAGCGCATTCGGGCGAGCCAGCGAGTAGCCGTATTCGAAACCGAGAACGGCTTCTTCCGAAAGCATCGAATTGATGACTTCGTAACGGGCCTGCGTCGACGCGAGATTGGCGAGCGGAATATAGCGTTCTTCGGTCTCCTGATCGTAGAGAACCGAATGGCGCTGCGAGAAGGTGCCGCGTTCGCAATCCTGGCCGGACAGGCGGATCTTGTGGCCCTCGACGACGAGCGAACCGAAGGCGAGAGCTTCGGCCATCGCCCAGTCGAGGCCTTCGCCGGTGCCGATCATGTTGGCGCGGTTTTCCATGAAGCGCTGGATCGTGCGATGCGCGTTGAAACCTGCCGGGATCTCGGAGAGCTTGCGGCCGATCTCCTTCAAGGTCTTCATCGGCACGGCGGTCTTGCCGCGGCGCTGCTCGTCCTGATTGTCGGCCGTGCGCAGACCGGACCACTCGCCGTCCAGCCAGTCGGCCTTATTCGGCTTGTAGTGCTGGCCGGCATCGAACTCCTGTTCGAGATGCGCGCGCCAATCAGCCTTCATCTTCTCCACTTCGCCGTCGGTGAGCAGGCCTTCGGCGACGAGGCGTGCCGCATAGAGCTGCAGCACGGTCTTGTGGCCGCGGATCACCTTGTACATCTTCGGCTGCGTGAAGGATGGCTCGTCGCCTTCATTATGGCCGTAGCGGCGGTAGCAGAACATGTCGAGCACCACAGGCTTGTGGAACTTCATGCGGAATTCGGTGGCGATCTTGGCCGCGTAGACCACCGCTTCCGGATCGTCGCCGTTGACGTGCAGGATCGGTGCTTCGATCATCTTGGCGACGTCGGACGGATAGGGCGACGAGCGCGAGAAGGCCGGGTTCGTGGTGAAGCCGATCTGGTTGTTGATGATGACGTGCATCGTGCCGGCAACGCGGTGACCGCGCAGACCGGACAGGCCGAGAATTTCGGCGATGACGCCCTGGCCGGCAAAAGCCGCGTCGCCGTGGATCAGGAGCGGCAGGACCTTGGCGCGTTCGGAAAGCGGAATGATGTCGCCGTCCCAGACGGAGGCGCTCATGTCCTGCTTGGCGCGGGCCTTGCCCATGACGACGGGATCGACGATTTCGAGATGCGAAGGGTTCGCCGTCAGCGAGACGTGCACCTTGTTGCCGTCGAATTCGCGGTCGGAGGAGGCGCCGAGATGGTACTTGACGTCGCCGGAACCTTCGACTTCGTCAGGCGCGTAGGAGCCGCCCTTGAATTCGTGGAAGATGGCGCGGTGCGGCTTGCCCATGACCTGGGAGAGCACGTTCAGACGGCCGCGGTGGGCCATGCCGAACACGGCTTCCTTGAGGCCGAGATGGCCGCCGCGCTTCAGGATCTGTTCGAGCGCCGGGATCAGCGATTCACCGCCGTCGAGGCCGAAGCGCTTGGTGCCCTTGAACTTGACGTCGAGGAACTGCTCGTAGCCTTCGGCTTCGACGAGCTTGGCGAGGATCGCCTTCTTGCCTTCGGGGGAGAAGGCCACGCCCTTGTCAGGACCTTCGATGCGCTCCTGGATCCAGGCCTTCTCTTCCGGGTTGGAGATATGCATGAATTCGACGCCGAGTGTCGAGCAGTAGGTGCGTTCGAGGATTTCGATCATCTCGCGGATGGTCGCGTATTCCAGGCCGAGCACGTTGTCGATGAAGATCCTGCGGTCGTAATCGGCTGATGTGAAGCCGTAATTTTCCGGCGACAGTTCACGATAGTCGTCGACGGCGGCTGCGATGCCGAGCGGATCGAGCTTGGCATGCAGGTGGCCGCGCATGCGGTAGGCGCGGATCATCATGATGGCGCGGACGGAATCGCGCGTCGCCTGCAGCACGTCGGTGCTGTCGGCGGGCTTGCCCTCGGCTGCGGCCTTCGCCTTCACCTTGGTCTCGATCACCTTCTCGACGATGCCCCAGTCGCCGTCGAGCGCCGACACCAGATCGCCGCCGGCTGCCAGCGGCCAGTTCTTCTTGCGCCAGGAGGCACCCTTGGCCGCCTTCTTCACATCGGCAGGATCGTCTTCCAGCGCCTTGAAGAAGGTACGCCACTGATCGTCCACCGACGCCGGGTCCTCTTCGTAGCGCGCATAGAGCTGCTCGATATAGGCCGCGTTGGCGCCATCCAGAAACGAGGTGATCTGAAACTGCTCGTTGGCTTCTTGCCGTGCCATGGTGATATGCGAACGCTTCCGTCCGCCTCCTGACTTTGATGAATTTGCCGGATCGATCGCCGGCTGCCGCATTCCGATTGCCGCCTGTCCGCGGCGCATCTGCTGGTCTCGTGTGCGAGCCGGGCGGAAGGCGCAGATGCCGTTCCTCCGCCCGGTCTATAGGTGGCTTCAGCCCTTGAGGACTTCAACCAGCGTCTTGCCCAGGCGGGCCGGAGACGGAGACACCTTGATGCCTGCCGATTCCATTGCCGCGATCTTCGATTCGGCGTCGCCCTTGCCGCCCGATACCACGGCGCCGGCATGGCCCATGGTGCGGCCCTTCGGCGCCGTACGGCCGGCGATGAAGCCGGCCATCGGCTTCTTGCGGCCCTTCTTGGCTTCGTCCTTGAGGAACTGGGCCGCGTCTTCTTCAGCCGAGCCGCCGATTTCGCCGATCATGATGATCGAGGTCGTGGCTTCGTCGGCCAGGAACATCTCGAGCACGTCGATGAACTCGGTGCCCTTGACCGGGTCGCCGCCGATGCCGACGGCCGTCGTCTGGCCGAGACCTTCATTGGAGGTCTGGAAGACGGCTTCGTAGGTCAGCGTGCCCGAACGGGAAACGATGCCGACCGAACCCTTGCGGAAGATCGAGCCCGGCATGATGCCGATCTTGCATTCTTCCGGCGTCAGGATGCCCGGGCAGTTCGGTCCGAGCAGGCGCGACTTGGAGCGGTCGAGGCGAGCCTTGACGCGCACCATGTCCATGACCGGAATGCCTTCGGTGATGCAGGTGATGAACGGGATCTCGGCGTCGATCGCTTCGATGATCGCATCGGCAGCGCCTGCCGGCGGAACGTAGATGACGGTCGCGTCGGCGCCGGTCTTTTCCTTGCCTTCGGCGACGGTTGCGAAGATCGGCAGGCTTTCGCCCTTTGCGCCGGTCCAGGTTTCACCACCCTTCTTCGGGTGGATACCGCCGACCATCTGGGTGCCGTAGTAGGCAAGCGCCTGTTCGGTGTGGAACGTGCCGGTCTTGCCGGTCAGACCCTGAACGAGGACCTTGGTGTCTTTATTGACGAGAATAGACATTCTTTCCGATCCTTCAAATTAGCCGTTGATCGCCGCGACGATCTTCTTGGCCGCATCGTCCAAGTCGTCGGCCGCCGTGATCGCGAGACCCGACTCGTTCAGGATCTTCTTGCCGAGCTCGACATTGGTGCCTTCAAGGCGCACGACAAGCGGAACCTTGAGACCGACTTCCTTGACCGCGGCAATGACGCCCTCGGCGATGACGTCGCACTTCATGATGCCGCCGAAGATGTTGACGAGGATGCCTTCGACCTTGGGGTCTGCGGTGATGATCTTGAAGGCTGCCGCAACCTTTTCCTTGCCGGCGCCGCCGCCGACGTCGCAGAAGTTGGCCGGCTCCTTGCCATAGAGCTTGATGATGTCCATCGTCGCCATGGCAAGGCCCGCGCCGTTGACCATGCAGCCGATATTGCCGTCGAGCGCGACATAAGCGAGGTCCCACTTCGAGGCCTCGATTTCCTTGGCGTCTTCTTCGGTCTCGTCGCGCAGCGCCCTGACGTCGTCGTGACGGAACAGAGCATTGCCGTCGAAGGACATCTTGGCGTCGAGAACGCGCAGATGGCCATTCTTCATGACGATCAACGGGTTGATTTCGAGAAGCGACATGTCCTTCTCGTTGAAGGCCTTGTAGAGCAGCGGGAAGAGCGACTTGGCGTCTTCTGCGGCAGCACCTTCGAGCTCGAGAGCGGCGGAAATCTTGGCGACGTCGGCCGCCGTCACGCCGGTTTCGGGATCGATGGCGATCGTCTGGATCTTCTCGGGCGTATCGTGGGCGACGGCTTCGATGTCCATGCCGCCTTCGGTCGATACGACGAAGGCGACCTTGCCGACCGAACGGTCGACCAGGAGTGAGCAATAGAGTTCGCGGGCAATGTCGGCGCCGTCCTCGATGTAGAGGCGGTTGACCTGCTTGCCGGCTTCGCCGGTCTGCGCGGTCACCAGCGTGTTGCCAAGCATTTCCTTGACGTTGGCAACGACATCTTCGATCGACTTGGCGAGACGCACGCCGCCCTTGGCTTCCGGCGACAGTTCCTTGAACTTACCCTTGCCGCGGCCGCCCGCATGGATCTGGCTCTTGACCACGTAAAGCGGGCCCGGAAGCGACTTGGCGGCAGCCTCGGCTTCTTCAACCTTGAGAATTGCCACACCTTCGGCAACCGGCGCGCCATAGCCCTTCAGCAGAGCCTTGGCCTGATATTCATGAATGTTCATGGGGTCTATCCCTGTTTCGATTACTTGAGCGCCAATTACTTCAGGGCAGGCGCGATGTTGATGCAGGCTTCGCAAAGACCGGCGACGGCGCCGACGGACTTGTCGAAGGCTTCCTTCTCAGTCTTGTTGAGGTCGATCTCGATGACGCGCTCGACGCCGCCGGCGCCGATGACGGTGGGAACGCCGACATACATGTCCTTGACGCCGTACTGGCCGGTCAGGTGGGCCGCGCAGGGCAGGACGCGCTTCTTGTCCTTGAGGTAGGATTCGGCCATTTCGATCGCCGAGGCAGCCGGCGCATAATAGGCAGAGCCGGTCTTCAGCAGGCCGACGATTTCGGCGCCGCCGTCACGGGTGCGCTGGATGATTTCTTCGAGGCGCTCCTTGGTGACCCAGCCCATGGTGACGAGATCGGTGAGCGGAATGCCGCCGACCGTCGAGTAGCGGGCGAGCGGCACCATCGTGTCGCCGTGGCCGCCGAGAACGAAGGCCGTCACGTCCTGAACGGAGACGTTGAACTCCTTGGCGAGGAAGAGACGGAAGCGCGAGGAGTCGAGAACGCCGGCCATGCCGACGACCTTGTTCGCGGGAAGGCCCGAAAACTTCTGCAGCGCCCAGACCATGGCGTCGAGCGGGTTGGTGATGCAGATGACGAAGGCGTTGGGGGCATACTTCTTGATGCCGGCGCCGACCTGCTCCATGACCTTGAGGTTGATGCCGAGGAGATCGTCGCGGCTCATGCCCGGCTTGCGCGGAACGCCGGCGGTGACGATGCAGACATCGGCGCCTTCGATTGCGGAATAGTCGCTGGCGCCGGTCAGGTTGGCGTCGAAGCCTTCGACCGGAGAGGACTGTGCGATGTCGAGGCCCTTGCCCTGGGGAATACCGTCGGCGATGTCGAAGAGGACGATGTCGCCCAGCTCCTTCAGGCCGGCGAGATGCGCCAGCGTGCCACCAATCATGCCAGAACCAATGAGTGCGATCTTGTTACGCGCCATTTCGCTGTTTCCTTTGCGATCAAATTCGTCGAACGACGCTGCGAGGCCGCTCAATGACGCAATCGCATAGACCCAAAGCCAAAAAATGGCAATCCATTAATTTTGATGCAGCATTTTCAATCGTTTAGATACAAAAATTCTTACGTAAACGTAAGATATTTTGTTACTGGATTGTTACTCTGCGGCCCGTTTCTCATGGTGCAGCGCAAGATATTCCGCGCTCCGCATCTCGAACAGACGCGATGCCGTACGATCGAATTCGAAGCCTTCGGTGCCCCGGCGATTGAGGAGCAGTTCCTCCGGCATCGCCGCCGCCGATATGTAAAGCCGCACGGCATGATCGTAGAACGTATCGACCAGAATGATGAAGCGCTTGATTTGGTTCCGCTTCTCCGGGCCGAGCAAGGGAACGTGATCGAGGAAGACCGTATCGAAGCGTTCGGCGATGGCGAGAAAATCGACTGCTCCGAGCGGCTTGTCGCAAAGGTCTGTGAAGGAGAAGCGCGCCATGCGGTCGGCGGCGAGCGGCACATGGATGGAGCGCCCCTTCATCGGAATGTCGAGCGGCTGCGCCTTGCGCCCGTGCAGCGCCTGCGTCCAGGACGCCTCCATCGCCATGTCGTTATGCTCGTTGATCGGCACGAGATAGACGGGCTGGCTGTTCAGCTTCTCCATCCGGTAATCGGTCGGCGAATCCAGGGTGACGACATCGACATGCTGCTTGAGCAGAGCGACGAAGGGCAGGAAGAGCCCGCGATTGAGACCGTCCCTGTAGAGATTGTCGGGTTCGACGTTCGAGGTCGCGACCAGCACGCATCCCCGCGCAAAGAGTTCGGAGAACAATCGCGACAGGATCATCGCGTCGGCAATGTCGGTGACCGTGAACTCGTCGAAGCAGAGCAGTTCCGCTTCCTCGTAAAGGGCTGCGGCGACCGGCGGCATCGGGTCCGCCTGCTTCGTTTCGCCGTTCTTGAGCTTCAGCCGGTGCGCCGCGATGCGGTTGTGCACGTCCGCCATGAATTCGTGGAAATGCGCCCGCCGCTTCTTCCTGCACGGCGCCATCGCGAAGAACATGTCCATCAGCATGGTCTTGCCGCGTCCGACGCTGCCGTGGATATAGAGCCCCTTGATGCCGCCGGCGGCTTTCTTCTTCGATGCGAACAGCCAGCCGAGCGCGCTCGATTTTGCCGCCGGCCTTTGCTGCTTCAGCCCGGCAAGCACCCGGTCCAGGCTTTTCGCCACATCCATCTGGGCGGAATCGACCTGCAACGCGCCTGCGAGCGTCAGCGATTTAAGCTGTTCGCAAACGCTGAGCGCATAATCTGGCATTGGCTGCATGAGGGCATATCCGCCTGTCAGTCATCGGCGGAAACCCGCCGGATCATTTACCGCCGGTTTGCTTACCCGCCGGTTCGCTTACCGGCTGAGGCTGATCTGCTGGCCCGTGCTGGTCTGTCCCTCGAAGCGGTTGTCGGCCGTCTTGTAGACGCTGCCGATCTGGTTGCCCGAGCGGTCCTTGAGCAGCACCTGCTTGCCGGCAACCTCCCAGGAGCCCATCGCCGTCAACTCGCCGACACAGCCGCGCGTGCCGCCGCGCGAACCGCTGCCGAGATTGGTGAGGGTGAGAAACATGTCGCAGCTGCCGTTGACTCGCCAGCTTCCGACCATCGATTCCTTGGTGACATCGAGCGCATTCGCGGCCATTGCACCGGGCTGCGCACCCGGCATCGGCGACGTCGCCGTCGGCGCGGCCGGAAACTGCGAGCTGCCGGTCGGCGGCGGAAGCTGCCCACCCTGCACGGAGGGAACGGGCTGCGCCGTCAACGGCGCCGGCCCGGCGTTCGAGTTGGAGCTGTAATCATATGCCGTACGCTGACAACCGGCTAGCGCGAGAGCCACCACCAGACCTGTCATCGCATATCGCAACTGCATCATCATACTCCTGAATTCGGCTATCGCCGCGAAGAAACGGGCGTGAGACAAGTCCGATTATCGTAATTCGCTTTGGTTAATCAAGTCGGGCAGCATAAATTGCCCGTGACAACAACTAACCGAAAAACGATACAGTTCAACTGTCTCGCTGCAAAACTTCCTGCACATAGAATTTGTCAGCAAGGTGTTGGGCGCGTTCATCTCCGTCGGGATCCCAGTCAAAGTCTCGTATCATCTTGGAATAGTATGTGACCGACTTCGCAGGAAGGATTGCAGCCGCTCGATGCGAATGCCGGCCCGCGGACCGAGGCGAGCCGCGACCTGATCTCTCTGACGGCTTCCGGATCGAAGCCGTCTATTCCGCCCTCGCCGTGCACCCGGATCAAACCCGGCGCTCGACCATCATCTTCTTGATTTCGGCGATCGCCTTGGCAGGGTTGAGGCCCTTGGGGCAGGTCTGCGCGCAGTTCATGATCGTGTGGCAGCGGTAGAGACGGAACGGATCTTCGAGATTGTCGAGACGCTCGCCGGTCGCTTCGTCTCTGGAATCGATCAGCCAGCGATAGGCCTGCAGCAGGACGGCCGGGCCGAGATAGCGGTCGCCGTTCCACCAGTAGCTCGGACAGGAGGTCGAGCAGCAGGCGCAGAGGATGCATTCATAGAGGCCGTCGAGCTTCTGACGATCCTCATGGCTCTGCTTCCATTCCTTGGCCGGCGCCGGCGATACCGTCTTCAGCCAGGGCTCGATCGAGCGGTGCTGGGCGTAGAAATTGGTGAGATCGGGAACCAGATCCTTGACGACGGGCAGATGCGGCAGCGGATAGATCTTCACCGAGCCCTTGATATCGTCCATCCCCTTGGTGCAGGCGAGCGTGTTCGTGCCGTCGATGTTCATCGCGCAGGAACCGCAAATGCCCTCACGACAGGAACGGCGCAAGGTCAGCGTCGGGTCGATCTTATTCTTGATGTAGAGCAGACCGTCGAGCACCATCGGGCCGCAATTGTCGACATCGATGTAGAAAGTGTCGATCGACGGGTTCTGCCCGTCGTCCGGGCTCCAGCGGTAGACGCGGAACTCGCGGGTGTTCGTCGCACCCGCCGGCTTCGGCCAGACCTTGCCTTCGCGCATCTGAGAATTCTTGGGGAGAGCGAGTTCAACCATATCCGGTTCCTCTTGAAATCAGTACACGCGAGCTTTCGGCTCGATCTTGTGCGGATCGATGCCTTCGGCGATGAGCTCGGTGTGAACAGGGCGATAGTCGAGCTTGACGTCGCCCGCCTCGTTCACCCAGGCAAGCGTGTGCTTGCGCCAGTTGACGTCGTCGCGGCCGGCGAATGCGCCCTCGGTATAATCCTCGCGGGCATGCGAACCGCGGCTCTCCTTGCGGGCCTCGGCGCCGTAGATCGTCGTGATGGCGTTTGCCATCAGGTTTTGCAGCTCGAGCGTTTCCACGAGATCGGAGTTCCAGACCATCGAACGGTCAGTGACCTTGATGTCCTTCATTTCACCCCAGATCGCCGAAATACGCCGGCAACCGGATTCCAGCGATTCCTGCGTACGGAAGACGGCCGCGTCTTCCTGCATGGCGCGCTGCATCTTTTCGCGCAGGTCGGCCGTCGGCGTGCCGCCGCTGGCGTGGCGCAGGCCGTCGAAGCGGTCCATGATCTTGTCGCAGGCCGCAACGTTGAGGTGCGGGACCGGCGCTGCGCGGTCGATGACCTCGCCGGCGCGGATCGCAGCGGCGCGGCCGAAGACCACGAGGTCGATCAGCGAGTTGGAGCCGAGACGGTTGGCGCCGTGCACCGAGGCGCAGCCCGCTTCACCCACGGCCATCAGGCCGGGGATGATCCGTTCCGGATTGGCGCTGTCGGCGTTCAGCACTTCGCCCCAGTAATTGGTCGGAATGCCGCCCATATTGTAGTGAACGGTCGGCAGGACCGGGATCGGTTCGCGCGTGACATCGACGCCGGCGAAGATCTTGGCGCTCTCGGAAATCCCCGGCAGGCGTTCATGCAGAACGGCCGGATCGAGATGGTCGAGGTGCAGGAAGATATGATCCTTGTTCTTGCCGACGCCGCGGCCTTCACGGATCTCGAGCGTCATGCAGCGCGAGACGACGTCACGCGAGGCAAGGTCCTTGGCAGACGGCGCGTAACGCTCCATGAAGCGCTCGCCTTCGGAATTGACGAGGTAGCCGCCTTCGCCGCGCGCGCCTTCGGTGATCAGACAGCCCGAACCGTAGATGCCGGTCGGGTGGAACTGTACGAATTCCATATCCTGCAGCGGCAGGCCGGCGCGCGCCACCATGCCGCCGCCGTCGCCGGTGCAGGTATGGGCAGACGTCGCCGAGAAATAAGCGCGGCCGTAGCCGCCGGTCGCCAGCACCACCATCTTGGCGGCGAAGCGGTGGATCGTGCCGTCATCCAGGCACCAGGCGACGACGCCGGTGCAGCGGCTGCCGTCTTCCGACATGATCAGGTCGAGCGCGAAATATTCGATGAAGAATTCGGCGTTGTGGCGCAGCGACTGGCCGTAGAGCGTGTGCAGGATGGCGTGGCCGGTACGGTCGGCGACGGCGCAAGTGCGCTGCACCGGCGGGCCTTCGCCGTAGTTCTGCATGTGGCCGCCGAACGGGCGCTGGTAGATCTTGCCTTCCTCGTTGCGCGAGAACGGCACGCCGTAATGCTCGAGCTCATAGACCGCCTTCGGCGCTTCCATGGTGAGATACTGCATGGCGTCGACGTCGCCGAGCCAGTCGGAACCCTTGACAGTGTCGTAGAGGTGCCATTGCCAGCTGTCCGGCGTCATGTTGCGCAGCGAGGCGGCGATGCCGCCCTGGGCCGCGACGGTGTGTGAGCGGGTCGGGAATACCTTGGTGATGCAGGCCGTGCGGAAACCCTGCTCGGCCATGCCGAGCGTGGCGCGCAGGCCCGCGCCGCCGGCGCCGACGACGATCACGTCATAGGAGTGATCGACATATTTGTAGGCCTTGCCATTCTGGGCGGGTGAGGTCGGTGCCATGACGAGCTTATCCTACGAATGCGATTTTCAGAATGGCGAAGAGACAGAGGCCGGCGATCAGGATCGCGAAGAACGTGTTCAGCATCAGCAGAGCGACCTTGCCGAACTCGCCGTGCACGTAATCCTCGATGATGACCTGCATTCCGAGCTTCATATGAATGACGCCTGAGATCACCATCAGCCCCATGACGACGGCGACGAACGGGTTCGACAGCGCGCGAACCACATCCGCATAGGGCGCGCCCGCATAGGCGATCATGAAGATGACGAAGAAGAGGATGAGCGGGATGTTGGCGACGGCCGTCAGCCGCTGGCGCCAGAAATGGTCCGTGCCGTCCTTGGCGGAGCCGAGCCCGCGAACCTTGCCGAGGGGGGTGCGCATATCCATGAGAGGACCTTCAGAAGCGAATGAGGAAGCCGATCACCCAGACCAGAACGGTCAGACAGAGCGACCCGATGACGTTGGCGATGGCAAGCTTGGTCGAAAATTCCTTCTCGAAACCATAGCCGAGGTCCCACATGAGATGGCGGAAGCCGCCGAGCATGTGGTGCAGCAAGGCCCAGGTATAACCGAGCAGCACGAGCTTGCCGATCAGGCTGCCGAGCACCCAGTTGGCCCAATCGTAGGAGCCCTGGCCGCTTGCAGCCGCGATCAGCCACCAGGCGACGAGCAACGTGCCGACATAGAGCGCACCGCCGGTAATGCGGTGAACGATGGACATGACCATGGTGGGAATAGGTTTATAAATTTGCAAATGCGGCGACAGGGGCCGGTTATTTGTCACGTTCGCCATCAGAACCTCGCGGCGGCTTCTCTGCGCTCCCGGATTTCGGAGCATGCTCAGTCAACCACACGAATGACAAAATTCTCTGTGTGCGTTGCATCAATTGCGACGTTTACTCACCGAAAAGCCAGACGACAAGCACAATCGCTGTCTGCATTTAATTTAATCGATTCGGGTTACCGCGAAGTTTGCGGCTCATCCAAACTAGCCTTTTGTACTCAATATTTATGCCGCTCTTTCCCGGCGAATGGACAAGCTGCCGTTTTTGGCGCAATCTGGCGTTAACGATTTGTTAACGATTGGAATTCCGGAGCCGGCGCTATGTCTCGCAGTCTGACCGCAGTCGCCTTGCTTGCACTTGCAGCACTTGCCGCGCTTCCCGCCGCAGCGGGAGAACGCCGTCATGATGATCGCTTTGCCGGCCATCGCCACGCGCTCCACCGCGGGCTGCTTCTCGGCGAACGTGTGAGCTGGCGCGATCGCGGCATCCGTTTCGACCACACCTACGGCCGCCGGGCCGGCAGGAACAGGATGCCGATGCTGACGCGGTTTTCGTCGGGGGCAACAAACCGCGTTGCCCGCGGCAATCTCGTCATCCTCGCGCCCCAGGCGCCGGTTTGGGACCAGGGCGGCACCTATTCCGGCTCCTCCTACGTCTATCAGGTCGAAGGCGGAACCTATGTCGGCGGCAATGGCTATGGCTTCTATCCGGCGCCACGGCCCGAGCCGATGGCACCTAAGGCGAAGGTCATCGACGTCGCCGTCCAGGACGATCCTTGCGCCTACGAGGCCAATGTCTGCGTCATCAGACCTTAGGAACCAAAGCGCCAGACCGTCGTCTTCTTGACCTCGCTGTCTTCCAGCGCCCGCGTCACCGGCACTTGATAGGCCGCGCAGAATTCCAGCCGCTCCCGAGGCAGGTAGCTTCGCCCCGGGTCCCCGACCAGAACCAGTTTGCCCTCCGCGGCCAGCCGCGTGAACCAGGGAATGAGCGCGTCGGCGAAAGCACGGTCATAAAAGACATCGCCCGCAAGCACGATATCCGCATCGACGGCCTGTCCGACCAGATCCGCGCCGGTAAATTCCAGCGAAACCCTGTTGATCCCGGCATTCAGCCGGATCGCCGTCTCCGCCCAGGGGTCGATATCGACCGCCGTGACCTCGCGGGCGCCGGCCAAGACGGCCGCGATACCGACAAGGCCGGAACCGCTGGCAAAATCCAAGACGCGCTGGCCGCGCACCGTTTCCGGATGATCGAGGATGTAGCGCGCCAGTCCCTGCCCGCCCGCCCAGGCGAAAGCCCAGAAGGGCGGCGGCAGGCCGATCGCTTCCAGCTCTTCTTCCGTCTTCAGCCAGAGTTCATGCGCTTCGCTCGCCAGATGGAGCGAAATCTCCGGCACATGCGGCGGCGCCGTCAGGCTGGTATTGGCGCGGATGAAGGCTTCGGGATCGGTTTTCAACGCGGCGGATTGTCCAGCCCGCCCATGCGGCAAACTTCGAGATATTCTTCCTCCGTCACAGGCTGCACCGAAAGCCGCATCGAAGTGACGAGAGACATCTTGGCAAGCGTCTCGCTCGCTTTGACGTCCTTCAGCGTCACCGGCTTCGGCATGTCCATGACGGCGCGGATATCGACGCAATCCCACTTCGGGTCGCCCTTGGCGGTGGAGTCCGGATGCGACAATGCACAGACTTCGACGATGCCGACGATCTCCAGCCCGTCATTGGAGTGGTAGAAGAAACCCTTGTCGCCGATCTGCATCGCGCGCATGTTGTTGCGCGCGAGATAGTTGCGCACGCCGGTCCATTCCGTGCCCTTTTCGCCGGCAGCCTTCTGCTGCTCCCAGGACCAGGAGGCGGGTTCGGATTTATAGAGCCAGTGCGCCATGCTTACGCCTCCGGCTTGTTGAAGACCCAGTTGTAGGCCTTGATCTCGACGCTTTCGAACAGCCCGGCCTGGGCATAGGGGTCGGCATCGGCGAGCGCCTTTGCCTCTTGCGCGGTCTCCGCCTTGACGATGACGAGGCTGCCGCAAGCCTTGCCCTCGTCGTCGAGGAAGGGACCGGCGATGGCGAGCTTGCCCTCGGCATTGAGCTTGTTGAGATAATCGAGATGCGTCGGCCGCGTCTCCATGCGCACGTTCAGATGTCCCGGCTTGTCTTTGCAGAGAAGGGCGAAAAGCAAGTCTGTTCTCCTATTCGGTGGTGATTGGACGCGTCATCAGCTGCTCGATGGCATCCGATATATCGAGACTGCCGTCGATGATGGCGGAAACGGCGTCGGTGATCGGCATGCTGATCGCAAGCTCCGCCGCAAGCCGCGAGGCAACGGAGGCGGCGAGCGCGCCTTCCACCAGCGAGCCCTGCAGAGCATCGGCTTTTTCGCCGCGCCCGAGCGCAATGCCGAAACGCAGGTTGCGCGACTGATGGCTCGTTCCCGTCAGCACCAGATCGCCGAGACCGGAAAGCCCGCGCACCGTATCCGCCTTCCCGCCCTTGGCGACGACGAAACGTGACATCTCCGCAAGTCCGCGCGCAATCAGCGCCGCACGCGCGGAGTCGCCGATGCCTCCGCCTTCGACGATGCCGCAGGCGATCGCCAGCACATTCTTGAGCGCGCCGCCAAGCTGGACGCCGATGCGGTCGTCGGAGGCATAAAGCCGGAAGGTCCGGCCTGATATCGCCTGCGCAAGCCGCTCCGCCGTCTCCGTATCCGCCGCCGCAATCGCCATTGCCGTCGGCAGCCCCTTGGCGATATCGGCGGCAAAACCCGGACCGGAGAGCACGGCGATGGGATGGTCCGGCAGTTCCCGTTCCAGCATGTCGGTCAAGAGATTGCCCGTTGCCCGCTCGATGCCCTTGGCGCAGGTAACGACGATCGCATCCTTCGCAAGATAAGGGCCGTATTGTCGCGCCGCATCGGCTTGCGCCTGCGACGGCATCGCAAAGAGCACGATCGAGGCGCCGCTGATCGCATCCGCCTCGGCGGAAAATTCAAGCGACTCCGGCAGCGGGATGCCGGGCAGCACCGCGTCATGCAGCCGTTCGTTCTTCAGATCCGCAATCAGCGCCGGATCGCGCCCGACCAGTGTCACAGCACTTCGCCCGGCAAGGGCGATGACGGCGGCGAGCGCCGTTCCGAAAGCCCCCGATCCGACGACGGCGATCTTTTCGCTCATGCCTTGGCCCCTCTTTTTCCGAACCCGATCAACGTCTCCGCCTTGGAATCGAGCGGCCAGCGCGAACGCGGCTGCACGTCGAGCGCATCGGGCTGAACGCCCGTCGCCATGCGCTCCAGTCCCGCCCAGGCGATCATCACGGCATTGTCGGTGCAGAGGCTGAGCGGCGGCGCAATGAAGCGGAAGCCGTTCTTGTCGCAGAGCGCCTGCAGCGTGCCGCGCAATTCGAGATTGGCGGCGACACCGCCGGCAACGACGAGCGCCGGCTTTTCGCCGGCGGCAGGAAATTCCGTCTTGAATCGCTGCAGGCCGCGGCCGATGCGGTCCTTCAGCGTGCGCGAAATCGCCTTCTGGAGCGAGGCGCAGATATCCGAGACGTCCTGATCGCTGAGCGGCGCGATCTCCTGTGCAGCCTGCCGCACGGCCGTCTTCAGGCCGGAGAAGGAAAAATCAAGCCGCGCCTCGCCGACGAGCGGGCGCGGAAAATTGAAACGGTCGGGATTGCCGTCCCGCGCCATCCGCTCTACCGCCGGGCCACCGGGATAGGGCAGGCCGAGCAGCTTTGCCGTCTTGTCGAAGGCCTCGCCGAGCGCATCGTCGATCGTCGTGCCCCAGCGTTCATATTGCCCGACGCCGCGCACCAGGATCAGCTGGGTATGGCCGCCCGAGACGAGCAGCATCAGATAGGGAAAGGAAAGTCCGTCCGTCAGCCGCGCCGTCAGCGCATGACCTTCGAGATGGTTGACCGCATAGAGCGGCTTGCCGGCGGCCCTGGCGATCGCCTTGCCGGTCATCAACCCCACGAGCAGCCCGCCGATCAGCCCCGGCCCCGAAGTGGCGGCGATGGCGTCGACATCGTTGAGCGACACATTGGCGCGCTTCAACGCCTCCTCGATCAATTCGTCCAGCGCTTCGACATGGGCGCGCGCGGCGATCTCCGGCACCACGCCGCCATAGGCGCTATGCTCGTCGAGCTGGGAAAGCACCACGTCGGAGAGTATCTTGGAATGCCCCTCCGCATCGCGCTCGACGACGGCCGCGGCGGTCTCGTCACAGCTCGTTTCGATGCCAAGGATGCGCAGAAAGGGAACCATTGGGCCTGTTCGTTGATTGCGATAGGGCGGAAACCCGTTTACGAGAACTCCGGTAACAACGGATTAGAGCGGATGCAAACAAAACCTTTCCGGATCGGCACGCGAGGCAGCCCGCTGGCGCTTGCCCAGGCGCATGAGGCCCGCGACAGGCTGATGGCGGCGCATAACCTGCCTGAAGAGATGTTCGAAATCGTGGTGCTGACGACGAAGGGCGACCGCATCACCGACCGGTCGCTCGCCGAGATCGGCGGCAAGGGCCTCTTTACCGAGGAGCTCGAACAGAAGCTTGCATCAGGCGAGCTGGATCTTGCCGTGCACTCCACCAAGGACATGCCGACGCACCTGCCGGATGGACTTCATCTCTCCGCCTACCTACCGCGCGAGGATATCCGCGACGCCGTCGTCGGCCGCACCGCGCCCAAACTGATCGACCTGCCGCATGGCGCCACCGTCGGCTCCTCCTCGCTCCGCCGCCAGGCGCTGATCCGCCGCATGCGGCCGGATATCAACGTCATCACCTTCCGCGGCCTCGTGGAAACGCGCCTGCGCAAGCTCGAAGAGGGCCAGGTGGACGCGACGCTGCTGGCGCTGGCCGGCCTGAAACGCCTCGGCAAGGTCGACGTAATTACAGATATCCTCGACCCCGACACCTTCCCGCCGGCGCCGGCGCAAGGGGCGATCTGCATCGAAAGCCGCATCGGCGACACTCGGATCGACGATCTGCTGGCGCCGATAAACGATATCACGACCTTCGACACAGTTTCGTGCGAACGCGCCTTCCTCGCCGCTCTCGACGGCTCCTGCCGCACGCCGATCGGTGGTTACGCCGTCTGCGAAGGCGACCTTATCCGCTTCTCCGGCCTCATCATCACGCCCGACGGCCGCAGCCAGCATGCGGTGACGATCGACGGCCACCGCCGTGATGCGGCAGCCCTCGGCACCCGCGCCGGCCAGGACGTGCGCGCAAGAGCCGGCAGCGCCTTTTTCGACGACTGGCACTAGAGCGGCCATGCGCGTGCTCGTCACCCGCCCCGCGCATTCGGCGGCGAGAACCGCACAACGTTTGCGCGATATGGGCCACGAGCCCGTACTGCTGCCGCTGCGCCAGCCGCTGCACGACAGCGCCGTCGCCGCACAGGCGCTTGCAGCCACCAGCGGCGCGATCGCAGTGACCAGCGCCGAAGCCATCCGGGTCGTTTCCGCCCTCGGCGAGGCACTTCGCCCGCATCTTGCCCGCCCGCTTTTCGCGGTCGGGGAGACGACGGCCAAAGAGGCGAAGAGCCTCGGCTTTCAATCCGTTTCCTCATCCTCGGGCAACGGCCGCGATCTCGCCGAGCTCGTCGCGGCGCAGGGAGCGGACGGTTTGCTCTATCTTGCGGGCATACCGCGCGCCGAAACCTTCGAAGCAGGATTGCGTGAACATGGCATCCGCTTTTCCGTCACCGAATGTTACCTCATGCAGCCGGTCGCTCCCCATCCCGCCGAGATAGAAGCGATTTTCTCAGGGCCTGGCCCCGGCGCCATACTCTTCTATTCCCGCCAGACAGCCGACGATTTCTTTCACGTCGTCGAACTCCGGTCGGCCCTATCGGAACGGGGCGAAATCCGCCTTCTCTGCCTCAGTGAGGCGGTAGCGCAAGCCGTTCCGGAGCCCCTGAAAAAAAGCGTGGCGATTGCGCCGATGCCGGATGAGAAAAGTCTTTTGTCGCTGCTTTGAATGCTTTAGCCGCCCAAATTTGATCTAACCTCTTCCCTTAATTGGCATCACTGTCTAGTTTCGTTGCAATGCAGGATAAAGAGGATCTCATGGTATCGGGAAACCCGCCACGCCATTCCAAGAGCGCCGACGAACCGGTCACGATCGACTTGGATTCACAGGATTTCGCCTCTGCAGCCGATACCGAAAAGCCGGTGGAAAACGAAGCCGGCGAGACCGACAGCACCACCGCCGATGTCGGCACGCCGTCTGAAACGGATGCTGCGCCGCCCGCCGAATATGAAGACGAGCCCGTAACCGAGGCCCGGCAAGAAGAGCCGGCAGCGTCCGAGCCTGCCTTTACGCCTCCCCCCGAACAGACCGCGCCAAAAAGCGCCGCTACCTCAGGCCTTATCGCCGCCGGCATCTTCGGCGGCCTCGTCGCCCTGCTCGGCGCAGGCGCCATTCAATATGCCGGTTATCTCCCCGGCTCCTCCTCGCAACAAATGTCCTCGCCCGAGATTGCCGACCTTTCCGGCGAGATTGACGGGCTGAAACAAACCGTTGCCAATCTTGCCGCCAACCCGGCGACCGGCGGCGACGACGCACTGGAAAAGCGCATCGCCGCGCTGGAAGCGGCTAAAAGCGCTCCCGCAGCCGGCGCGCCGGCCGATTCGGCAAATGTCGATGCACTCAACCAGAAGATTGCAGAGCTGAGCGGCCAGGTCGATCAACTGCGCTCCATGCTGGCCCAATCCTCCGACCAGCAGACGAGCAGCGACGCCGACATTGCCAAGCGCCTCGCCGAGGCCGAAAAGAAGCTCAACGAGCCGCGTGAGGATGTCGCCGTCGCCAAGGCGATCGCGGCAGCCGCCCTCAAGGCGGCGATCGATCGCGGCGGCCCCTTCCTTGCGGAGCTCGACACCTTCGCCGGTGTGGCGCCCGACGATCCTGCCGTCGCCGACCTGCGCGGCTTTGCCGAGACCGGCATTCCCTCGCGCGCCGAGCTGATGCGTCAGGTTCCCGACGTTGCGACCGCGATCGTCGAAGCCGTCAACCAGCCGGATCCGAACCAGAGCTGGTCGGACCGGCTGATGGCCAGCGCGAAATCACTGGTGACGGTCCGTCCCGTCGGCAATATCGAAGGCGAGAGCGTCGAAGCCATCGCCGCCCGCATGGAGGACAAGGTGAAGAACGGCGATCTGCCCGGCGCGTCCTCCGAATGGAACAATCTGCCCGCTACCGGCAAGCAGGCATCCGCCGCCTTCAAGCAGTCGCTGGAAGCGCGCATCCGCGTCGAGGAACTGGTCGGCGGGGCGCTGTCGAAGGCGGTCACCGGCACTGGCAAGGAGGGGTGAGACCATGATCAGACTTGTCGCCTTCGCCTTCTTCGTGCTGCTTCTCGCTTATGGCTTCTCCTGGTTCGCCGATCGTCCCGGCGACATTTCGCTGATATGGGAAGGCCAGATCTACCAGACGAAGCTGATCGTCGCCGTGAGCGCGATCATCGCGCTCATCGCCGCCGTGATGATCGTCTGGTGGTTCGTCCGTCTGATCTGGACTTCGCCGCATTCGGTGACCCGCTATTTCCGCGCCCGCAAGCGCGATCGCGGCTACCAGGCGCTGTCGACCGGCCTGATTGCCGCCGGCGCCGGCAATGCGCTCCTCGCCCGCAAGATGGCCGCCCGTTCGCGCGGCCTGATCCGCGCCGACCAGGAGCCGCTGATCAACCTGCTCGATGCCCAGGCAGCCCTGATCGAAGGCCGCCATGACGAGGCGCGCGCCAAGTTCGAGGCCATGGCCAACGACCCCGAGACGCGCGAACTCGGCCTGCGCGGCCTTTATCTCGAAGCCCGCCGCCTCGGAGCCAACGAGGCTGCCCGCCAATATGCCGAGAAGGCCGCCGACAATGCGCCCTATCTGCCCTGGGCCGCGCAGGCGACGCTCGAATACCGCAGCCAGGCCGGCCGCTGGGACGATGCGATCCGCCTGCTCGAACAGCAGAAGGCCGCCCGGGTCGTCGAAAAGGCCGAGGCCAACCGCCTGCACGCCGTCCTGCTGACGGCGCGCGCCGGCGAGAAGCTGGAAGGCGACCCGGCTGGGGCTCGCGACGATGCCCTGCAGGCGCTGAAGCTCGCCGCCGATTTCATTCCGGCCGCCCTCATCGCCGCAAAGGCGCTCTTCCGCGAAAACGGCCTGCGCAAGGCCGCCTCGATCCTCGAACAAGCCTGGAAAGCGGGACCGCATCCCGAGATCGGCCGCACCTATGTCAGGGCGCGGAGCGGCGATTCCACGCTCGACCGGCTGAAGCGTGCCGAGCGGCTGGAAGGAATGCGCCCGAACAATGTCGAATCCCTTCTCGTCGTCGCCCAGGCGGCCCTCGACGCGCAGGAATTCGCCAAGGCGCGCGGCAAGGCGGAAGCCGCGGCGCGCATCGAGCCGCGCGAAGCCGCCTTCCTGCTGCTCGCCGACATCGAGGAAGCCGAAACCGGCGACCAGGGCCGTGTGCGTCATTGGCTCGCCCAGGCGCTCAAGGCGCCGCGCGATCCGGCCTGGGTGGCGGATGGTTTCGTCTCCGACAAATGGCTGCCGGTATCGCCGGTGACCGGCCGCATCGACGCCTTCGAATGGAAAGCCCCCTTCGGCCAGATCGAGGGTGCGCTCGAAGACGGTTCGGCGCCTGCCTCGATCGAAACCGCGCTGAAGACGCTGCCGCCGCTGCGCGACGTCAAGCCGGAAAGCCCGGTCAACGACCATCGCATCATCGAGCTCGAACGCGCGGCAACCATTGCCGAGGCCGTGCGGCCGGCACCCAAGCCGGCGCCTGCAAAGCAAAAACCAGAACAGGCCGCCGGCGATAGAACACCGGCGCCGAGCGACACCAAGCCTTTCTTCGGCGGATTGCCTGATGATCCCGGCGTTCGCGATCCCCGGGCGGAACCGGAACCCAGGACACGGTTCCGCCTCTTCTGAAATGGAACGACAACCGCATGTTCGAACGCTTCCAGGCATTCTTCCACAATCTGACGTCCGATCACTCCAAGAAGGGCTTTGCCCCGGATGATCCGCGCATTGCGGTGGCGGCACTTTGCATGCAGGTCATGGAAGCCGACGGCCAGATCAAGACCAGCGAGAAGAAACGGCTGCGCAAGCTCCTGAAGGAGCAATATGCGCTCGACGGCAAACAGCTCGACGCCCTGATGGCCGCCGGCCTCGAAGCCGAAAGCACCGCGGTCGACTATTATCGCTTCACCTCCGACCTGAAGCGCCACCTCAACACGGAGCAGCGGCTGGAACTGATCGGCGTCCTCTGGGACATCGTCTATGCCGATGGCGAACGCAGCGAGATGGAAGACCATGTGATCTGGCGGATCGCCGACCTGCTCGGCGTCTCCTCGCGCGAGCGCATCCAGAAGCGGCAGGAAGCCGCCGCCAGGGTGACCGATGTTCAGGTTCTGCAAGATGACAGCGATTGAGCAAGATCCGAACCGCGACCGGCGCCCCATCCTCATCGTCCTGCATCAGGAGCGGTCGAGCCCGGGGCGCGTCGGCCAGTTGCTCGTCGAAAAAGGCTACCGCCTCGATATCCGGCGCCCGGTTCTCGGCGAACAGCTTCCGGCGACGCTCGAAGATCATGCCGGCGTCGTCGTCTTCGGCGGGCCGATGAGCGCCAATGATCCCGATGACTTCGTCAAGAAGGAGATCGAGTGGATCAAGGTTCCGCTCAAGGAAAAGCGCCCCTATCTCGGCATTTGCTTGGGTGCGCAGATGCTGGTCCATCATCTCGGCGGCAAGGTGCAATCGAATGCCGACGGTTCGACGGAGATCGGCTGGTATCCGCTGCGGCCGACGGAGAGAGGCCGGCTGCTGATGCACTGGCCGAAGATGGTCTATCATTTCCACCGCGAAGGCTTCGAGCTGCCGCACGGCGCCGATCTGCTCGCTGAAGGCGATGCCTATCCGAACCAGGCCTTCCGCTACGACAGCAACGCCTGGGGCCTGCAGTTCCATGCCGAACTCACCCGGGTGATGATGCATCGCTGGGTCGTCCATGGCGCGCATCGTTTCATCCTGCCGAACGCCCAGCAGGGCCGCGAGCATCTGGAAGGCCGCATGCTGTTCGATGCGCCGCTGAAAGCCTGGCTGACCGAATTTCTCGATATCGTCTTCGAAGGCAAGGCGGCGAAAGCCGCCTCCCCGATCACTCTCTCCGCATAAACCGCGGTGGCCCGAGGCCACGCCGCTATGCTGATCGACTGGGCGCGTCGAGCGTATCGATCCGGCGTAATTTCGGGAAGCTCGAAGCCCAGAGCGCCGCGACCACGAGCGTTCCGACCCCGCCGATGACGACTGCCGGCACCGCGCCGAAGATCGACGCCATCGTCCCTGCCCTGAATTCGCCGAGCTCGTTCGACGCGCCGACGAAGACCATGTTGACCGCATTGACCCGGCCGCGCAGGTGATCCGGCGTCCAGAGCGCGATCAGGCTCTCCCGCACATAGACCGATATCATGTCGGCTGCCCCCATCAGGGCGAGCGCGGCGATCGAGACTTCGGTATTGGTCGAGACGCCGAAGATGATGGTTCCGACACCGAACAAGGCGACGCCGATGAACATGTAGAGACCGGCGCGATGCTTCAGCGGATAGGCGGCCAGGAAGATCGCCATCACGATGGCACCAAGCCCGGGCGCGGCGCGCAGCAATCCGAGGCCCCAGGGCCCGAGCGTCAGGATATCGCGGGCGAAGATCGGCATCAGTGCGGTGGCGCCGCCGAGCAGAACGGCAAAGAGATCGAGCGAGATCGCCCCGAGCACCACTTTTTCGGCGCGGATGAAGCTGAAGCCGCCGAGGATCATCGCCCAGCTTTTGGCCTCGCCCGTCGTCTTCTGTTCCGGCTTCGGGATCATGTAGAGAAGAGCGGCACCCAGGATGGAAAAGACCACCGCCACCGTATAGGCCGTCGTCGCGCTGATGCCGTAGAGCAGGCCGCCGATCACCGGCCCGGTGATCGCGGCGAGCTGCCAGGACGAGGAATTCCAGGCGATCGCATTGGAAAGCGCGTGTTCCGGCACGAGGTTGGGCGCGAGAGACTGCACCGCCGGCGACATGAAGGCGCGTTCGATGCCGAAGATCAGAAGCACCCCGAAGACCGGCCACGGCGCGAAGGTTTCGGTCGCCGTCATGACCAATAGCGCCAGCGTGCAGAGCGCGCTCACCAGCGAGCAAAGTGCTGCGATCGCCCGGCGATTGTGCCGGTCGGCCACCGAACCGGTGACGAGGATGAGCAGCAGCGACGGCAGGAACTGTACCAGCCCGATCAGCCCGAGATAGATCGCCTTGCCCGTCTGGTCGTACATCTGCCAGCCGACGGCGACGCTGACGATCTGCTGCGAAAAGGAGAGCAGAAAACGCGCGAAGAAGAAGCGGGTGTAGGACGAATGCCGGAACGCGGCAAAACGGTCTCCGGTGGGCGAAAACGACATGGATGTTTTCCGAGGAAACGGGCGCCGGAATAGCTGCAAAGCCGCCCGTTAAACATGATTCACCATGCGTTTCCACACGGCACTTGCCCGTTTAGTCGCCAATGTCTACATCTCTGTCAACAACGAATTGGAGACGATGATGTTTGCACTGTTTCAAACCATTGATTTGGCTTTGAATATTTACACCTGGATCCTGATTGCCAGCGCCATTTTTTCCTGGCTCTACGCCTTCAACGTCATCAATTCCAGCAATCAGTTCGTCAATTCGGTCGGCACGTTCCTCTATAATGTCACCGAACCGGCGCTGAGGCCGATCCGCCGCTTCCTGCCGAACCTTGGCGGCATCGATATTTCGCCGATCATCCTGCTGCTGATCATCTTCTTCCTGCGCACCCTGCTTTGGACTACGCTATACCCGCTGGTCGCTTGAGCCGCCCCTGGAGCCTCCATGACGACCATCTGCGCCTCGCCGTCCGGCTGACGCCGAATGGCGGGCGTGATGCGATTGACGGCATCGAGGCGGATGGCGAGGGCGAAACCCATCTGAAGGCGCGCGTCACCTCAGTGCCGGAAAAGGGCAAGGCCAACAAGGCCCTCATCCTTCTGATCGCCGGGTTCCTGCGCATTCCCAAATCTTCCATCAGCCTCGTCTCCGGCGAGACGGCGCGCAAAAAAATCCTCCGGATCGAGGGCGACCCGGAGGATTTGGCAAAAAAGCTAGAAGCACTTTTCGGCTGAGCGATCAGCCCTTCGTGTTCTTGGCGCGCTCGACGGCTTCGATGATGAGCTGGCCGGCTTCCTTGGAGTCGCCCCAACCGTAGATCTTCACCCACTTGCCGGGCTCCAGATCCTTGTAGTGCTCGAAGAAGTGCTCGATCTGCTTCAGCGTGATCTCCGGAAGATCGGTGTAATCCTTCACCTTCTCGTAGCGCAGCGTCAGCTTCGGCGACGGCACGGCGATGATCTTCTCGTCCTTGCCGGAATTGTCTTCCATCTTCAGGACGCCGATCGGGCGCACGTTGATGACGCAGCCCGGGACGAGCGGACGGGTGCTGGCGATCAGCACGTCGATCGGGTCGCCGTCTTCGGACAGCGTGTGCGGCACGAAACCGTAATTGCCCGGATAGGTCATAGGCGTATAGAGGAAACGGTCGACGACGAGCGTGCCGGCTTCCTTGTCCATTTCATACTTGATCGGATGGCCGCCGACGGGAACCTCGACGATTACGTTGACGTCTTCAGGGGGATTCTTACCGATTGCAACGGCGTCGATGCGCATACGAAACTCCTGCGAGGTTGAATTGCTCGCAGCCAGTTAATCGGTTTCATGCGGCAACGCAACATTGGAGATCACCAATGCGTGATGGCGCCGACACGCAACCACATCAAAATTCTAGCAGGAGATGAGCGAACCGCCTCCGAGGCGGTTCAGTTCCAGATGAAGCCGATTTTCTTCAACTGCTTGTGGTCGAAATTTTCCATGCCTTCGCAGAAATCCATGCCGCCATGGCTGCGGTAAAACCGGCTGGCATTCTCGTTGTCCTCGAGGCACCAGACGACCAGCCCGTTGCAGCCGAGCGACTTCAGGAGCCGCCTCGCCTCCCCGAACAACATCCTGCCGAGGCCGATGCCCTGATATTCGGGGCGAAGATAAAGCTCGTAGATTTCGCCTTCCTGGGGCAGGGCGCGGGCGCGGTTGAGCCCAAGCGTGGCGTAGCCGGCAACCGTTCCGGCAACATCGAGAACCAGCAGCGTCGCGGGGCCGCGTGTTGCCTTGCGCCACCAGTTTTCACCGCGCCGCTCGATCATCTGCGTCAGCGCACGATGCGGAATGATCCCTGCATAGGTATGCTGCCAGGCGAGCCTGTGGGTTTCCGAAATGGCTCGGGCATCATACGGCTCGGCCCGCCGGACATCGATCGACAACGTCTTCATAACGCTTACTCTGGTCCTGCCAGGAGCAATTAACCATATGCGACAGCGCATTCCGGCCGATTGCCCACAGACTTAACATGTGGACGATGGTCAAATTTTAACGCTTTTTTAACGATTGTCACAAGCCGGAATCGACGCCGCGCACAACAAAAAACCCCGGCGCGAAGGCCGGGGTTCAAAAGAGATATTAGAGCATGTCGCGCAAAAGTGTGCGGCGGTTTTGCGTTAACGACATGCGTAACAACAAAGACCTAAAGCGCGAAGAGCGAATCTGAAAGATCGCGACGCGCTTTAGAACGCTCTCAGAGAGCAGCCTTCGACTTTTCGAAACGCTTGCGGTCGTTGGCGTCGAGATACATCTTGCGCAGACGAATATTCTTCGGCGTCACTTCCATCAGCTCGTCGTCCTGGATCCAGGAAAGCGCACGATCAAGCGTCATGCGGATCGGCGGCGTCAGCTTCACCGCTTCGTCCTTGCCCGCAGCGCGGATGTTGGTGAGCTGCTTGCCCTTCAGGACGTTCACTTCAAGATCGTTGTCGCGCGAGTGGATGCCGATGATCATACCGGCATAGACCTTTTCGCCCGGCTCGATGATCATCGGGCCGCGATCCTCCAAATTGAACATCGCATAGGCGACGGCTTCGCCGGCAGCGTTGGCGAGGAGCACGCCGTTGACCCGGCCACCGATCACACCCTTGTAGGGCTGGTAGTCGTGGAACAGGCGGTTCATGATCGCCGTGCCACGCGTATCCGTCAGCAGTTCCGACTGGTAGCCGATCAGGCCGCGCGTCGGTGCGTAGAAACGCAGGCGAAGACGGTTGCCGCCCGACGGACGCAGCTCGACCATTTCGGCCTTGCGCTCGGACATCTTCTGCACGACGACACCGGAATGTTCTTCGTCGACGTCGATGACGACTTCTTCGATCGGCTCCAGCAGCTGACCGCTTTCATCCTTGTGCATCACGACGCGCGGGCGCGACACGGCAAGCTCGAAACCTTCACGACGCATGGTCTCGATGAGAACGGCGAGCTGAAGTTCGCCGCGGCCGGACACGTAGAACGAATCCTTGCCTTCGGCTTCTTCGATCTTCAGGGCGACGTTGCCTTCGGCTTCCTTGAACAGACGATCGCGGATGACGCGTGAGGTCACCTTGTCGCCTTCGGTGCCGGCCAGCGGGCTGTCGTTGACGATGAAGGACATGGTCACCGTCGGCGGATCGATCGGCTGCGCCTTCATGGCTTCCGAGACGGACGGATCGCAGAATGTGTCTGCGACAGTGCCCTTGGAAAGACCGGCGATCGCGACGATGTCGCCCGCGTGCGCTTCGTCGATCGCCGTGCGCTCGATACCGCGGAAGGCGAGGATCTTGGAGATTCGGCCAGTTTCGATCAGCTTGCCATCCTGGCCGAGAACCTTGACGGCCTGGTTCGGCTTGATCGAGCCCGAGGCGATACGGCCGGTGATGATACGGCCGAGGAAGGGGTTGGCTTCGAGGATGGTGCCGATCATGCGGAACGGGCCTTCTTCGACAGTCGGCTCCGGAACGTGCTTGAGCACCAGGTCGAGAAGCGGAGCAAGACCCTCATCCTTCGGGCCTTCCGGATTGACGTTCATCCAGCCGTCGCGGCCCGAACCGTACATGATCGGGAAGTCGAGCTGTTCGTCGGTCGCGTCGAGATTTGCAAAGAGGTCGAAGACTTCGTTGATGACTTCTTCATGACGGCCATCGGGACGGTCGATCTTGTTGATCGCGACGATCGGGCGAAGGCCGACCTTCAGCGCCTTGGAGACGACGAACTTGGTCTGCGGCATCGGTCCTTCGGAGGAATCGACCAGAACGATCGCGCCGTCCACCATCGAGAGAATGCGCTCGACCTCACCGCCGAAGTCGGCGTGGCCGGGGGTGTCGACGATGTTGATACGGACACCTTTCCATTCCACCGAGGTCGCCTTGGCGAGAATGGTGATGCCGCGTTCCTTTTCAAGGTCGTTCGAGTCCATCACGCGTTCTGCAACGCGCTGGTTCTCGCGGAACGAGCCGGACTGTTTCAGAAGCTCGTCAACGAGGGTCGTTTTGCCATGGTCAACGTGCGCGATGATCGCGATGTTGCGAAGTGCCATTTGTCATAATCTCTGAGGCTGGGGCGCTACGCCAAGTGGACGCGCCATTTACGTTTGGCGCGCTCTTACCGGTTTTTTTGCGATTGCGAAAGGGGGTGGCACACGAAAGCTGCGGCATGGTTGCCACCATGCCGCTTTGCTCCATGTCATCAAACTGTCTTAAGCGTCGCTGCCTGTCAATTCCTCGAAGGTCGCAAGCCCCTTCTTGACGAGCATCGCATCCGGGCTCGGCAGCTTGCCGCGGAAGGCCTTGTAGGCATCTTCGGGATCGACCGACCCGCCGGTGGAGTAGATGTTTTCCCTGAGTTTGCGCGCCATTTCGCCGTTGAAGGCGTCTCCCGTCTCCTCGAAGGCGGCAAAGGCGTCGGCATCGAGCACCTCGGACCACATGTAGGAGTAATAGCCGGCCGAATAGCCGCCGGAGAAGATGTGCTGGAAATGCGGCGTCGCGTGCCGCATGACGATCGATTTCGGCATGCCGATCTCGGCCAGCACCTCGGCCTGCACCGCCATCGGGTCCTCGACGGTCTCCCGCGTGTGAAACGCCATGTCGACCAACGCCGAGGAGGTGAACTCGACCGTATTGAAGCCGGCATTGAAGGTGCGCGCCGCCAGCACCTTGTCGAGCAGGACCTGCGGCATCGGCTCCCCGGTTTCGAAATGCACGGCATATTGCTTGAGGATGGCGGGAACCGTCAGCCAGTGCTCGTAGAGCTGCGAGGGCAGTTCGACGAAATCGCGCGAGACGCCGGTGCCTGAAACGGAGGGGTAAGTGACATTGGAAAGCATGCCGTGCAGCGCATGGCCGAATTCGTGGAACAGCGTGCGGGCATCGTCGAGCGACAGCAGCGCCGGCTTGCCTTCGGCGGGCTTCGCGAAGTTGCAGACATTATAGATGATCGGCAACTCGCCGTGGCGGCCGTTCTTGAGCTCCAGCCGGTGCTGCGATTGCAGCGAGCTCATCCAGGCGCCTGAGCGCTTCGAACTGCGGGCGAAATAATCGCCGAGGAAGAGCGCGACCAGCCTGTCGTCGCGATCCCTGATTTCGAAAACCCTGACATCAGGATGATAGGCCGGCACGCCCTTCTTCTCCACGGCACGGATGCCGAACAGCCGGCCCGCCACGTCGAAGCAGGCATCGATGATTTTTTCGAGCTGCAGATAGGGCTTGAGTTCGGCCTCGGAGAAATCGAACTTCCGCGCCCGGATCTTTTCGGCGTAGTGGCGCCAGTCCCAGGGCATCACCTCATGGTTCCGGCCCTCCTCGGCGATCAGCGCCGCAATGTCGATCTCTTCCTCGCCGGCGCGTTTCACCGCCCGCGCCCAGACGGCCTTCAATAGGCCGTTCACCGCATCGGCCGTCTTGGCCATCGTGTTGTCGAGCTTCAGCTCGGCGAAATTGCCATGGCCGAGCAGCCTCGCCACCTCATGCCGTAAGGCCAGCGTTTCCTTGATGACGGCGCGATTGTCCGTCGTCCCGCCATTTGCGCCGCGCGCCACCCATGCCTTGAAAGCCTGCTCGCGCAGATCACGGCGTTCCGAGAAGGTCAGGAACGGCTCGATGATCGAGCGGGACAGCGTCACGGCATATTTACCCTCCTCGCCGCGCTCGCGTGCCGCCGCAGCCATTGCGTCGCGCAGGAATTCCGGCAGTCCGTCGAGCTCCGCGCCCTCGGAAAGCGTCAGCGCCCAGGCCGTCTCGTCGGCCAGCACGTTCTGGCCGAATTGCGTGCCGAGGCCGGCGAGCTTTTCATTGATCGCTGCAAGCTTTTCCTGTTCGGCCTTTTCAAGCTTGGCGCCCGACTTGACGAAACCTTTCCAATGGCGTTCCAGCACGCGCGTCTGTTCGAGCGTCAGGCCAAGGCTCTTGCGGTTTTCCCAGAGCGTATCGATGCGGGCAAAAAGCGCGGCATTCATGCCGATCTTCGAATAGTGGCGCGACATCTTCGGCGAGATCTCCCGCTCCAGCGCCTGGATGACGTCATTGGTATGGGCGCCCGCCCTGTTCCAGAACAGCGCCGAGACGCGCGACAGCGCATCTCCCGCAATCTCCAGCGCCACGACCGTATTCTCGAATGTCGGCGCATCGGCATTTCCGGCGATCTCGTCGATCTCCCTTTCATGCTCGGCAAGCGCCGCCTCGAAAGCGGCGGCAAAATCGCCGTCGTTCAACGCATCGAAACGCGGCAGGCCGTGAAGGCCGTCCCATTTGACCAGCGCCGGATTGAAATCATGGGGAGAGGGCATCGGAGAATCCTTTTTGGCATGCGAATGGATGGTCAATATAGGAGAGCAACCGCAGAATTGGTATGTCGCCGGCAATGGCCTTTTGTCTCGCACGCCAAATCTGGCGGGCGCGCGCCAAATCCGGTTGACATCACAAAAATCTGGTGGACAAAATTTGACTCACGAAAATTAACCATTTGTTAACGATTGACGCGAATCGGACGCAAGCGCTAGTTTCCCGGTGTTCTTCTTGTAAGGGGACATGCGCCATGGAAATTTTTTCTGTGCGGTCTTCTCAGAGTTTGCTATTTAAAAACAATCCTAATAACGCAAAAAGTTCGAAGACCTCTGATATTGAAATCGAGACCAGAGCTCCGGCCCCGGCCTCGTTCCAGATCGAAGACGACCTTGATGACGGGCTCGATTTTACCGCGGTCAGCCCTGGAGAATTGCGCAATTACGCGCGCCAAAGCTTCGACAGCGGCCTGATCGACCAGAATACCTATGCCGCGATTTCCGAACCGCTGCCGATGCATGCGATCGATCCGCTCGGCAATCTCATCGATCTCTCCAGCGTCACCGACGGCACGAGCTTCAATTTTCTCGATTATTATAAGGACCAGCTCCAGATCGCCATGTCGATCGGCGATGCGGGCGAAGTTCAGACGCTGAAATCGATCGTCAACTTTTTGGATAGCTGATCAGAGCACGATACCGAAAAATGTAAGCGGTATCATGCTCTCGATTCCAGGTCAGGCCCTGCGCCAGCCGAGCAGGCCGGGCGTCGCGTGCCAGAGCGCCTGAACGGCAAAACCCATGAAGAGCACGCCTGAGGTGCGCACGATCAGCCGCTCATGCGCACGGTAGAAGCGGCGTACCGCACCCGCGCCGATGATGCCGATCAGGATGATGTCGGCGGTCACGAAACCCACGAACGACACGCCGAGAAGCACCGGCAGCGCCTCGAAATCGAGCGCGCCGGCCGAGCCTGCGACCAGCGCGGTGAATGTGGCGAGAGCGACCGGATAACCCTTCGGATTGGTGACTCCGAAAATCAGGCCGCGGCGAAACGGCCGTTCGACCATCACGAGCGCCTGCCCGTCCGCTTTCGGCTTGGCATTGACGGCGCTCCAGCCGATCCAGGCAAGATAGAAGCCGCAGGCAAGGCCGAGCAGATCGAAGACGAAGGTTCCGATCGTCTTCGCCCCGACGATCGCGATCAGCGCCAGCGACGACCAGATGATATCCCCGACCAGATGCCCCATCATGAAGAAGGCGCCGGCCTTGCGCCCCTGCCCGGCGCCGATGCCGAGCAGTTGCAGGAAAGCGGGTCCGGGGATGAGCACGTAGAAGAGCGCCGCCAGGAAGGCGCCGAAGAGCAGGGACTGCGTCATGGAAATGCTCCGGAGGATGATTGTGGCAGACTAAGCGATCACGAACGTCCGTCAAGAGTAGTTGCACTGCATGAGACGTGGAAGCAGACATGCGGGGACGGCCTCCGGCCCGCGACGCCACGCCGGACGGGAAGCGAGCGGCATCCGCGCTACAGATTTCTATTGGAAAATTCCCATGTTATGATGCCGGTATCGGCATGATCAGCCATAGGTTATGCGCACAGAGACTTGTCTGATGAGCGAAGTGGACGTGCTTTTTACCACATTGCGACAGGCAGCCGACCCGAAGACGGTCGATTGCATCGAAAACGTGGTCTTGCGTGGTTTGGATCGCGATCTCAATCGCATCAATGCGCTCGCCTTCGCCGAGAAGCACAATCTCGACGAAGAGAAAACGATCGCAGCACTTCTCCATGCAGCGCGCATGGGCGCGTTCGAGATGACCTGGAATGTCCTTTGTCCAGGATGCGGCGGCGTCCTGGACAGCGGCGCAACCCTCAAAGGGGTCGTCCAGGACACCTACCATTGCGCGCTCTGCGCGGCCGGATATGAACCGACCCTCGACGAAATGGTCGAGGTAACGTTCACGGTCAGTCCACGCGTGCGCAGGATTGCCGCCCACGAGCCCGATCTGCTGCCTCCGCTCGAATATTACCGCCAAATCTTCTTCAGCTCCGGGATCGACCTGCCGGAGAACCTGGAAGCGAAATTCGCACGCATCATGCTGGAGATCATCGAGCTGGCGCCGGGCGAGAAGGCTTTCGTCTCACTGCAACTGCCGGCGCAATTCGTCATCATCTTCGATGCGGTCACGCACTCGGCACAGTTCATCGACGTGAAGGGCGAACCGACCGACGAACGTCAAAACCTCTCGATGGTCATCAGCCGGGGGCATGCGCTGAACGAGACGCTGACGCTGCGTCCCGGCTTGCTGCGGCTCACCCTCGAGAACCACACCGATCGCCGAGTCGTGCCGAACGTCTGCATAGCAGGAGATGATCTGCACGAACTGCTCGGCCGCAGACGGCCTTTTCTGACGGCCAAGCGCCTGCTGACGAACCAGAGTTTCCGGGATATTTATCGGACCGATACTCTCGACGTCGACCAGCGCCTCAAGATCACCAGCCTGACTTTCCTCTTCACCGACTTGAGGGGCTCGACCGCTCTTTACGAGCGCGTCGGAGATCTCGCCGCCTTCGATCTGGTGCGGGCGCATTTCCGCGTTCTTCATGAAATCGTCGCCACGGAGGCCGGAGCGGTCGTCAAGACCATAGGCGACGCCGTGATGGCGACCTTTCCGAGGCCGGACCGCGCGGTGGCGGCCGCCTTGCGGATGCGGGAAGCAATGCTCCGGCTGAACGCCGAACACGGCAGCGACGATCTTCTCCTGAAGATCGGCATCCATGAGGGGCCATGCCTCGCGGTCAACCTGAACGATCGGCAGGACTATTTCGGCCAGACCGTCAACATCGCCTCCCGAGTCCAAGGCCTTGCCGATCCCAATGTGATCATGACGACGGAAGCGATCGTCGGGGACGCCCGGGTTTCGGAGATCCTGCATAACGGCGGCATCTCATCGGCCTCCCGGATGGCCGAGCTTCAAGGCATCGGAAGAGAAGTGAGAATCTTCGCCTTGTCGTAAGCTGCACTCGCTCCTCGGCGCCAAGCAGACTGGGCAGCAGCACTGCTGCCATGGCACCTCAGCCCACGAAAAAGCCCGCACGGCACAAATGCCGGCGGGCTCATATTCGTTCAAGGGCGAAGCAGGATTACTTCGCGAGGTTCCGCTTGCCGAGCGTGCGCAGGCGCAGCGCGTTGAGCTTGATGAAGCCGGCCGCATCCTTCTGGTCGTAGGCGCCCTGGTCGTCCTCGAAGGTAACGAGCTTGTCGGAATAGAGCGACTTGGCGCTCTCGCGGCCGATGACCATGACGTTGCCCTTGTAGAGCTTCAGCGTCACTTCGCCTTCGACATGCTCCTGGCTCTTGTCGATCAGCGCCTGCAGCATCTCGCGCTCCGGCGAGAACCAGAAGCCGTAATAGATCAGCTCGGCGTAGCGCGGCATGATCTCGTCCTTGAGATGGGCCGCCCCGCGGTCGAGGGTGATCGATTCAATGGCGCGGTGCGCCGAAAGCAGGATCGTGCCGCCCGGCGTTTCATAGACGCCGCGCGACTTCATGCCGACGAAGCGGTTTTCGACGAGGTCGAGGCGGCCGATGCCGTTGTCGCGGCCGTAATTGTTGAGCGTGGCGAGCAGCGTGGCCGGGGACATCTCGACACCGTTGATCGATACGGCATCGCCCTTGCGGAAGCCGACCTTGATGGTGGTCGCCTTGTCGGGGGCCGCTTCCGGCGAGATCGTGCGCATATGCACATATTCAGGAGCTTCCTGCGCCGGATCTTCGAGAACCTTGCCCTCGGAAGAGGAGTGCAGCAGGTTGGCGTCGACGGAGAAGGGAGCCTCGCCCTTCTTGTCCTTGGCGACCGGGATCTGATGCTGCTCGGCAAAAGCGAGCAGATCGGTGCGGCTCTTGAAGGACCAATCACGCCACGGCGCGATGATCTTGATATCGGGGTTCAAAGCATAGGCGGAAAGCTCGAAACGGACCTGGTCGTTGCCCTTGCCGGTCGCACCATGGGCGATCGCATCCGCGCCGGTCTTGCGGGCGATATCGATCAGATGCTTGGAAATCAGCGGACGGGCGATCGAGGTGCCCAAGAGATAGACGCCCTCGTAGACGGCATTGGCGCGGAACATCGGGAAGACGAAATCGCGCACGAATTCCTCGCGCACGTCCTCGATGTAGATCTCCTTGATGCCGAGCATCTCGGCCTTCTTGCGCGCCGGCTCCAGCTCTTCGCCCTGGCCGAGATCGGCGGTGAAGGTGACGACTTCGGCGCCGAGCTCCGTCTGCAGCCACTTCAGGATGATCGAGGTGTCGAGGCCGCCGGAATAGGCGAGCACGACTTTCTTCACGTCTTTGTATGATGCCATGGTGATGAGGTCCGTTACATAAAGGCCGGCGAAAACCCGGTGTCGCGGCACTTTTAGCGAGATTGGCGCGTGACGCAAGGGCAAGTGCTGCGGCTGACGGCGCCGATACCGTTTGACAGTCCGAAAGCGGAGCCCATATTCGCCAACGTCCGAACAATGATCGAGGAGGGGCTCCCCGTGACGAATATTCAAGACATTTTCAAGAAATCCAATGTTGCAGTCGTCACCGGCGGCGCTTCCGGCATCGGCTTTGCCGCGGCGAAATATTTCGCCGAGCGCGGCATGAGCGTCGTCATCGCCGATCTCGGCGGCGACCGGCTGGCGAACGCCGCCGACGAACTCAAGGCCATTTCAGGCGAGGAAAATGTGATGGCGGTCGAGACCGACGTCGCAAGCCGCGACTCGCTGGAAGCGCTCGAACGCGCGGTGCTCCAGCGTTTCGGCCGCGTGCACGTGCTGATGAACAATGCCGGCATCGGCCCGGAAACCTCGATCTTCAGCCCGCAGGCGAACTGGGACCATATCTTCGCCGTCAACCTGATGGGCGTCATAAACGGCACGCGCACCTTCGGCCCGAAGATGCTGTCGCATGGCGAGCCCGGCCTCATCATCAACACCGGCTCCAAGCAGGGCATCACCACGCCGCCCGGCAATCCCGCCTACAATATCTCCAAATCAGGCGTGAAGGTCTTCACCGAGGCATTGGAGCACGAGCTTCGCAACACCGAAGGCGCGAAGATCTCCGCGCATCTCCTGATCCCCGGCTTCGTCTTCACCGGCCTCACCCAGGGCGACCGCGCGGAAAAGCCGGCCGGCGCCTGGACGCCGGAGCAGACGGTCGATTTCATGATCGAAAGCCTCGCACGCGGCGATTTCTATATTCTCTGCCCCGACAACGACGTGGCCCGCCCGCTCGACGAACGCCGCATGGCCTGGGCGGCCGGCGATATCATCGAGAACCGCCCGCCACTGTCGCGCTGGCACAAGGACTATGCCGACAAGTTCAAGGCCTTTCTGGAACAGAAGTGATCGGCGCCATCAGCAGGTTTGATTGGTAATTTTTTGAAAGCCGGATAAGAGATCATGGGGTCTTTCCGGCTTTCAGAGCGCGCCATGGATTTCCTGCCCGACCTGCCGACACTTCTGGCCTTTGCCGCCGCAACGCTCCTGCTTGCGGCGACTCCAGGCCCTGACATGACGCTGTCGATCAGCCGCGCGCTGGCCCAGGGCAAGAAGGCAGCATTCTTCGTCGTCATCGGCACCAGTCTCGGCATCGTCGTGCACACCATGCTGGTCGCCTTCGGCATTTCGGCGCTGATCACCGCTTCGCCGACCGCCTTCCTGATCCTGAAGACCGGCGGTGCTGCCTATCTGTTCTGGCTGGCGGTGCAGGCGATCCGCTTCGGCTCGAAGCTCACGGTCGCCAAGGTCGAGGCGCAGAAGGGGACCGCGCTCGCAAACATCTCGTCCGGCTTCTGGGTCAACCTCCTGAACCCGAAGGTCATCATCTTCTTCATGACCTTCCTGCCGCAATTCGTCAGCGCCGGCGATCCCGCCGTCACGCAGAAACTGCTTTTCCTTGGGCTGTGCTTCATCCTGTTCGCCATGCCGGTCAATGCCGCCGTGGTCCTTGCCGCCGACTGGCTGGCCTCGTGGCTGCAGAACAACAGGAAGGTGCTGCGCGGCATGGACTACACCTTCGCCGGCGTCTTCTCACTCTTCGCGGCCAAGATCCTGCTCACCCAGGCACGCTGAGCTCAGCCAATCAGCGCGCGGTCGCGCAGCGATCCGCACGCTGTCGGTTTATCCGATCAGCACGCTGTTGGCTCAGCCGATCAGCACGCTGTTGGCTTAGCCAATCAGCAAAGCATCGTCATCGAGCGTCTGGCCGCGCATCTTGCGGAACATGGCGATGAGGTCTTCGACCTGCAGGTTCTTTCGGTTGTCGCCCGCCACGTCGAGAACGATCTCGCCGCCATGCAGCATGATCGTGCGGTGGCCGTAATCCAGCGCCTGGCGCATGGAATGCGTCACCATCATCGTCGTCAGCTTGCGCTCGGCAACGATCTTCTGCGTCAGGTTCATCACGAACTCGGCCATCCCGGGATCGAGTGCGGCCGTATGTTCGTCGAGCAATAGCACTTCCGAACCGGCAAGTGTCGCCATGACGAGCGAAACCGCCTGCCGCTGCCCGCCCGAGAGCAGATCCATGCGGTCCTTCAGCCGGTTTTCCAGCCCGAGGTTCAACTCGGCGATCCGCTCCTTGAAATAGTCGCGCCTGTTGCCGCCGAGCGCCGGCAGAAGTCCGCGCTTTTCGCCGCGCCGTGCCGCCAGAGCGAGGTTTTCCTCGATCGACAACGCGCCGCAGCTTCCCGTCAGCGGATCCTGGAAAACGCGGGCCACCAGCCCGGCGCGCGCCGCCGTCGATTTGCGCGTCACGTCGCTCTTGCCGATCAGCACCTGGCCTTCGCTCGGCAGGACGTCGCCGGCGAGCACGCCGAGCAGCGTCGATTTGCCGGCGCCGTTGGAGCCGATGACGGTGACGAAGGAGCCTTGCTCGATGGTCAGGCTGACGCCGTTCAGCGCCTGCTTCTGCAGCGGCGTGCCGCGTCCGAAAACGACCTTGATATCCCTAACGCTGATCACGATACGGCACCTCGGCGAAGACGGGGAAGGATGAGTGCGACGGTCACGAGTACCGCCGTGACGAAATTGAGGTCGGAGGCCTGCAGGCCGATGACGTCGCTCGAAAGCGCCAGCTGGATCGCGATACGATAGAGGATCGAACCGAGCACGCAGCCGATCAGCGCGATCAACAGGCCCCGGCGCCCGAGCAGCGTCTCGCCGATGATGACGGCGGCGAGGCCGACGACGATCGTGCCGACGCCGGAGGTGACGTCGGCAAAGCCGTTCGTCTGGGCAAACAATGCGCCGCCGAAGGCGACAAGCGCATTGGAGATCGCCATGCCGAGATAGATCTGCCGGCTGGTATCGACGCCTTGGGCGCGGGCCATCCGCGCATTGGCGCCGGTCGCGCGCATGGCAAGCCCGGCATCGCTTTCCAGGAAGCGCCAGACCAGGATGAGCGCGACGACGACGAGAACGCCGACGAAGAGCGGCCGCACGTAGAAATCACGCAGGCCATGGCCGAAGAACGGGCTGATCATCGTATCGGCGTTGATGAGCGCGACGTTGGGTTTGCCCATTACTCTCAAATTGACGGAAAACAGCGCGATCATCGTCAGGATCGAGGCGAGCAGATTGAGGATCTTGAAGCGCACGTTGAGCAGCGCCGTCACCATGCCGGCCGCTGCTCCTGCCGCCATCGCGATCAACGCCGCAAGCCAGGCGTTGACGCCGGCGATGATCAGCACTGCCGTTACCGCTGCACCGAGCGGAAAGGAACCGTCCACCGTCAGGTCGGGAAAATCGAGGACGCGGAAGGCGAGATAGACGCCGAGTGCGACGAAGGAATAGACCAGGCCGAGCTCGACGGCCCCCCAGAATGCGATTTGGCTCAAGGCTTTCAGCCCCTTTTTGTTTCCGTTCCGCCCGTCGCGAAACCGCAGCCTTTTAATACTTCAGCCGCCCCCGCGCAAACGGGAGCGGCTGAATGTGAATGGTCGATGCAACGATGAACGCTTATTCGATGACCTTGTTGGCGCGCGAAAGCACGCTTTCAGGCAGGGTGACGCCCATCTTGGCCGCAGCAGCCTTGTTGACGACGAGATCGCTGCCGGCTGCGGTCTTGACGGCGATATCGCCCGGGTTCTCACCCTTCAGCACGCGAACGACGATTTCGCCCGTCTGCTTGCCGACATCGTAATAGTTGAAGCCGAGGGCGGCGATCGAACCGCGCGAAACCGAATCCGTATCGGCAGTGAAGAGCGGCAGCTTGCTCTCTTCGGCAACCGCGACGGCGCCTTCCAGCGCGGAGATGATCGTGTTGTCGGTCGGAACGTAGATTGCGTCGGCGCGGCCGACGAGGGCACGCGCGGCACCCTGAACTTCGGCAGACTTAGTGGTGGCCGATTCCACAACCGTCAGGCCGGCCTTTTCGGCTTCGGCCTTCAAGACGGCGAGCAGCGAAACCGAATTCGCCTCGCCCGAATTGTAGAGATAACCGATCGTTTTAACCTTCGGCAGGATTTCCTTGATCAGCGCCAGGTGTTCGGCAACGGGAGACATGTCGGAAAGGCCGGTGACGTTGCCGCCCGGCTTGTCCATGTTCTTGACGAGCTGGGCGCCGAGCGGATCGGAGACGGCGGTGAAGACGACGGGAATGTCGCGCGTCGCGGAGACGACGGCCTGGGCGGATGGCGTCGAGATCGGCACGATGACATTGGGCTCGTCGCCGGCGAACTGGCGAGCGATCTGGGCTGCCGTCGCCGGATTGCCCTGCGCCGATTCGAACAGGAATTTCAGGTTCTCGCCTTCCTTGTAGCCGGCAGCCGTCAGCACGTCGAGAACGCCCTTGCGGGCTGCGTCCAGCGCCGGGTGCTCGACGATCGCCGTCACGGCAACGGTAACGTCATCGGCCTTTGCGGGCAGGGAAAGCGCCAAAGTGGCGGCAAGAGCGAGCAGAATCGGGCGCATTTGTATCCTCCTGATTGATTTTGGCGGCACTATTAGGAAAAGCGCATGCTTAAATCAATGCAGGAGAATTGTAGCGAGGATCAAACTTGCTGATCAGTCGTCAGCGCCGTGATTGGCGATCATCATCGCCTCGAAGGCCAGGCGCTCGGTCTTGCGCATGCGTTCGGATTCCGATTTCAGCTGGCCGCAGGCGGCCAGAATGTCGCGGCCGCGCGGCGTGCGGATCGGCGAAGCGTAGCCGGCCGAATTGATGAAATCGGCGAATTTCTCGATCTGCTCCCAGTCGGAACACTGATAATTGGTGCCAGGCCAGGGGTTGAACGGAATGAGGTTGATCTTGGCCGGCACGCCCTTCAGGAGCTTGATCAGCCCCTTGGCGTCCTCAAGGCTGTCGTTGACGTCCTTCAGCATCACATATTCGAAGGTGATGCGCCGTGCGTTGGAAAGGCCGGGATAGGCCTTGCAGGCCTCGATCAGCTCTTTCAGCGGGTACTTCTTGTTGATCGGCACCAGAATGTCACGCAGGTCATCCCGCACCGCATGCAGCGAGATCGCCAGCATGACGCCGATCTCTTCGCCGGTGCGGAAGATCTCCGGCACGACGCCCGAGGTGGAAAGCGTCACGCGGCGCTTGGAGAGCGACAGCCCATCGCCATCGGTGGCGATCAACAATGCCTGCTTGACGGCATCGAAGTTATAAAGCGGCTCGCCCATGCCCATCATCACGATGTTGCTGACCTTGCGGCCCTCGGCAGGCATGATCGTACCCTGCGGCGCTTCGCGATCCGGGAAGTCGCCGAGCCGGTCGCGGGCAAGCAACAGCTGCGACAGAATTTCCTCCGCCGTCAGGTTGCGCACCAGGCGCTGTGTCCCGGTGTGACAGAATGAACAGGTGAGCGTGCAGCCGACCTGGCTGGAAATACAGAGCGTGCCGCGGCCCTCTTCCGGAATGTAGACGGCCTCGATCTCGACGGGGCGGCCTGCGCCGCGCGCGGGAAAGCGCAGCAGCCATTTGCGCGTTCCGTCGTTGGAGACCTGCTCCTCGACGATTTCAGGACGCTCGATGGTGAAATGCTGCTTCAGCATTTCGCGCATGTCCTTGGCGACATTCGTCATATGGTCGAAGTCGGAAACCCCGCGCACATAGATCCAGTTCCAGAGCTGCGAGACGCGCATCTTGATCTGCTTCTCGGCCACACCTTTTTCCCGGAGCGCGGCCGCCATCTCCTCGCGGGAGAGCCCGATCAGCGACGGCTTCTCGACGCCGGAAGAGGGGCGCGCGGCCTGCGGCTTGTTGACGACGATCGCATCCATGACCGACATAGTCTTTCATCCCGAATTCGAACACGTAACCGTTCCGCAAGCCGCGGACTTCAGGGTCTGATCCGGAAGACTTGCGGGCGCATGACGGCACATTGGCAGAAATTGATGGCGGACGGCGACTGATATCGCGATCTGTCCGCTGTTTGCGCGGCCTTTAGCATCATTTTGCCCGCGCGTCACTATAGATGGAAATAACGAAGGCCGGCGCAAGGCCGGCCTTTTGAATTCTATCGACGAAAACCCGCTTACTTGCAGGTTTCGATCTGCTTCAGCGCAGCCGAGATACCCGAAAGCGAATAGCTGTAGGAGGTGCCGGTGCCCTTGCGCGAGACGGCATTCACCGTCATCGAGTGACCGCTCTTCATCGCGGCGACAAGGGCCGGCTCCTGTGCGGCGTTTTCGACCCAGCCGGCCTTGTCCTTGGTGAACATCACGAAGGTCTTGTTGTCGATGACGACGTTGATCTTCGAATTTTCCTTCACCGTATAGCCCATCATCGCCTGCGGCTCGTAGGAAATGTTCTGGCCCGGACGCTGGGAGACAATGAAGAAATTGTCGCCGTGATCGACGCTTGCGGGCTGCTTTGCCGTCGGAACGGACAGCACGTAGCAGACGGTGCTGCTGCCCGACTTGTAGGAATAGGCGCCCCAGGCCTGGAACTGCTGGATGCGGTTCGGCGCGGCCTGCTGCGCTGCCGCCACTCCGGCCATGGTCAAGGTGAGTGCGAGGGCGGATACGATACTTTTTACAAACATGGATTCCTGCCGGTTCTTGCGATTCAAGGCCCGAAGCGATCATAGCGGGCGCCGCATAATCACGATCTGCTTTATTTTGACTTAATTCAGGTTACCAAATGGTCAACAATAGCTGCGATTTGTATCTGCCTGTGTCATTTCAACCCGAGTATCAATTTTCGTCCCTTTGACGGTCTTGGTCGTGACACCATGACGTGATGGCATCGGCCGTGCGTTCGGCTGAATTTAAGACACAAAGATTCAGGCAAGAGTTTGACCTTTCTCAATTCCGTTGTACCTCATTAAGACTTGGAAATTCGGGGCAAAATTTCGCCGCAGGGGGATCGTGAGAGGACATGGATGCCGGGGAAAGACAGCGTTTCGCTGCCCTCGCAAAGGCCGTTGCGGACGACCGCGACCAGCAGGCCTTTTCCATCCTGTTCGATTATTTCGCGCCCCGCCTGAAATCCTGGCTGATGCGCCGGAAGATGACGGCAGGCGAGGCCGAGGAGCTGGTCCAGGAAATCATGATCGTGCTTTGGCACAAGGCCGGTCTCTACGATGCCACGCGATCTTCGCTGTCGACCTGGCTTTTCCGTATTGCCCGCAACCGCCGGATCGACCTGCAGCGCCGCACCAGCACCCGCGTCTTCGACGAGACCGATCCGGCCCTGCGGCCGCCCGCCGAGATCGGCGCGGATGAAATGATCGCCAACGACGACCGCGACGCCAAGATACGCGCCGCCATCGAAGAACTGCCGGAAGAACAGCGCGACATGCTGCGCGCCGCCTTCTTCCTCGGCCAATCGCATTCGGAAATCGCCGAGGCGACCGGACTGCCGCTCGGCACGGTCAAATCGCGCATCCGGCTTGCCTTCGGCAAGCTCCGCAAGGTGCTGGAGCAGGAGAGTTAAATCGTTTTCATCGCCTCTTCCGGCCCGTCGGCGAGGACCCGGTCGGCCGCTTCGTAATGGCCTGGCCGGATATGGCCGCGCACCATGGCGAAGGCAGCCGAGAGCACCGCGATATCGTCGGAAAAACCGATGACGGCGAAAATGTCGGGGATCATGTCGACCGGCATGACGAAATAGGCAAGTGCCGCGAGCAGCACGCCGCGCACCTTGGTCGGCGTCTGCGGATCGAGCGCGCAGTAGAAACCGGCGACGACATCACGCGAAAACGGAATCTGCCGCACCGCCCGCCGGAAGGTCGGCCAGAATTTCTGCCGCACGGTCTTTTCCCGGCGGCTCTGCGTATCCTCGTCGCCCGGCAGCAGGATTTCCCCGAATTTGACGTCGTCCATCCCTCACATCCTTTCGTCCATGCGAACATATGGTGATGGCGCGTCCGCTTTCAAACAAGTCGTCTCGCCGCCGCCTTCTCCATCGCCCTGGCGAGTTTGAAATCCAGCTCCGTCAGTCCGCCGGCATCATGCGTGTTCAGCGTCACCTCCACCTTGGAATAGACATTGAACCATTCGGGATGGTGGTTGAGCTTTTCAGCCGTAATCGCTGCTTCCGTCATGAAGCCGAAAGCCTCGATGAAATTTGAAAACTTGAATGTCTTCGATATCGCGGAGGCCGTGTCGTTGAGCGTCCAGCCCTCAAGCTTGCTCAGTTCAGCCTCGACTGCCGCACGCTCCAGTTTTTCCCATTTCATGCCATGGTCCTCCTATCCGTCTGCAGGTCTACCGATGAAACGCATCAGTATCCTCTTCGTTTGCATGGGCAATATATGCCGTTCGCCGCCAGAACAGGATGATTTAAGGCCGGATCGGCCTTAAATCTGAATCCTGTTCTTAATTAAAGAGTTAGAGCATGATGTCGTCCGAAAACCGCTCACAATTTTCGGCATCATGCTCTGGCGGAAGGAATTTTTGGCCATCTCGTCACGCAAGCGGGCCTGACCGATCATTTTACGATCGATTCTGCCGGCACCGGCGGCTGGCACGAAGGCGATCAGCCCGACCAGCGCTCGATCGCCACCGCGAAAAGCCATGGCATAGACATATCGGGACAGCACGCCCGGCGCATCCAACCCAAGGATTTCATGGATTTCGATCTGATCCTCGCCATGGACCGCGACAACGTGGCGGCACTTGAAAAGATCGCACCGCCGGGAACCGACATCCGTCTTTTCGGCGACGCCGCGCTTGGAACCGGAGAAGATATCCCCGATCCCTATTATGGCGGCCCGGGCGGTTTCGAGCTGGTTTATACCAGGCTCTTGACCGGCTGCAGCAGCCTGCTCGAAACGCTCGGCGTCGAGCGCGCCTCGTGCAGCGGGAACACTTCCTCGGTGAGGTAAGGGCCGCCGCCGACCGATTCGCGCGATGAAAGCAGCACGAAGCGCGGCGCCGTGAAGGTCGCGGTGTGGAAGTTGCCGCGTCCGGCCAGATACTGCACGACATCGTCGAGCCGCGAGGACTTGAGCCTTGCCAGCGTCACATGCGGCGTGAATTTGCGCGGATCCGGCGGCAGGCCGATGCGCTGGCAGATGCGCTCGATCTCAGCCTGCAGAGCATACATCTCAGGCGATTGCGAAACGCCGGCCCAGACCGAATGCGGTTTCTTCGAGCCGAAGGAACCGATACCTTCGAGCCGGAACTGGAATTCCGGCCGGTCGATCCGGTCGAGGCGTTCTACGATTTCATCGGCCGTACGGCCGTCGACATCACCGATGAAGCGCAACGTGATGTGGTAATTCTCCACATCGATCCATCGTGCTCCGGGGAGGCCACCGCGCAGCAATGAAAGGCTCATCGCCGCATTGCGCGGAATTTCGAGGGCGGTAAACAGTCTCGGCATAACGAGCACTCCCCGAATCTTTTGCAGGTACTCACACGGAATCACGCAATCAACAACCGCGCAAGCCCCTATTTCTTCACAGTAGAAATCGTCCCGATGAAATTTGTGACATCGGCTTCCATCTTGCCGACCATGACGTCCACGCCCTTGGCATTCGGATGCATTCCGTCCTCGAGCTTCAGCCCCGCATCCAGCGCCACACCGTCGAGGAAGAAGGCATAGAGCGGAACCCCGTGTTTTTCCGAAAGTTCCCGGTAGATCGGATTGAAGCGCGCGGCATAGTCCGCCCCCATGTTCGGCGGTGCCATCATGCCGACGAGCAGCACGGCAATTCCTCGTTCCTTTAGCCGGGCAATCATCTGGTCGAGATTCTTTTCGCTCTCCTGAGGCGGGATGCCGCGCAACGCATCATTGGCGCCGAGCTCCAGAATGACGCCATCGGTGCCGTCGGGAACCGACCAGTCGATCCGGGCAAGCCCTCCTGTCGTCGTATCGCCGGAGACACCGGCATTGGCGATCGCGACGTCGAGCCCCTTCGCCTTCAGGGCCGCCTGCAGCTTTTCGGGAAAGCCGTCACCGGGCGGCAGCTGATACCCCGCCATCAGGCTGTCGCCAAATCCGACGAGATTGATCGTCCGTGCATTTGCTGCGGCGGCAAAGATCAGCGAGACGGCAATGACGGTGAATTGAAGGGCGGCAACTTTAAATCTCATCCTGCTTTCCCTAGATTGGCGAGGGGCCGTTATGCGGCCATTGGATTACGGACTTATATAGGGCGATTTCCCTTGGCAAAAACCATCATCGAGTTGAAGAGCGCCGATCTGACCCTCGGCAGCGCCGCCGCTTCCGTCCATGTGCTGAAGGGCATCGATCTCGATATCGCCGCCGGCGAATCCGTCGGCATCGTCGGCCCTTCCGGTTCCGGCAAGTCCACTCTGCTGATGGTGCTGGCCGGGCTGGAGAAGCTCGACAGCGGCGAGATCAACATCAACGACACGCCGCTCCACAGCCTGAGCGAGGACCAGGTCGCCGATTTCCGCGGCCGCAACATCGGTATCGTCTTCCAGTCCTTCCACCTGATCGCCAACATGACGGCGCTGGAAAACGTCGCCGTGCCGCTGGAGCTCGCCAATGTTGCGAATGCCTTCGACATCGCCCATCGCGAGCTGAATTCGGTCGGCCTCGGCGAGCGGCTGAACCACTATCCCGGCCAGCTTTCCGGCGGCGAACAGCAACGCGTGGCGATCGCCAGGGCGCTTGCCCCCTCGCCCGCCCTGCTGATCGCCGACGAACCCACAGGCAATCTCGATACCGAGACCGGCCGCCAGATCGCCGACCTGCTGTTTGCCAAGCAGGCCGAACGCGGCATGACCCTGCTTCTCGTCACCCATGACGTCTCGCTTGCAAACCGCTGCTCGCGCCAGATCCGCGTTCGCTCCGGCAGGATCGAAGGCGACAGCGCCGCCCGCCACAGCGAGGCGGCATTCGCATGAGGATCGTCACGCCACGCGTTTCGCTCGCTCTTCGCCTGGCGCTCCGCGAGCTGCGCGGCGGCATTCGCGGCTTCTACATCTTCCTTGCCTGCATCGCGCTCGGCACCGGCGCCATCGCCGCCGTCAATTCGGTTTCGCAATCGATCACCGACACGATCGCCTCGCAGGGCCAGGAGCTGCTTGCCGGCGACGTCCGCTTCGAGCTGAACAACCGCGAGGCCACGCCGGCCGAAATGAATTTCCTCGAAGGTCTCGGCGCCGTCTCGGTTTCGACCGGCCTGCGCTCGATGGCCCGCAAGCCCGACGGTTCCGACCAGGCACTGGTCGAGGTCAAAGCGGTCGACGACGCCTATCCGCTCTATGGCAAATTCGCGGCCGAGCCGGATTATCCGCTTGCAGCGCTGCTTTCAGGCGAAGGCGGCACTTACGGCGCGGTGGCGGCCCCCCTGCTTCTCGATCGCCTCGGCCTCTCGGTCGGCGACGAATTGCTGCTCGGCAACGTCAAGCTCAGCATCACAGGCACGGTGAAAACCGAGCCGGACGCGCTGTCGGAAGGTTTCGGCTTTGCGCCGCGCCTGCTCGTCAGCCGCAAGGCGCTCCAGGCCTCGGGGCTGATCCAGACGGGAAGCCTGGTCGAACATGCCTATAAGATCCGGCTGGAAGACAGGGCCGCGATGTCGGGTATCCAGGCGCGCGCCGCCAAGGAATTCCCTTCCGCAGGCTGGGCGATCCGTACCAGCGACCGCGCGGCACCCTCGCTCACCGAAAACATCACCCGCTTTTCGCAATTCCTGACGCTGGTCGGCCTGACCGCGCTGATCGTCGGCGGCGTCGGTGTCGCCAATGCCGTGCGCGCCTTCCTGGATTCCAAGCGCACCACCATCGCCACCTTCAAATGCCTCGGCGCGCCAGCGGCAACGGTCGTTCTGATCTACCTCTTCCAGATCGCCATCATCGCCTTCGGCGGCATTGCGATCGGCCTCGTCATCGGCGCCCTGTCGCCGATCTTCGCAGCGCAGTTCCTGGCGCAATTCCTGCCGGTCTCCACAGCGCCGACCCTTTATCCCGGCGCCCTGCTGCTCGCGAGCCTCTTCGGCATCCTGACGACGCTCGCCTTCGCCATCCTGCCGCTCGGCCACGCCCGCGAAGTGCCCGCGACGGCGCTCTTCCGCGAGCAGGGCTTCGAAGCCCGCCATCTGCCGTCCTGGCCCTATGTCCTGCTGGCCGCCCTCTTCATGGCGGCCCTTGCGGGCCTTGCCATCCTCACCGCCTATGATCGTTTCATCGCCGTGGTCTTCGTCGGCGCCATCGTCTTCGCCTTCGTCGTCTTGCGCCTGGTCGCGGCACTGATCGCCTGGCTTGCGCGCCGCAGCCCCCGCGTCAACTCGCCCGCGCTCAGGCTTGCGATCGGTAACATCCATCGCCCCGGCGCGCTGACGCCGTCTGTCGTGCTTTCGCTCGGCCTCGGCCTGGCATTGCTGGTGACGCTGACCCTGATCGACGGAAACCTGCGCCGGCAGCTGACCGGCCGCATGAACGAGGGCGCGCCGAACTTCTTCTTCGTCGACATCCAGAGCGCCGAGGTCGGCGCTTTCCGAAATCTCGTCCAGGCGCAGGCGCCGAAGGGCAAGCTCATGGAAGTGCCGATGCTGCGCGGCCGGATCGTCGCCTTCAACGGGCAGGACGTCACCAAGATGAACGTGCCGGCCGCCGGCCGCTGGGTGCTGAATGGCGACCGCGGCATCACCTATGCCGACACCTTGCCGGAAAATGCCGCCCTCACCGAAGGCAGCTGGTGGGACAAGGATTACAGCGGCGAACCGCTCGTCTCCTTCTCCTCCGAAGAGGCGCACGAACTCGGCCTCAAGATCGGCGATACCGTCACCGTCAACGTGCTCGGACGCAACATCACGGCGAAGATCGCCAATCTGCGCCGTGTCCAATGGGAATCGCTGTCGATCAATTTCGTCATGGTCTTCTCGCCCAATACCTTCCGCGGCGCCCCGCACGCCTGGCTGGCGACCCTGACCGATCCCTCCTCGACGCCGGCCGAGGATGCGGCGATCCTGAAATCCGTTACCAATACTTACCCGACGATCACCAGCGTCCGTGTGAAAGACGCGATCGACATCGTCAATCAGCTGGTCGCGCAGCTGGCGACCGCGATCCGCGCCGCAGCCTCGGTCGCGCTGATCGCCTCGATCCTCGTCCTTGCCGGCGCGCTTGCCGCCGGAAACCGGGCGCGCACCCACGACGCCGTGGTGCTGAAGACGCTCGGCGCGACGCGCGCCATGCTGATCCGGGCGTTCAGCTACGAATATCTGATCCTGGGGCTCGCGACCGCGATCTTCTCGCTGGTCGCCGGCGCCGTCGCCGCCTGGTTCATCGTCGCCCGCATCATGCGCCTGCCATCCACCTTCCTGCCCGATGTGGCCGGGCTGACGCTCGTCACCGCACTGGTGCTCACCGTCGGCATCGGCCTCATCGGCACCTGGCGCATCCTCGGGCAGAAGGCGGCGCCCGTACTGCGCGAGCTTTGATGAGGCTACGACGCACAAAAGCCCTTCACCTTACGGCGATTTAACCGGCTGCGCCTTGGCAACCCTCTTGTTTGCAATGGGCGAAAGCCTCATATTGTCGGCAGGCATGCTGGAGCTCCGCAGCGGCGCCCGGGTCGAAAACCCGACACCGTATCTCCATCGGAGCTTGTAAGAGGAAACTATGGCTGATCTTCGTAACTATCAAAGCCGCGCTCAGACCGGCGAGATGATTGATCAAGGCCTGCGCGCATATATGCTCAAGGTCTACAACCTGATGGCGCTGGGTCTGGCGATCACCGGTGTGGCCGCATATCTCGGATTCAACTTCGCCGTACAGGACGGCCAGCTCACCCAGTTCGGCGCGGTTCTGTTCCAGTCGCCGTTGCGCTGGGTCGTCATTCTTGCGCCGCTGGCGGTCGTCTTCTTCCTGAGCTTCCGCATTCACCAGATGAGCGTGTCCGCCGCCCAGACGACCTTCTGGGTCTACGCCGCGCTGGTGGGTCTGTCGCTCTCGTCGATCTTCCTGGTCTATACGGGCCAGAGCGTCGTCCAGACCTTCTTCGTCACCGCCGCTTCCTTCGGCGCGCTGTCGCTTTACGGCTACACGACGAAGCGTGACCTGTCGGCAATGGGCTCGTTCCTGATGATGGGTCTCTTCGGCCTGATCATCGCCTCGATCGTCAACATCTTCCTGGCCTCATCCGCCATGCAGTTCGCGATCTCGGTGATCGGCGTTCTGATCTTCGCAGGCCTCACTGCCTACGATACGCAGCGGATCAAGGAACTCTACTACGAAGCCGATGACGTCGCCGTCGCCGGCCGCAAGGCGATCATGGGCGCGCTGACGCTCTATCTCGACTTCCTCAACCTCTTCATGTTCCTGTTGCAGTTCATGGGCAACCGCAGATAATCAGGCGCATTGAGATCGAAAAAGGCGGCTTCGGCCGCCTTTTTTGTTGCGCCGGTTTCCGGAGGATGGTTTTAGGAGGGCCTTGCTTCCCGATGGACCAGCCGCCGAAATGTCCTTCCTCCTGCGCGATGCGTCGCAAGCCGATATTCCCGCCATTACGGAGATCTATCGCGACTCCGTCCTGAACGGCGTTGCAAGCTATGAGATTGCTCCACCCTCCGAGGCCGAGATGATGCAGCGTTTTTCGGCGATCGTCGGCCAGCAATATCCCTATATCGCCGCAGTGGATGCGGGCGAAAACCTCCTCGGCTACGCCTACGCCTCGGCCTTCCGCGCCCGTCCCGCCTATCGCTGGATGGTGGAGGATTCGATCTATCTGGCGCCTGAAGCTCGCGGGCGGGGCATCGGCAAGGCGCTGCTCGACGAACTGATCGGCCGCTGCACTGCTCTCGGTTTTCGTCAGATGGTGGCCGTCATCGGCGGCGCGAGCCCCGCTTCGATCGCCGTTCATCTCAAGACTGGCTTTGTCGAAGTCGGCCTGATGAGAGGCACCGGCTACAAGCACGGCCGCTGGCTGGACACGATGTTCATGCAGCGCACCCTTGGCGATGGCACGATGACCGATCCGGACTTATCAGCCTACCCCGGCACGCTGTTTGTCGGCTGATACGCCCTATTTCTCAACGAGCTTCAGGGCCTTGTCGAACACTTTGAGGACCTGGTTCAGCTCGTGTCCGCGCTTCAGGATCATCCCGTTGACGTTGATGACGGAATAGGCGCCCTGCTTGGCGGCGAGCTTCGGGTTCTTTTCGATACGGAAGAGCGGCATTTCGCCGGAGCGCTTGAAGACGGAAAAGACCGCCCTGTCCTTCAGGTGATCGATGGCGTAATCGCGCCATTCACCCTCGCCGACCATGCGGCCATAGATCCAGAGGATCGCGTCCAGTTCGCGCCGATGAAAAGTGACCGGAAGCGGGTCCTTGCTTTGTTTGTATTCCCTGAGATCGACGACGACTGAGGAACTATTGTCGACGGAGCGGCTTTCGCCGTGTCGCAAATCCGGCTGATCTGTCATCAGTCTCCCGAGGCCTCCGCTTGTGACAGGAGAGTGACAGTTTGCCCGAGCCGTCATAAATTGCAAGAGCGCCGCCCGTCACATTCCGCCGCACCGCAGTGCCGCGCGTCCCCGCACCTTCGCTGGGGACGAAGGTTGCTTTCTCCCCAGCGCCGCATTTCAGTCAAAACAGCGCCTCATTTGCAGGGGATTTATGCATCCCGGTTTGGCGCCAGCGCGCCAAAGGGCCCGGCGGAGCGTATCGACCTTAACCCCAGCCCCGAATACGCTCGGCCGGGCCGCCCGGCCCTTCATCCGTTACCGGATGAAGTCTCAGATGTTTTTTCCAGCCATCACCACGGTCGCGCCAAGGATCGCAGCCGGATCGCCGTCGGCGTTCGCCGACTGCAGCAGAATTGCGCAGCCCTCGAGCTGCGGCCGCTGCAAGACGCTCGCCGGCAGCGTCAGGCTGGTCGCCTTGCCGTCCCACATGCCGACCGTTTCGACATTGGTGACGCTGTGCAGATAGGAGATCTTCTTGCCGCTGTTCTCGCCCTTTTCGACGTCGATCGTCTTTTCCTTATCGAAATAGACCATCACGACATTGGCCTTGCCCTGTCCCGCGCCGATCTTGATCTCCAACTCGTCGCCGCGCATCGCCGCGCTGATCGGAATGTTCAGCCCATTGCCTTCGCTGCTGTCGGTCTCGATCTTGCTGTTGATGCCGTTGAGATCGGAGCCTGCGAGGTGGCTGCGTCCGTTGACCACCGCCTGCGGCGTATAGACGTTGCTGCGGCCCATCGTCCTGGCATAACCATATTGCCGCTCGGTATTTTCCTTGGAGCTCAGCGTATCGGCCCAGCCGAGATAATTCCAGTAATCGACGTGGTAGGCGAGCGCGATGACGTCGCCCTGGTTCACCAGCTTGCGGAAGGCCGCATCAGCGGGAGGACAGGAGGAGCAGCCCTGCGAGGTGAAAAGTTCGACGACGCCTTTCGGCGTGCCGTCTTCGGCATGCAACGAGCCTGCGAGAACAAAGCCGGCGATCAGCGGAATCAAAAAACGGGGGGACATTCACCTGCACCTCTTTTTCAGCGCCGACGGCATGTTGGAACCGGAGGCCCTGACATATGAACGTACGAATAATCCTTCCGGGTCCAAACGAAAAGTCACGAACGGGTGAGACGTAGCTCGACGGGAAGGCGGTGAAAACAAATCATCGTGAGCCCGATCAGATACTGCCGCCGCAAAGAAAAGCCGCCGGAAATTGCTTTCCGGCGGCCATTATCAATGGGAAGCTCTTAACAATCAGGCAGCGAGATCGCGCAGGACCGTCTGCAGAATGCCGCCATTGTTGAGGTAGATCACCTCGTCGAGCGTATCGACGCGCGACAGCAGCGGAACTTCCTTCACGGAGCCGTCGCCATAGGTGATCTTGGCGATCTTCCGCTCGCGCGGCTTGATCTTGTCGAGGCCCTCGATGGTGACGAGCTCATCGCCCTTCAGGCCGAGGCTCTGCCAGGTCGTGCCCTCTTCGAAGACGAAGGGAATGACGCCCATGCCGACCAGGTTCGAGCGATGGATACGCTCGAAGGACTGCGCGACCACAGCCTTGACGCCGAGCAGGTTGGTGCCCTTGGCAGCCCAGTCGCGCGACGAGCCGTTGCCGTATTCGACACCGGCGAAGATGACGAGCGGCACGCCTTCGGCCTTGTACTGCATGGCGGCGTCGTAGATCGAGGTCTCTTCCTTCGACGGGTAGTGGATGGTGTAGCCACCTTCCTTGCCGTTCGGGCCGAGCATGTGGTTGCGGATGCGGATATTGGCGAAGGTGCCGCGCATCATCACTTCATGGTTGCCGCGGCGCGTGCCGTACTGGTTGAAGTCGGCAACGGCAACGTCGTGGCCGATGAGGTAGGCGCCTGCAGGCGATGCCGCCTTGATCGAACCGGCCGGGGAGATGTGGTCGGTGGTGATCTTGTCGCCGAACAGGCCGAGGACGCGCGCGCCCTTGATGTCTGCGACGCCGGTGCCCTTCTTGCCCATGCCGACGAAGTAGGGCGGGTTCTGGACATAGGTCGAGTTGTCGTCCCAGGCATAGGTCTGGCCCGGCGGGACCTGAACGGCCTGCCAGTTGACGTCGCCCTTGAAGACGTCGGCATATTTGCTTTCGTAGAGCTCGCGGGTGACGTACTTCTGGATGAATTCCTGCACTTCGTGCGAGGTCGGCCAGATATCCTTGAGATAGACGGGGTTGCCGTTCTGGTCTTCGCCGATCGGCTCCTTCGTCAGGTCCTTCTGCACCGTGCCGGCGAGAGCGTAGGCGACGACGAGCGGCGGCGAAGCGAGGTAATTCGCCTGGACGTCAGGCGAGATACGGCCTTCGAAGTTACGGTTGCCGGAGAGCACGCCCGATACGATCAGGCCCTTGTCGTTGATCGTCTTCGAGATCGGCGCCGGCAGCGGACCGGAATTGCCGATGCAGGTGGTGCAGCCGAAGCCGACCAAGTTGAAGCCGAGTTTGTCGAGGTCGGCCTGCAGGCCCGACTTGGCGAGATATTCGCCGACGACCTGCGATCCCGGCGCCAGCGAGGTCTTGACCCACGGCTTGGTCTTCAGGCCCTTGGCAACGGCGTTGCGGGCGAGAAGGCCGGCCGCGATCAGCACCGACGGGTTGGAGGTGTTGGTGCAGGAGGTGATGGCGGCAATCGCGACGTCACCATGGCCGAGATCGAAATCCGTGCCTTCGACCGCATAGCGGTTGGCGAGCTGGCCGGGCTTCTTGTAATCGGCATCCATCGAGCCGGCGAAGCCGGAAGCGATGTTTTCAAGCGCGATGCGGCCTTCCGGACGCTTGGGGCCGGCCATCGACGGCACGACGTCGCCGAGGTCGAGTTCCAGCGTGTCGGTGAAGACGAGATCGGAACCATCGCCTTCGCGCCACATGCCCTGGGCCTTCGAATAGGCTTCGACGAGTGCGATCCGGTCATGCGTACGGCCGGACATGGTGAGGTAGTTGATGGTTTCGCCGTCGACCGGGAAGAAGCCGCAGGTCGCGCCGTATTCCGGACCCATGTTGCCGATCGTCGCGCGGTCTGCGAGCGGCATGTTGTCCATGCCGGGGCCGAAGAATTCGACGAACTTGGAAACGACGCCCTTCTTGCGCAGCATCTGCACGACGGTCAGAACGAGGTCGGTCGCGGTGACGCCTTCCTTGAGCTTGCCGGTCAGCTTGAAGCCGATGACTTCGGGCAGGAGCATCGAAACCGGCTGGCCGAGCATGGCCGCTTCCGCTTCGATACCGCCCACGCCCCAACCGAGAACGCCGAGGCCGTTGATCATCGTCGTGTGGCTGTCGGTGCCGACGCAGGTATCGGGATAAGCGATCGTCTCGCCGTCCTCTTCCTTGGTCCAGACGGTCTGGCCGAGATATTCGAGGTTGACCTGGTGACAGATGCCGGTGCCGGGGGGAACGACGCGGAAGTTCTTGAATGCCTGCTGGCCCCACTTCAGGAAGCGGTAGCGCTCGCCATTGCGCTGATATTCCAGCTCGACGTTCTTGGCGAAGGCCTGCGGCGTGCCGAATTCGTCGACGATGACGGAGTGGTCGATGACGAGGTCGACGGGAACGAGCGGGTTGATCTTCTCGGGATCACCGCCGAGCGACACCATCGCGTCGCGCATCGCGGCAAGATCGACGACGGCGGGAACGCCGGTGAAGTCCTGCATCAGCACGCGCGCCGGGCGATAGGCGATCTCGTTTTCGACAGCACCCTTGTTGTTCAGCCACTCGGCGACCGCAACGATGTGCTCCTTGGTGACCGACTGGCCATCTTCGAAGCGCAGCAGATTTTCGAGCAGCACTTTCATCGAATAGGGAAGCTTCGATACGCCGGCCAGACCGTTTGCCTCAGCCTTGGGCAGGCTGTAATAGACATAGTCCTTTCCACCAACGGAAAGCGTGGAACGACAATTGAAACTGTCAAGAGATTTAGACACGAGAGACCCCGTTCTGATAGCCAACACAGTCGTGCGAACGCCTATGCACTTAATGCACATCAGGATGCGGGTACGGCCATTTCCGCTGTCCGCACGTGGAGCAGACGCTCCAAGTTCGGCGCAAGGATGAAATTCACGCCGACCGCTGGCGTGGTTGCCGGTCTTATAGATAATTTCCTAAAAACTTGCCATACCCGAGAACGATCAAAATCTGACATTTTTTGACCCCGCCGCAAGCCGCAACGAAGAAAGAGCAGACGCATGCATCTCACCGCCGAAAATCTGGCTGCAAGGCGCGGTGAGGATTTGATTTTCGTTAACGTTTCCTTTCGCTTGGCGGCAGGAGAGGCGCTCGTCCTGACCGGCAAAAATGGATCGGGAAAGTCCACTTTGCTGCGCGTTGTCGCCGGTCTCCTCAGGCCGGAAAAAGGCACTGTGATCTTCCGCGACGAAGAGAGCCCGCAAGGCCGCCATCCCGGCGAGGCCAGCCATTACCTCGGCCATCGAAATGCGATGAAGAGTGAACTTACGGTTGCAGAGAATCTGGACTTCTGGCGATCCTTCCTCGGCAGCCCAGGCACCACCGGCCTCCCTCTCGAAGACGCCGCCGAAGCCGTCGGCCTCGCAGGCATCACCCACCTTCCCTTCGGCTATCTCTCCGCCGGCCAGCAGCGCCGCTTCGCCTTCGCCAAACTGCTCGTCGCCCACCGGCCGATATGGATTCTCGACGAACCCACAGCGGCGCTGGATTCGAGCGCCGACCGGCTGTTTGCAGGACTGATCGAGGCGCATCTGGCCAAGGGCGGCATCGTACTGGCCGCGACGCACCAGCCGCTGGGGCTGAAGAATGTACAGGAAATGAAGATGACGGGCTTTGCTGGCGTGGATCACGGAGTATGGGGTTGATGGTTTGCGGGTATTTGCGAGGACATGAAATGAAGACCCCTCCCCAACCCCTCCCCACAAGGGGGAGGGGCTACTTTGCCGCACGGTCTCTTTCAAATCCAGCCGCCACGGTAAACAGAACGTCAGCAACCTGCAAAACCTTCGCTTTTGGCCGCCGCGGCGAGCCGCGGTTGAGCCCCTCCCCCTTGTGGGGAGGGGTTGGGGAGGGGTTTTCAGCCACTCACGACGCGCGGTCTTCTGCACCTGCCAAGGAAAACCACCCCGCATGACCGCCCTCTTCCTCCGCGATCTCAAACTCTCGATCCGCGCCGGCGGCGGCGCGTTGATCGGCGTGCTGTTCTTCCTGACAGTCGTCGCCATCATCCCCTTCGGCGTCGGCCCCGACCTCAAGCTTCTCTCCCGCATCGGCCCGGCCATCGTCTGGATCGGCGCGCTGCTGGCCGCCCTTCTCGGCCTCGATCGCCTGTTCCAGGCCGAGCGCGACGACGGATCGCTCGACCTGATGCTGATGCAGGAAGCGCCGCTCGTCCTGACCGTGCTCGTCAAATGCTTCGCCCATTGGACGGCCACCAGCCTGCCGCTGGTCATCGCCTCGCCGCTGCTCGGCCTGTTCATGAACATGGACGAGACGGCGATCGGCGCCACCATGCTGACCCTCTTCGTCGGCTCGCCTGCCATCACCTTCATCGGCGCCGTCGGCGCTGCCGTCGCCGTCGCCCTGCCCCGCGGCGGCCTTCTGGTCTCGATCCTCGTGCTGCCGCTGACCATCCCCGTGCTGATCTTCGGCGTCAGCGCCACCTATGCCGCGGTCGAGGAGCCGGCGCCGTTCCTGCCGCCCTTCCTGATCCTCATCGCGCTCACACTCTTCTTCGCGGTCATCGGCCCGGCCGCCGCCGCCCTTGCACTACGAAACACGGCGGATTGATTGGCATTCGATTGCGGGAAAAGCCGGATCAAGGTAAGGAAGCGCTCATGAGCCAAACGAGCCTTGCCATCAGCAAATTCAGCGATCTCGCCAACCCGACGCGGTTTCTGGCGCTGGCGGCGCGCATCATTCCCTGGATGGCCGGCATCACCGCCCTCTGTTTTGCGGCCGGCCTTTATCTGAGCTTCGCCACCGAAGGCGATTATCAGCAGGGCGAGACCGTGCGCATCATGTATATCCACGTGCCCGCGGCCTGGCTTTCGATGATGTGCTACACGATCATGAGCGTCTCGGCGATCGGCACGCTGGTCTGGCGCCATCCGCTCGCCGATGTCTCCGCCAAGGCCGCAGCCCCGCTCGGCGCCGCCTTCACCCTGCTTGCCCTCATCACCGGCTCGCTCTGGGGCAAGCCGATGTGGGGTACCTGGTGGGTCTGGGATGCCAGGCTGACCTCCGTCTTCATTCTCTTCCTGATGTATCTTGGACTGATTGCGCTCAGCCGCGCCATCGACGATCCGTCGAAGGCCGCTCGCGTCTCCGCCGTGCTGATCCTGGTCGGCTTCGTCAACATCCCGATCATCAAGTTCTCGGTCGACTGGTGGAACACGCTGCATCAGCCGGCAAGCGTGATGCGCCTCGACGGCCCGGCGATCGATCCGGAATTCCTGCGTCCGCTTTTTGTCATGGCGATCGCCTTCACGCTGCTCTTCTTCACCCTGCACATCATGGCGATGAGAAACGAGATCTGGCGCCGCCGCATCGCCGCCCAGCGCCGTCTCGCCGCCCGCATGGCCAGCCGGGAGGAATAGGCCGTGACGCACGCCTTCTATGTCTACGCATCCTATGGCATCGCAGCCCTGGTGACCGTTGCCGTCATCCTATGGACCTGGGCCGACGGCCGGGCGCGCCGGCGCGAACTCGCGGCGCTCGAAGCCGCCGGCATCCGCCGCCGCTCGGCGCGCGCAAAGGACGGCGAATGAACGAGAAGCCTGAGACCACCACCGCCAAGCCGCGCGGGCGCGGCAGCTACGTGCTGGCGCTTCTGCCGCTGATCGTTTTCGGCGGCATTGCCGCGACGGCCGCGAAGATGCTCTACGACCAGGATTTCCACGGCAAGAACATCGCCGAAATCCCTTCCGCCCTGATCGGCACCAAGGCGCCGTCGCTGAACCTGCCGCCGCTCGACGGCGCGAACCTGCCGGCGCTGACCGATGCAGCGGTCAAAGGCAAGCTGACGCTCGTCAACGTCTTCGCCTCCTGGTGCGTCCCCTGCCGCGACGAGCACCCCATTCTGAAGGAATTGGCGAAAGACGGCCGGCTGAACATCGTCGCCATCAATTACAAGGACAAGAACGAGAACGCGCTGCGCTTCCTCGGCGAACTCGGCAACCCCTATCAGGCGATCGGCGTCGATCCGAACGGCAAGGCAGCGATCGACTGGGGTGTCTACGGCATTCCCGAAAGCTACCTCGTCGGCCCTGACGGCACCATCCTCTACAAGCGCGTCGGCCCCTTCGACGATATCAGCCTGAAGGAAGGGCTGTTTCCGGCGATGGAAAAGGCACTGGGGAAGCCGGCTTCGTAAGTCTAAACCCCGCCCTGCCAGACCTTGATCGCCTCGACCGGCCAGATCAGCATCACCACATTGAGCGTGAGGTTGTCGCGGATCACATAACCCGTGAAAATCTCGAAAAACATGGCGATCGCCACCGTCAGCGCCACCGGCGCGCGCCAGGCGAAGAAGAAGCCGAGGCACATGAAGACGGTGTCCATCGCCGAGTTCAGGATGCTGTCGCCGTAATAGTCGAGCGCGATCGTCGCCGTGCGGTAGCGGTCGATGATGAGAGGTGAATTTTCCAAGAGTTCCCAGCCGGATTCGATGAACAGCGCCAGAAGCAGCTTTGCCGCCAGCGGCTTGCGGCGCAGGACGAGATGGCCGAGCCCGTAGAACAGGAAGCCGTGGATGATATGCGACGGCGTGTACCAGTCCGACAGATGCTGCGAATTGCCGCTGGTATTGACCCCGCCCTCCCACAGCTTGACATAACCGCAGGCGCAGATCGGCACGCGGCCCATCAGATGTTCGGCGACGATCTGGGCGACCAGGACCGCGAGGCAGGCGACGAACCAGAATGTCTGGTTCTTTACCCGATATTCGGCGTCTGCAGCACTCACTTTTCACCATCCGTTTCGGGGTTGAGGCTGTGCTTCAGCACCAGCGGCATCTGTGCCAGCGTGAAGATGATGGTGATCGGCATCGTGCCCCAGACCTTGAAGGCGACCCAGGTATCGTCCGAAAAATTGCGCCAGACGACCTCGTTCAGCACGGCGAGAAACAGGAAGAAGATGCCCCAGCGGATGGTGAGCTTGCGCCAGCCCTCGGCGTCGAGCTGGAAGGCGGCATTGAAGACATAGCCGAGCAGCGACTTGCCGAAGGCGAGCCCGCCGAGCAGCGCGACCCCGAACAGCGCGTTGACGATGGTCGGCTTCATCTTGATGAAGGTCTCGTTCTGCAGCCAGATCGACAGCGAGCCGAAGATGACGACGACGATGCCGGAAACGAACGGCATGATCGGCAGGTGGCCGAGCACGATCTTCGAAACCACGAGCGAAATCACCGTCGCCCCCATGAAGAGCGCGGTTGCGACGAACAGCGGGCCGCCCAGTTCGGAAAGGGCGGGAAATTTTTCCACCAGCCACTGACCGCGCAGATTGGCAAAGAAGAAGATCAGCAGCGGCCCGAGTTCCAGCGCCAGTTTCAGCATCGGATGATGGCGGTCGGCCGCGGACGGCGTGATATCGCTTTCGGTGGTCATGCGTTCTTCGAACCTGCTATTCCTGAAAACCTGTTTCCCGACCGTCCCTTGCAGGCTTTCGGCGGCATATCTGTGGCATCATTGCCCGAGCCCGGCAATGGCATGGGCGAAATCCTCGGCCTCGAAGGGCTCCAGATCGTCGACACCCTCGCCGACGCCGATGAAATAGACCGGCAGCTTGTGCTTGGCGGAGATCGCAACGAGGATGCCGCCGCGCGCCGTGCCGTCGAGCTTGGTCATGATCAGCCCGTTGACGCCGGCGACGTTGCGGAAGATCTCGACCTGGCTCAGCGCATTCTGCCCCGTCGTGGCGTCGAGCGTCTGCAGCACCGTATGCGGCGCATCGGGATCGAGCTTGCCGAGCACGCGCACGATCTTCTCCAGCTCGGCCATCAGCTCGGCCTTGTTCTGCAGGCGGCCGGCGGTATCGACGATCAGCACGTCGCATTTCCGGGCTTTCGCCTGTTCGAAGGCGTCGTAGGCGAGGCCGGCGGCATCGGCGCCGAGCTTGGTGCCGATGAATTCGGAATTGGTCCGCTCGGCCCAGATCTTCAGCTGCTCGATCGCCGCCGCGCGGAACGTATCGCCGGCGGCCAGCATCACCTTCAGCCCGGCGCCGGAGAGCTTGGCCGCGAGCTTACCGATCGTCGTCGTCTTGCCCGTGCCGTTGACGCCGACGACGAGGATGACATGCGGCTTGTGCGAAAGGTCGAGCTGCAGCGGCTTGGCGACCGGTTTCAGCACCTTGGCGATTTCGGACGCCATGATCCGGCTCACATCCTCGCCGGTCACATCCTTGCCGTAGCGCTCGGAAGCCAGCGTATCGGTGACACGCAGCGCCGTCTCGACGCCGAGGTCGGCCTGGATCAGCAGGTCTTCGAGATCCTGCAGCGTCTCGTCGTCGAGCTTGCGCTTGGTGAAAAGGGCTGCGATCTGGCCGGTGAGCTGCGAGGAGGTGCGTGCGAGGCCGTTGCGCAGGCGCTGGAACCAGCTGAGCTTCGGCTGCGGGAGAACGGGTTCGGGTTCGGCGACTTTCGGGCCGGTGGCGAAGCCTTTGGGGAGGATGGGCTCAACAGCTGGCGCCGCTTCCATCGACTCCGGTGACGGCAGGGGTGTTTCGACCGAAAGCTCGCGGTCCTCAGCCTCCCCCCCTACCCTGCCGGGCATCCCCCCCACAGGTGGGGGGAAACTCGCGGCGATGTTTTCCGCCACATTGGCTGCATCATCCGAAGCAGCGGACTCACTCTCCACATCCATTGCCTGGCGATCGGCATCCGCGTGCCCAGTCCCCCCACCTGTGGGGGGGACGCCCGGCAGGATAGGGGGGGTATCTTCCTCCGCTTCCGCCTCGGCCTCCAGCAGCGACAACGGCACGACGCCCATGTCGCTCAGTTGGTCCGAAGCCGGCAGGATCGCGGGCGCGGCATCGTCACGCTCTTCCCCAGCGTCCTGCACGATATCGGCAGCAGGGCCGCCCGCAGTCTCCATTTCCTCGGGAAGAACGGGATCATCCGCAATCGGCAGGTCTTCATCGCGCGAGCGCGGCTCGAGCTCCCTTTCGACGGCTTCAGGCACGGGCTGTTCAGCCGGCTTGCCGAAGGTGAAGACCTTTTTGATGAAACTGAGCGCCATGGAGATTCCGTGAAAGTCAGGCCGCTGCGGCCGTCAATTGCATGTCGAGATGCTTGCCATTGTGGCCGGTGATCGTGGCCGGCACAAGTTCGCCGGGACGAAGTCCGGCGGCTGCCACCAACGTGAAGTTTTCCGTATGCGCCAGGCCGTTGTTTTCGACAAGCAGCCACTGCCGGGTGCCGATCATGCCATCGAGATGGCATTGATGCAGCCTATGTCCAGTGGCGCGCAGCCGTGCGGCGCGATCCTTGATGAGCGACCGGTCGAGCTGCGGCATGCGGGCGGCGGGCGTGCCGGGACGCGGGCTGTAGGGGAAAACGTGCAGATGCGCGATGCCAGCCTCTTCGGCGAGCCGCACTGTATTGGCGAACATCTCTTCCGTTTCCGTCGGGAAACCGGCGATCACATCGGCGCCGAAGCTCATTTCAGGGCGAAGGCGGCGCGCTTCCTCGATGAAACGCAGCGCATCGGCGCGCGAATGCCGGCGCTTCATCCGCTTCAGGATCATGTCGTCGCCATGCTGCAGCGATAGATGCAGATGCGGCATGAAACGCGCCTCGTCGGCAATGAGGTCCATCAGATGGGCGTCGGCCTCGATGCTGTCGATCGAGGAAAGCCGCAGACGACGGATTTCAGGGAGCTGTTTCAGCAGCGTCTTCGCCAGAAGGCCGAGCGTCGGCGCGCCGGGCAGATCGGCGCCATAGCTGGTGGCGTCGACCCCGGTCAGCACGATCTCGCGATAACCGCTGTCTGCGAGTTTGCGCGCCTGATCGACGACCGCGCCCATCGGCACGGAGCGGGAATTGCCGCGGCCATAGGGGACGATGCAGAAGGTGCAGCGATGGTCGCAGCCGTTCTGCACCTGAATGAAGGCGCGCACGTGGCCGTCGATGTGCCTGACCATCTGCGGCGCCGTCGCCTTGACGCTCATGATATCGTTGACGCGGAGCTTCTCTTCGGCCGAAACGCCGAAATCCGGCAGGCTGCGATAAGAGGCGCTCGTCAGCTTCTCCTCGTTGCCGAGCACCACATCGACCTCGGCCATGGCGGCGAAGGTTTGTTTTTCCGTCTGCGCGGCGCAGCCGGTGACGATGATACGGGCATGCGGATTGTCGCGCCGCGCCCGGCGGATCGCCTGGCGGGCCTGGCGCACGGCCTCGCCGGTTACGGCGCAGGTATTGACCAGGATGGCGTTGTTGAGCCCGGCCTTCTCGGCCTGCGCCTTCATCACTTCGGATTCATATGTGTTGAGGCGGCAGCCGAAGGTAATGACCTCGATGCCGCTCACTGCGCCTCGACCTCTCGGGTGCCGTCGCGCGACCACAGGCCGGTCGAAGGATCGACCCGGCCCGACCATTCCCATTCCGCCGGTCCCGTCATGATGACGTGATCGTCACGCTCGCGCCATTCGATGGAAAGTGTCGCCGGCGGCTTGGCGCTTGCCACGTTGATCGTGACCTTGCGGCCGGTGCGGCCGGTGCGCGCCGCGCTGACGGCGGCCGAACAGGCGGCCGAACCGCAGGCAAGCGTCAGTCCCGCACCACGCTCCCATGTGCGCGTCGTCACCGATGTCGGCGACGTCACCTGCGCCAGCGTGATATTGGCGCGCTCCGGAAACATCGGATGATTTTCGAGCAACGGCCCGAAGCGGGCGAGATCATAGGACATCACGTCCCTGTCCACCCAGAAGATCGCGTGCGGATTGCCCATCGACATTGCCGAGGGCGAATGCAGCACCGGGTTGTCGATCGGGCCGATCTGCAGTTCGATGCGGCTCGTATCGTGGAATTCTTCCGCCAGCGGGATTCTGTTCCAATCGAAGACCGGCCGGCCCATATCGACGGAGATCGTCCCGTCCTCGTGCTCGACGGCGTTGAGGATGCCGGCGACCGTCTGGAAGGTGAAGGCCTTCTTTCCGGTTTCGGCGGTAAGCGCCTGCACGACGCAGCGCGTGCCGTTGCCGCAGGCCTGCGCCTTCGAGCCGTCGGAATTCAGAATATCGATGAAAGCGTCGGTGCCGTCGGCCTTCGGATCATGGATCGCCATGATCTGGTCGAACTCGGTCTGCGGATCGGAATTGAGCGCGATTGCCGCAGCAGGCGTCACCTTATCCGGCCGCCCACGCATGTCGACGACCAGGATCTTGTTGCCAAGCCCGTTCATCCTCGCGAATTCGACCGTTGCGCTCATGATATCATTCCGTCCGTCTTTCCGCTGTATATGGCGGAAACGCGAGGGAATTACCAGTGGGGAAGGCTCGTGGCATGCCATCACGCAACTTCCGGAATCCAAATGGCTTCCTTCAAAACCTTAGAGAAGATTGAAACCTGGTAAAAATTCGATAGGCTCGCGATTGAAACTTGTCGCCAATGAAATTCGATCTCAATCATGTTTAAATCATTATTCAACCGGGCCCTAAAAAGAGCCGGGTCAAAAGCCGCGGATACTTACTCGGTTTTCACACGCGATTTCGACGTCGTTGTCGATGCAACACGTCTGAAGGAGGTATTGGCCCCGCTGAGCCCTGATGATGCAACCGCACTTGATGATGCTTGGACGACATTTGAAACGTCGCTCAATTCATGGCGCACAACGGCCAACCTACAGGCATTGGAAACAACGGGATCTATAAGAGACGCGACATCGGAACATGAGCGACAAGATACTGTCGTTTCCATTCTAGTAGATCATTCAGGCTCTATGCGTGGCCAATCGATACTATTGGCGGCGGCTACGGTAGAGATTGCTTGCGATTTCCTGTCTCGTCTCGGTTACCGGGTAGAGATTTTGGGCTTTACAACATTAGACTGGAAAGGAGGCCAATCACGTAGATTGTGGAAGAGGCGAGGAAGTCCTCAATACCCGGGCCGTTTATGCGACTTGCTCCACATCGTTTATCGGTCGGCAGATAAGAGAGGGCCACCCGCGCTGGGCTACGTCCTCAAGGACATGCTGCGAAGGGACTTGTTAAAGGAAAATGTCGATGGTGAAGCGCTCGAGTGGGCAGCAAGCCGCTTATATCAGAGGCCGGAGAAGCACAAAATTCTGATAGTCCTCTCGGACGGCGCTCCCGTCGACGATTCCACGCTGCATGAAAACGGACCCAATTTTTTGATCGATCATCTACGTACCGTTATTGCGCGCATAGAAGCAGATGATCGCATACTGCTAGCAGCTATCGGGATCAATTGGGAGACCGACAGTCTTTACAAGCATAACCTGCGCGTCACTGCACCCGAAGACCTAGCCGGCGCAATGACAGACATGCTCCGCAATGTCCTGATCGGAAGCGGACCGAAGTAATCGCTTTCGAATAAATCCGTCGTCAGGCTCATCACCGTTCTTGCGGCGCAATGCGGGCCTGCCCACACCCTGCCCGTGAGATGGCATTCGCGCCTCTCCACACTTGGGCGCTGAACACATATCGTCGTGTTTAGCTTTCGGGGCGCGCACCCTGAGGATCGAAGGAGGCGGCATGCGCCTCGACGATAGCGGCGGTGATGACCTTTCTCAGCTCGTAGACCAGCGAGCGGGACCGTTTGCGGTCCAGATCCTGTGCCGCTTTAGCAAGACTAAGGCCTTCGTTGAGGACAATATGGTGGGCCCGTGCCAGCGCCCAGCTTTCAATATCAGCATTGATCATTCGATATCTCCGCCGGATCATCCGGCATCAAGGATATTCACGAATCATTTTTACAGGATGCACTTAAGTAGAAAGTAGAATCATAAGCAGAATATTTTGCAACTGGCCGCTATGGCGAATTTGAACTGCCAGCCGGATTTTAGCCGCGCACATCCATGTCACATGGGCTAACGAAAGCCCGCGACGCGGTCGTCCCGGCGCATTCGCCTTGACTTTCCCGCCGCTTTCCTGTTTATCGCGCCCAATCCGCGACGAGCCGCATGACTCCGAGCCGCCGACCGGGACTTCGAGATCCCGGAGGTCAACACCCGACAGCGCGATGCGCCCTCGGGTGCTTTTTGGCTTTGCGTCTTGTTTTCGTCAAGGAAAAGCACGACGTTTCCGGGCATATCGAACCCGCCCGAAACGTATCAAGGAAGAGCCGATGTTTGAAAACCTCCAGGACCGTCTTGGCTCCATTCTGAATGGACTGACCGGCCGTGGCGCGCTTTCGGAAGCCGATGTTTCCGCAGCGCTGCGCGAGGTTCGCCGCGCGTTGCTGGAAGCCGACGTCGCGCTCGACGTCGTACGTTCCTTCACCGACCGCGTGCGTGAAAAGGCTGTCGGCGCCGAGATCCTGAAGTCGATCAAGCCCGGCCAGATGGTCGTCAAGATCGTGCATGACGAACTGATCGAGATGCTGGGCGGCGAAGGTGTGGGCATCGATCTGCATGCGCCGGCCCCCGTCGTCGTCATGATGGTCGGCCTGCAGGGCTCGGGCAAGACGACGACGACGGCCAAGATCGCCAATCGGCTGTCGACGCGCGACAAGAAAAAGGTGCTGATGGCATCGCTCGACACGCGCCGTCCGGCCGCGCAAGAGCAGCTTCGCCAACTCGGCGCCCAGGCCAATATCGACACACTGCCTGTTATCGCAGGCCAGTCGCCGACCGATATCGCCGCCCGCGCCGTGCAGGCGGCCAAGCTCGGCGGCCATGACGTCGTCATTCTCGACACCGCCGGCCGCACCCATATCGACGAGCCCTTGATGGTCGAAATGGCCGACATCAAGAAGAAGTCGAACCCGCATGAAATCCTGCTGGTCGCCGACAGCCTCACCGGCCAGGACGCCGTCAATCTCGCCCGCAACTTCGACGAACGCGTCGGCATCACCGGCCTCGTGCTGACCCGCATGGACGGCGACGGCCGCGGCGGCGCGGCCCTTTCGATGCGCGCCGTCACCGGCAAGCCGATCAAGCTGATCGGCGTCGGCGAGAAGATGAGCGAACTCGAGGAGTTCCATCCCCGCCGCATCGCCGACCGCATTCTCGGCATGGGCGACATCGTTTCGCTCGTCGAGCGCGCGGCTGAAAACATCGACGCCGAGAAGGCGGCCGCCATGGCCGCCAAGATGGCCAAGGGCAAATTCGATCTCGACGACCTCGCCGATCAGCTGCGCCAGATGCAGAAGATGGGCGGCATGGGCGGCATCATGGGCATGATGCCCGGCATGGCCGGTATGAAGGACAAGATGGCCGCAGCCGGCCTCGACGACAAGCTTTTCGGCCGCCAGATCGCCATCATCCAGTCGATGACCAAGGCCGAGCGCGCCAATCCCGACCTGCTCAAGCATTCGCGCAAGAAGCGCATCGCCGCCGGCTCCGGCACCGATGCCGCCGCCATCAACAAGCTTCTGAAGATGCACCGCCAGATGGCGGACATGATGAAGATGATGGGCGGCAAGGGCAAAGGCGGCATGATGAAGCAGATGATGAGCGGCCTTGCCGGCAAGATGGGGCTTGGCGGCGGCATGGGCGGCATGCCCGATCTCTCGAATATCGATCCTCGCCAGCTCGAAGCCCTGCAGAAGCAGGCGGAAGCGGCGGGGCTTGGAAAGCCGGGTGGGGGTATGCCCGGTCTCGGCGGTCTGCCGGGTGGTTTGCCGGGCCTCGGCGGCGCGAAGCTGCCGGGTCTTGGCGGTGGTTTCCCGGGTTTGCCCGGCTTGCCGAAGAAGAAGTGAAAGGATCGCTTGCCCCATGATTGATCCAAACGTCAAAGCCCAGCTCGCGAGCTATCGTCAGTCGATCGACAATATCGACGCCGCTCTCGTGCACATGCTGGCCGAACGCTTCCGCTGCACCAAAGAGGTCGGCGTGCTGAAGGCCAAATACAATCTGCCGCCGGCCGACCCGGCGCGCGAGGAATACCAGATCGAACGCCTTCGCCAGCTGGCGAAAGCCGCCAATCTGGACCCGGATTTCGCCGAGAAGTTCCTGAACTTCGTCATCAAGGAAGTCATCCGGCATCATGAGCAGATCGCTGCGGATCACGCTGAACAGAGCGCCGCGGCCCGATAACCCTACCGCCCTACGAAGCGGTCAAGAAAAGCCTAAGGAGTAAAGAACATGGCACTGAAAATTCGTCTCGCCCGCGGTGGCTCCAAGAAGCGTCCGTATTACCACGTCGTTCTCGCCGATGCGCGCAGCCCGCGTGACGGCCGCTTCCTCGAAAACCTCGGTTCCTGGAACCCGATGCTCGCCAAGGACGACGAGAAGCGCGTTCAGCTGAACGCCGAGCGCATCAAGCACTGGCTCGACAACGGCGCCCAGCCGACCGACCGCGTTCTGCGCTTCCTCAATGAAGCCGGCGTTGCCAAGCGCGAAGCCAAGAACAACCCGATCAAGGCAAAGCCGGGCAAGCGCGCCCAGGAACGCGCCGCCGAAAAGGCTCAGAAGGCCGCTGACGCCGCCGCTGCTGCCGACGCCGCGGAATAATCGGGACATCCCCTTGATCCCACGGGCGGCATGGCGACATGCCGCCCGTTTTCGTTTCCAATTATCCGCACTTCGTTTATGAGAGGCCTGTCTTTCCGGCTTCACATGAAGGAACCCATGACAAAGCTTGAAAACCCCGTTCTGATGGCAACGATCGGCGGCGCGCAGGGCCTGCGCGGCGAAGTGCGCGCCAAGGCCTATACGGCCGATCCGGCAGCACTCGGCGACTACGGCCATCTGCACAGCATGGACGGACGCAGCTTCGAAGTCCTCGAAATCCGCGAGATGAAGAATGTCGTGGTCGTCCGCTTCCGCGGCGTCAACGACCGCAACGCAGCCGAGGCGTTGAACGGATTGGAACTCTATATCGAGCGCGACAACCTGCCCGACGAGGAACTGGAGGACGACGAGTTCTACTATGCCGATCTCGAAGGGCTCGAGGCGCGGGACGACAAGGGCGTCAGCTACGGCACCGTCACCGGCGTCTTCGATTTCGGCGCCGGCGATCTCCTGGAACTCAAGGGTCCGGGCAAGCGCCCGGTGCTGATCCCTTTCTCGGAAGCCTCGGTGCTGGAGATCGACCTCGAAGCCGGCACGCTGCTGATCGATCCGCTGGCGGCGGGACTGGTCGACGACCCGGACGAGGTTCCGAAATTCACGCCGGACAAGCCGAAAAAGAAGAAGTGACGCCATGGTTTTCCGGGCGAGCGTACTGACACTCTATCCGGAGATGTTTCCGGGACATCTGGGCTTCTCGCTCGCCGGCAAGGCGATGGAGCGCGGGCAATGGGCGCTGGATGCGGTCCAGATCCGCGACTTCGCCACCGACAGGCACCGCACGGTCGACGACACCCCGGCCGGCGGCGGCGCCGGCATGGTGCTGAAACCAGACGTTCTCGCCCGCGCGATCGACAGCGCCTGCGAAAATGACGCGCGGCCGCGCCTGCTGATGAGCCCGCGCGGCCGGCCGCTGACGCAGGAGCGCGTGCGCGAACTTGCAGCGGGCGAAGGCGTCATCATCGTCTGCGGCCGCTTCGAGGGGGTCGACCAGCGGGTGATCGAGGCGCGCGGTCTGGAAGAGGTCTCGATCGGCGACTACGTGCTGTCGGGCGGCGAGCCGGCGGCCCTGACCCTGCTCGATGCGATCATCCGCATCCTGCCCGGCGTCATGGGCAACGATCTTTCCGGCCTGCACGAAAGCTTCGAAGGCGGGCTGCTGGAACATCCGCATTATACCAGGCCGCAGGAGTGGGAAGGCCGGGAAATCCCCTCCATCTTGACATCAGGCAACCATGGCGCCATCGAGAAATGGCGCCACCAGGAAGCGGTGCGGCTGACGCGGGAACGGCGGCCGGACCTGCTCGATAGCGCGAAAACCGAGAAAAACGGCTGATTTCGCCGGCCTTTTCACAAAAATGTCGTGCGAGGGATGACAAGCCCCGGCCTTTGGTGTATTGGCGCACGCGGAAATGGGGTTAGCCCCGTCTGCCAGCAAACAAAGAATGGCGAATCCGCTCCCGCCCTGAAAGGGCAAAATCCCGAGGCTAACCCAAAGGATCAGTGTCGAGCGCTCTGGCTGTTTCAGAAGAACCAAAGGTTAAGACGATGAACATCATTCAGCAGCTCGAGGCCGAACAGGCCGCCAAGATCGAAGCCAAGCGCACCCTCCCCGAATTCTCCCCGGGCGACACCGTCCGCGTCAACGTGAAGGTCACGGAAGGTAGCCGTACCCGCGTTCAGGCCTATGAAGGCGTCTGCATCGCCCGCTCCGGCGGCGGCCTGCAGGAAAACTTCACGGTCCGCAAGATCTCCTACGGCGAAGGCGTCGAGCGCGTATTCCCGGTTTACTCGCCGATGATCGAAAGCGTCGACGTCGTTCGCCGCGGTAAGGTCCGTCGCGCCAAGCTCTACTACCTCCGTGATCGCCGCGGCAAGTCCGCCCGTATCGTTGAAGACACCGGCGTTCGCGCCCGCAAGCTCAACGACGCCGAGCGCGCCGCCATCGCCGAGGAAAAGGCACGCATCGAAGCTGAAAAGGTTGCAGCCGCCCAGGCGCTCGCCGCCGAAAAGGCAGCAGCAGAAGCCGCCGAAGCCAAGGCCGCTGCTGAAGCAGCTGCCGCAGCGGAAGCCGCAGCAGAATAAGATCTGCGCAAAATTCTGTTCGTGGAAAGGCGGTCTTCGGATCGCCTTTTCTATTTTTTGCGCGTCCGTGCAGCCGGCGGCCTTGCCTCACACCTATCTTCCGTGACAATTTTCCCGTTCAATTCTGGAGCCGTTCCATGCTGTTTCGCCGTACCGTTCTTGCAAGTTTCGCCGCCCTTTCTCTTCTGCCCTTCGCCGCATCGGCTGCCGAACTGCCCGATCTCGGCGGCAAGAGCGTCGTCGTCGTCACCGAGAACGCCTATCCGCCGCTGCAATTCGTCGATCCGAAATCCGGCAAGGCGATCGGCTGGGAATATGATGCGATGAACGAAATCGCCAAGCGGCTGAATTTCAAGGTCGAATATCAGAACACCAGCTGGGACGCGATGATCCAGGCGGTTTCCGATGGCCAGTACAACATCGGCATGACCGGCATCACCATCAAGGAAGACCGCAAGCAGAAGGTGGACTTTTCCGATCCCTATCTGCGCTCGCAGCAGTTCATGCTGGTGCGCGGAGACGAGAAGCGCTTCACCGACGCCAAGTCCTTCGGTGAATTCAAGGACGGCCTGATCGGCGCCCAGCCCGGCACCTCGCCTTTCTACACTGCCGTCTATGAAATCCTCGACGGCAACGAACAGAACCCGCGCATCAAGCTCTTCGAAACCTTCGGCGCAACCGTGCAGGCGCTGAAAACAGGCGACGTCGATCTCGTCCTCACCGACAGCGTCGCCGCCAAGGGCTATGTCGATTCCTCGAACGGCGCCTTGAAGGTGGTCGGAGAGCCGCTCGGCACCGAGGACTTCGGCTTCATCTTCCCGAAGGGTTCCGATCTCGTCGCCCCGGTCAATGCCGCCATCGCAGCGCTGAAGGCCGACGGCACCTTCGATGCGCTGAACAAGAAGTGGTTCCTCGACTACAAGATGGGCGAATAATCCCCCGAGCGATCGCAGATGGCGCCACCACCATCCCCGCGACAGGAGAAGGACGACCGCCCGTGGTGGCTGGCCGTCCTCGTTCTGATCGGCATCATTCTCGCCGTCGTGATCGTCACCAACGACATTTACGCGCAGGTCTTCCGGACCGTCGTGAATGGCGCCGGCATTACCGTGTTCGTGACACTCGTCGCCTTCGTGCTGGCAACGGTGCTTGGTCTCGGTATCGCGCTGCTTGGCCTGGCGGACAGTATCGTGCTGCGCCAGATCGCCCGCTTCTACATCGAGATCATCCGCGGCATTCCGATCCTGGTGCTGCTCTTCTACATCGCCTTCGTCGGCGCACCTGGTCTCGTTGCGGCCTATAATTTCATGATCACCCCCTTGGTGAAATCAGGTATTGCCGAGCCGATCCTCGTGCGCGACCTGTCGCTGATGTGGCGTGCGATCTTCGCGCTGATGATCGGCTATTCCTCCTTCATTGCGGAAATCTTCCGCGCCGGTTTCCAGTCGGTCGATATCGGCCAGATCGAGGCGGCCAAGTCGCTCGGTCTCTCACGCTACCGTCGCTTCCGGCTCGTCGTCTTCCCGCAGGCGATCCGGGTGATCTTCCCGCCGCTTTCCAACGACTTCGTCTCGATGGTGAAGGATTCGTCCCTCGTCTCCGTCCTCGGAGTCGCCGACATCACGCAGATGGGCAAGGTCTATGCCTCCGGCTCCTTCCGCTTCTTCGAGACCTATTCGATCGTCACCTATATCTACCTGATCCTGACGATCGGCCTGTCGCTGGCGCTGCGGCGGATCGAGAAGAAGATGAAGCAGATGCCGCGGCGGTAATCCGCCTCACGATTCGAATTGCCGTTTCGATCAAAAATCGCTATATCCAGCGCCATGGAATCCAAGTTCAGTTGCATTGGCGCGCATATTTTCGTGCTGCAGGATCATTATCGCCTGCCGGCACGGTTCTTTGCCTGCGTGTCCGGTGCGCTCAACAGCCGACTTCGTTGACCGAATGACGGCCGGCGGAGCCTGATCCGCTTTTTCCGATTTTCCAAAGCTTCAAAAAACGGACTTAACGCCATGAGCGCACCGCGTACCCTCTACGACAAGATCTGGGACGATCATCTGGTCGACGAACAGGCAGACGGAACCTGTCTTCTCTACATCGACCGCCACCTGGTCCACGAAGTCACCTCGCCGCAGGCCTTCGAAGGCCTGCGCATGTCCGGCCGCAAGGTCCGTGCGCCGGAAAAGACGCTCGCCGTCGTCGACCACAACGTTCCGACCTCGGCCGACCGCCATCTCGGCATCAAGAACGAGGAAAGCCGCATTCAGGTCGAGCAGCTCGCCAAGAATGCCGCCGAGTTCAACGTCGAATATTATTCGGAAAACGATAAGCGCCAGGGCATCGTCCATATCATCGGGCCGGAACAGGGCTTCACCCTGCCGGGCATGACGATCGTCTGCGGCGACAGCCATACCTCCACGCATGGCGCCTTCGGCTCTCTCGCCCACGGCATCGGCACGTCCGAGGTCGAGCACGTTCTCGCCACCCAGACGCTGATCCAGAAAAAGGCCAAGAACATGCTGGTGCAGGTCGATGGCCAGCTGCCGGCAGGCGTCACCGCCAAGGACATCGTTCTCGCCATCATCGGCGAGATCGGCACCGCAGGCGGCACCGGCTATGTCATCGAATATGCCGGCGAAGCGATCCGCGCGCTGTCGATGGAAGGCCGCATGACGATCTGCAACATGTCGATCGAAGGCGGCGCCCGCGCCGGCCTGATCGCCCCCGACGAGATCACCTTCGAATATATCAAGGGCAAGCCGCGCGCACCGAAGGGCGAGGCGCTGGAGCAGGCGATCGCCTACTGGAGCACGCTGAAAACGGACGAGGGCGCTCATTTCGACCGTATCGTCAAGTTGAACGCCGCCGAACTGCCGCCGATCGTCTCCTGGGGATCTTCGCCGGAGGACGTCGTCTCCGTTCAGGGCACCGTTCCGAACCCGGATGAAATCCAGGACGAGACGAAGCGTGCCTCCAAGTGGCGTGCGCTTGACTATATGGGCCTGAAGCCGGGCACGCCGATGACCGATATCAGCGTCGACCGTGTCTTCATCGGTTCCTGCACCAACGGCCGCATCGAAGACCTGCGCGCCGTCGCCAAGGTCGTCGAAGGCAAGACCGTTGCCTCAACCGTCAACGCCATGATCGTTCCGGGCTCCGGCCTCGTCAAGGAACAGGCGGAAGCCGAAGGCCTCGACAAGATCTTCAAGGCTGCCGGTTTCGACTGGCGCGAGCCGGGCTGCTCCATGTGTCTCGCCATGAACGACGACCGCCTGAAGCCGGGCGAACGTTGCGCCTCGACCTCGAACCGCAACTTCGAAGGCCGTCAGGGCTTCAAGGGCCGCACCCACCTCGTCTCGCCGGCCATGGCGGCCGCAGCGGCGATCGCCGGCCACTTCGTCGATATCCGCGAATGGAACTGATCTGATCCGTCCGACGGATGAGAATAAAAGCCGCCCGATGCGTCCGGAACGCGTCGGGCGGCTTCGCATTTCATGGCATCTATAGCGTCGCGCTCGGCAGCGGGTGAATCCGTTTTTGCGTGGCCCGCACTGCGGATTTCATCCTTTCGGGCAATCGACATCCTGAAAAGCCTGTGGCCTCATCGACATCGGGGCGCGATACGCGACAGACACCGTTCAGGTTCGGCGAACACCGCGCCATCGGGGAAATCGCCATGAGGCAGAAAATAGTACAGAGTTTACTGCGAGCCAGCCTGATTACATTTGCATCGCTGGCATGGATCGACTCCGTCGGCGCCGCGCCCATCCACCCGGCGATACCGCCGGTCATGGCCTCGCCAGGCCTGCTGCAACAAGTCGCGCAGAGCAAGATACCGTCTCTCAACGGATACCGCGGCTACAGCAGTGCCCGGGCCGGCTATCGCAAGAGTTCTAACGGCTATTGGTATCCCCCACGCGCCTTCGACGGCTATACCGGCTCGGTCGAGCGGCCACAGCGCCTGAGCAACACCTGCAACTACGGCTTTGCGCCGACCAACGGATCGGGATGCAATTACTGACGTGAGGGCGACATGCCTCCGTCAAGCGGCGGCCGCCACGGTTGATCTCTCCTTCCGGGGCGGCCGCTGCGAGGTTTGCAATGATTGGACGGCGATTAGAGCATGTCGCGCAAAAGTGTGCAGCGGTTGTCTAATCGCATTGCCTTAGTCAAGGCTGTTTTGTCATTAGGCATCGGCGCCGCTTTTGGGGACGGCGTAGCGCGGTGGATTCGATTGGTTGGGCGATGTTGTCTTCAAAGCTGTCCAGCGCCGGGAGCAGGGTTGTCTGCGCGGTCGGCACACGGCCGCCGCATGATGGGTCTTCGCAGGCAGGACCTTCCTATGTTTTGCGCGCAGTCTCGATGAGCTGCAGCCGCGACAGCGGAATGATCCGACCCACGCCCGCAGCTGGGACGCTCAGGGCCTCAAATGAGGTTTGACGCGCTGAGGGAGGGGGCCGACA
>NZ_JARWKX010000018.1:0-124453 GCF_047445895.1 Rhizobium sp. BR 249 | reverse complement strand
CAACTCGATCGCCCAGCGGCGCTTGTAGAGCGCGGCGATCTCTTCAGCCGGAGCATCGAGATCGTTGGAAAGGATGCGCAATATCTTGCCGGTTTCGATCCGCACGCAGACCTCCCGAACCGGCACGCTCATCGGGTTCCTGCGGCTTTTCGCCATGCGCTGCGGCAGGAGGCCGACCCGATCCGACAGGATGGTTCCAACCAGGCTAACCGCTCTTTCCTCGGTGACGGCCAATTTGGTATGGGATTTGAGGCGCGTGACGATGCGGCAGCCGGCGGCATTGAGCTTCGCCCACCAGCCGAAATCGTAATAGCCGAGGTCGAAGACATAGGTGGCGCCCGCCTCGATGGGCATAACCTTGGCGGCGGTGATGTCGTTGACATTGGCCGGYGTCACCGCCGCATAGATCGGCCGTTCGGCATTGGCATCRTAGACGACGTGAACCTTGGCGCCACAGGCCTGATCGGAAAAGCGTGCCCAATCCGATCCCGCTCCGGAAAGGCGCAGACTGCTGCTGTCGATCAGATGCACCGCCTCGCCGACGGCCCGCTTGAGCCCACGCCCGGCGCGCGACACCATTTGCGCRAACAGCTCGGCGAAAACCGCACTCGGGCGCAGGCCATTGGCGTCGGCAAGGGTCGAACGTGACACCGGGCGGGCGCCGAGATGGTAAAGACCGCTGCTGTGGCTTTGCAGGCCGCCGACGATCTCGCGCAGGCTGACGGCCCCGGAAAGCTGGCCGTAGAGTARCGCGACCAACTGGCTCTTCGTCGACAGTCGCCGCACGTGCTTGTCGGCCTCATGCTCCTCCACAAGTCTTTCGAAGGCCGCCCACGGAATYCGCTTCAACAGATCATGAAAGACGCTATTCTCGTGCCGCACGGTGTTGCCCCTCTTTCGTGTCCGGGATTGTCGCCAAACATCCGAATACGAGTAGAATCAACACCGTGCGCCTTGTCCACCAAATTTAAACCGGACACCAGTGGCATGCTGGCGAGGATCTACACGCTCGGCATGCAGTTCGCCGCCTCGATCCTCGCCATGATGGTCGGCTACACCCAGCCGGGTTCTGCCGACGTCATCGAAGACACGCCGGAAACCAGCCTTTCGGCCTTTATCACCTTTGCCGGCATGATGATTCTCTTCATCATGGATTTTCATCACATCGTCTTCCGTGCGCTGATCGATTCCTACACGACCATGCCTTTCGGCGGACTGGTGCAGATGCGCTCGACGTTGATCTCCTTCACCGATACGCTGGAACAGACGACCTACATCATGCTGCGGCTGGCTAGCCCCTTCCTGATCTACGGCCTGATCTTCAACGTCTCGATCGGCTTCATCAACAAGCTGGCGCCGCAGATCCCGGTCTACTTCATCTCAACTCCGTACCTGCTGCTCGGTGGGCTCTTCCTGATTTATTTCTCGATTGCGGCGCTGGTCAGTCAGTTCGGCCAGTCCTTCGATTCGATCTATATCGGGCGATGAGGCGGGCATGATCGAAAAGAGCCGTTCCCAAAAGCTGAAGCGCCTCCTCTCTGTACAGCGCCACATCGAACGGATGGCCGAGAACGACCTGGCCGAAACCAGCCGCCAGCGCGTCGAGGTCAATGCCGCGATGGACGATGTCATCCTTGCGCTCGGCTCGATGGACCCCGTCCATCACGCCTTCTCGCAGAATTACGCCGACCGATTCGGCAGGCTCACCATCAAGGACCAGCAGTTGACCGGCATGCAGCAGGTCCATGAGATGCGGCTGAGCCGTGAGCGCGCCAAGGGCGATCGCCTGGAAGAGGGCATGAAGGACGCCCTGGAGGCCGAGCGCCGCGAGGCCGACGACAATGCGGTCTATGATGTCATCGACCAGCAATTCGCAACGCCAGCCTCCAGCAAGCTTCAAAAACCATAATCGCTACGATCTTAATTTAGAGGATTGTAACGTGGCTATTTCGCCCCCCAGTGATCTGGTCCTGGACGTTGTCAAAGCTGCCGACCCCATGGAGGTTCAGGTGGCCCAGGAAAAATTGAAGGCAAACCGTGCGGCCTTTGCCGCCACGAGCCTCGCCGAGAACGGCAAGGGCTTCTCCAATACCGTGGACGTTCTCGACCATATCGGCCAGAAGAGCGGCCTTTCCAACATCCAGAATCGCACCAAGACCGAGGAAGTTCCGGAAAGCTACCGGAAGTTCGAGGCGATGGTTCTGCAGAATTTCGTCAAGTCCATGCTGCCCAGCGAAAGCGAAGACGTCTACGGCAAGGGTGCGACCGGCGATATCTGGAAGGGCATGATGGCCGAGCAGCTCGGCAACACCATGGCCAAGGGTGACGGCATCGGCATCGCCAAGCAGATGTACAGCGAACAGCTGCGCCGGCAGGAAGGCAAGATCGTCAATGCCTCGACCGATGACCGCGACCGTAATACCGCACTCAGCATGATCGACGACTTCCAGCGCAAGACCTTTGGCACGCCGACTGCCGAAGCCAAGAACGCAAGCGACGCATAACCGAGGGTACAATGGAAATAGTTTCGAACGAATACAGGATCAAATCCGTTCTCGGACGCCTCGAAATGATCATCGACAATGAGAACACCCGGATCGGCAGTGATCCGCAGTTCGACCTCAAGGTCTCCAACGCGCACAAGAGCCGCTGCCTTTACGAGCTGTCGATGCTTTTCCGCGATACCGATCCGGCCGAGCTCGCCGCTGCCCACCTCGATCAGCTGCACGGCCTGAAGAAGAAGCTGGTTCTCAATGCCCGCCGCGTCGAAGCGCATCTCGAAGCAGTTCGCGCCGTGGCCGACCTCCTGAAGAATGCGGTTCAGGATGCCGATGCTGACGGCACCTATTCCCAGGAACAATTCGCCGCGCGTGGAAACTGATGATCAAGCTCGTCCTCACCGGTGTCTGGGTTTGCGCCATCACCTTGGCCTCCGTCTATTTTTCGGTGTACCTGGCGACTGCGCCGGCGCCTGTGGCAACGGATTCCAAGCAGAGCACGCTCGAGCTGGTCAAGGGTGAAACGATCACGGTCCCGATCATCGGCGACGGTGCGATCACCGGTTATTTCCTTGGCCGCGTTTCCTTCATGATGAACAAGGAGATGCTGAAGGGTGTGACGCTGCCGTTGACCGAGATGACGACGGACGAGCTTTTCAGCCTGCTCGTCGGCAACAAGATGGTCGATATCGCTCACCTCAAATCCTTCGATCCGCAGGCCTTCCGCGAGGAGATCAAGAAGGGCATGAACGAGCGCCTCGGCGGCGAATATGTCGCCGAAGTGATGCTGGAACAGCTCGACTATCTCTCCAAGGAGGATGTCAAGGAAGGCGCCGCCGGCAAGCCGACGAAAGTGGGCAACCCCGTCAAGATCGTCGAGACCGAGCCGGCAGCGGAAGCGCCGGCGCCAGCCGCGCATTAAGGTCTTATCGATCATCGACGAAAGCGGCGCTGAAGGGCGCCGTTTTGCATTGGCGCTTGTGGTTAATAAACCACTTATGCGAGTAGGGAAATCCGAGGGATTTTCCTAAGGGTTGTTTGAACCAGTCCTGTTATATCAGACGTCACAGCTTGGTCTGCGCTGCCTCCCCTCGGGAGCGACGCCCTCCCGGCGTGACGCGACCGGTCCTTTTCGAGACCTCCGTTGCGGAAATGTGGGCTTGTTTTCCGGGATGTCGGGCGCATGACGCACCCTCGGCAGGAGGTTGGGATGAATCTGATTGCAAACTTCGCGGTGCTCGCATCGCGGCGGACGATCTTCGATCTGCCGGTGTGCGATCTTGGCTGGGACGATGCCCTCGTTTTCATCAACGAGCTGGCCTCCATTCCCGTCGGCCAGACCGTGGTTTGCTTCGTCAACGCCCATAACATGCTGACGGCCCTGCGCGACGACGAATATTATCGGATCATGTCGCACAATCTGGTTCTGCCGGATGGCATCGGCCTCAACATCGCATCGCAAATTGCCCATGGCGGGCCGTTTCCCGCCAATCTCAACGGCACCGATTTCGTGCCGGCTTTCCTCACCTTCATGGAGGCTCCGCGCCGCATCGGCCTCATCGGCGGCACGCGCTCGGTCATCGAGGCGGCGGCGGAAAACTTCCGCAAGCACACGCCCTGGCACGAATTCGTCGTCGTTTCCGACGGCTACTTCGACAAGGTCAATTCAGGCCCCGTCATCGAGGAGATCGAGCGTCAGAAGCTCGACATCCTGATCGTCGGCATGGGAACGCCGCTGCAGGAGAAATGGGTTCACGACAATATCCGCGCCGATCATGCGCGTCTGGTGCTGACGGTGGGCGCGCTCTTCGACTTCGTCTCCGGCGCCGTTCCGCGCGCCCCGAAGACGGTGCGGATGATGCGCATGGAATGGGCCTATCGCCTGATACAGGAGCCGGCCCGCCTCTGGCGCCGCTACATCATCGGCATCCCCGTCTTCCTCTATCATGTCCTGCGCTACCGCTTCCGCCGGCGTGAAAGAATGCTCAGCTATCCCGAAGAGCAGACCAGCGCGCCGCAACAGCCGCGTCTGGATCACAAGAAGGCAAGCTGACCGAGCGGATAATGCAGCGCCCGTCGGGCGTCTGAAAGCGGCACTGTCGTTTCTTGCCGCTGCGGTTAACCATTTCTTTGCCATGAATATTTAGAGTAGCTTAATCATCTGCGTTTCGTGCGGATGAGCGAACTCGGCCATCATGTGCATGAGATGTGGCGCAATGTACGATATCAGGGCCAGAAGCAGTTTCCACGATCGCGCAGGCGCGGGCCGGCGCGCCGATGACGATCCGTATCGACTGCCCCAGCCGAAAGGGCCGGATATCGCGCCGCCGGAGGCGGAGCTGCTGCGCGCCATTGGCCGCGCGCTCGAAGAGCAGCGCGCGAGGGCTGCGCGCACGGCGCCGCTGGTCGATCGCATCGAAACCATCCTCGGCAATCGTCTGCATGCCGCCAACGACGTCGGCCATCGTCTTCCGCAGGACGCCGCGCGTTATGAAGAGCAGATCGCCCCGGCCGGCGAGCCGGTGATTTCAATCGAACCGCCGGCCGCAGGTTACGACGAGCCCGCCGAAGCCCGGCCGGCAGCATCGCGGCGCGGTAGGGGACACTTCGGTCTTGCCGCGATGGTCGCCGCTGCGACGGTCCTCGGCGCAGGCTTCCCTCTGCTGATGCCGGCCTCGCCTGCGCTTTACCGTGCCGAAACGACGCTTGCGGTAAAGACGGATGCCGCAAGCCGGGCCGCCTTCACGCAGGCTGCCGCGAAGGGGCTGTTGTCGGCGCGGATGGTCGCATCGACGGTCGCCGCCTTGAAGCTCGATCGCGATCCTGAATTCGCCGGCGCAAGCGCAAACGCGTTGGGCGTCGCACTCGATCTCCTGTCGGCGACCGGCGCCGCCGCCGATCCGGCCTCGCGCGCCGAGGCGACGCTGAAACATGCGGTCGAGATCCTGCCAGATGCAGCCGCAGGCACGATCCTGGTGAGAGTGACGACCGGCGACAGCGGCAAATCCACGCGCATCGCGGCAAGGCTTGCCGAAGCAGCCGGCGGAGACGGGCGAGGCGGCAACGCGGAGACCGATGCCGCCTTGCGCAAGACCTACGATGACGCCAAGGCCGAGCTCGCCGCTTTCACGGCAAAAAGCGGCGAAGGCAATGTCAAGGTGGCGATCGACCTTCGCCGCCAGATCGACGGGCTCGATGCCGATCTGAAAGAGGCCGACCAGAATATCCTGACCGCCAAGGCCCAGGCCGATCGGCTGAAGGCGGCAAAACTTGCCGAAGTGCTCGGCGGTTCGTTGCCCGCCGATATGCTTTCGCCGGCGCTGCAGGACTGGCGGGACAAATATGCCGTCGCCAAAACGGCGCTGGCGCAGCTTTCCACTGAACTCGGCCCGCGCCATCCGCGCCTGTTGCAGCAGCAGGCCGAAACCGATGGTCTGAAGGAGAATATGGGCAAGGAGCTCACTCGTCTTGCCCAGGTCGCCAATGCCGCTGCCAAGGCTGCCGTCGATGCCCGCAAGGGCCTGAATGACCGCCGCAACACGCTGATCGCCCAGAGCCGGGACACCGGCGTCGATTTGTCACGCCTGACCGAGTTGCGGGAAAAGGCGAATGCTGCCCGCTCGCGCCTGGAGGAAGCAACATCCGCCGCGGCGGAAACGGCCACCGACGGTCGTATCGTTCTCCTGAAGCCGCCGTTGGCAACAGCGGTATCGGAAACCGATGGCCTGGCCGTCCGGTCGCTTACCGGTGCAGCGGCGGGCCTCGCGATAGGCCTTGCCGGGGCTTTCCTGCTGCGGCTGCGCAAGCGCGCCGCCGATCCCACAGGGAAGGATATGGCAGTATTCCAGCCGCAAGTCCCACCGCTGCCGGCGCCTGTGCAGCATTCCGCGCCGGCCGATGAGGTGGAGGTTTTGCGCTCCGAAATCTCCGGCCTGCGTGACCGGCTTCGTGTTCATGCGCGGCAGCCGCTGCGCTGAACGAAACATTTCCTTGCAAGTTTGATATTGCGCTGCCGCTTTCGGACAGGATAGGGCGTTAGCGGGCAATCGGCGCCCGCCGAACATCCATAGATTGGCGCGAAACAAGGCGGAGAGACGCGTGACGACAGTAATCGATGGCAAGAACGTAGCTGCATCCGTAATCCAAACGGTCAAGAGTGCGACGGCAGCGCTGGAAAAGAGCAGCGGCGTGACCACCGGTCTTGCTGTCATCATCGTCGGCGACGACCCGGCAAGCCACGCGTATGTCGGCTCCAAGAGCCGCATGGCCAAGGAGTGCGGCTTCAAGTCCGTCCAGCATACGCTGCCGGCCGAAACGAAGCAGGAGGAACTCGCAGCCCTCGTCGCCACCCTCAACGTCGATCCGTCGATCCACGGCATCCTGGTGCAGCTGCCGCTGCCGAAGCCGCTCGACAGCGAGCCGATCATCCAGTCGATCCTGCCGGAAAAGGATGTCGACGGCTTGAGCGTCGTCAACGCCGGCAAGCTCGCCACCGGCGATCTGAAGACGGGCCTGGTCTCCTGCACGCCGGCCGGCGCCATGGTCTTCGTGCGCCGCACCCATGGCGAGGATCTGTCCGGCCTCAATGCCGTCGTCATCGGCCGTTCCAACCTGTTCGGCAAGCCGATGGCGCAACTGCTGCTCAACGCCAACGCGACGGTGACGATCGCGCACTCGAGAACCAAGAACCTCGCCGAGGTCTGCCGCAATGCCGATATCCTGGTCGCCGCCGTCGGCCGGCCGGAGATGGTCAAGGCCGATTGGGTCAAGCCGGGCGCGACGGTGATCGACGTCGGCATCAATCGCGTGCCGGCTCCCGACAAGGGAGAGGGCAAGACCCGGCTCGTCGGCGACGTGGCCTTCCGCGAAGTCTCCGAGATCGCCAGCACCATCACGCCGGTTCCAGGCGGCGTCGGCCCGATGACCATCGCCATGCTGATGGCCAATACGGTCATCGCTGCCCATCGCACTGCCGGACAGACGCCGCCGCAGTTCTGATGATTATGGCTGCTGCGGCGCAGGGCCGGTCGAGGCCCTGACGATCAACTCGGTCTTCCAGAGCTCCTGGTCGGGGAAGGGGCCGGCCTGTTTCACCGTGCCGATCAGCCGCTGGGCGATGCGTACGCCCGCTGCCCGCAACGAGGAGCGCGTCGTCGTCAGCGGCACGGAGAAGCTTTCCGGCTTCAAGAGCGGCAGCACGTCGTCATGGGCGATCAGCGAAATATCCTCGCCGAGCCGCAAGCCCGCCTGGTTGACGGCGCGGATCGCACCGAGCGCCAGCACCGTGCTGGAGCAGAGGATTGCCGTCGGCCGGTCCGGCAGCTCCAGGAAGCGCTCCATCGCCAGCAGACCCTGCTCGTCCGTCATCAGCGCGTGGCTGGTGCAGTCTTCGTCGAGCGTCAGGCCGCGCTCGCCAAGAGCGGCGATGACGCCGTTCTTCCTGCGGATGGCGAAATCCAGATGCATCGGTCCGTTCATCAGCGCAAAGCGCGTATGGCCGAGCTGCAGCAGGAGCCGCGTCGCATCGTAAAAGGCGCCCTCATTGTCAATGTCGACGAAAGGGTAATCCGGCTCCGATCCGAAAGAGCGGCCGTGCACGACATAGGGTATGGCGAGCGATTTCAGCATGGGAAGCCGTGGGTCGTGGCCGCGCATATAGGCGACGAACAGTGCATCGACATTGCCGCTGATCGCAAGGCGGCGGAGCGCCGCCACCTCGTCATCCGGGTCGGCCGGCATGATGACGAAGTGGAAATCGTGGCGCACGGCCTCTTCGCCAAGCCCGGCCAAGAACTCGCCGAAATGCACGTCGGATTGATGGCCGGGTGCGGTCGGCATGACGAGGCCGATCGAGCCGGCCTTGCCGGTCGCAAGGCGCTGCGCCGCCTTGTTCGGCCGGTATCCGGTTTCCTTGACAGCCTGGAGCACGCGCTCCCGGGTCGCCTCGTTGACCTCGGGATAGCCGTTGAGCGCCCGGCTCACGGTCGTCTGCGAAAGTCCCAGCAATTCCGATAGCTGTTTGAGATTCACCTGCTACGCTCCCGGCTCGCCCTGGACCTGGATAAAGGCTAGTCGCCCTCCAGCGCCCAAAGCGCTTTCAATTATGTATCATTTGATGCGCTTGACTCAAGAAAAATCGCTCCATATTTCCCAAGAGGCGCTGTCGAACAGCGCTAGCGCATCGGCTCGAAAATTGGAATCGATTTTCGAGGCGCACGATACGTAGATTCAAAGGCTTAGAGTGTCCTTTGTGAATCCGGCAGGATGCAAGGCGCTCCAAGTCGCATGTTTATAGTGAGTTTTCGTGAAATCACTTGACTCTATTCCGCCGAAAGTGGAATGAGTTTAAGTGTCAAAGCGCTTTGAAATCCTTTTTGAGGGAATTCGGTGCGGTTGGGATTGTGATGGGAGGTTGATCACATGAAAAAGTCATTTTTGATGGGCGTTGCCGTCGCGGCGCTTTTTGCCGGTACTGCGTCCGCGGCCGATCTGAAGTTCGCGCCCGGGCAGGATGCCAAGTTCAATTGGAAGAGCTATGATGAATTCAAGGCCGCTCATGCCGATCTGAAGGGCGAGCCGCTGACGATCTTCGGACCGTGGCGCGGTGAGGACGAAGCCTTCTTCATGAGCGTTCTCGCTTATTTCACCGAAGCGACCGGCGTCGAAGCCAAATACTCCTCTTCGGAAAACTACGAACAGCAGATCGTCATCGATACGCAGGCGGGCTCGCCGCCGAACATCGCCGTTCTGCCGCAGCCGGGCCTTCTGGCCGATCTCGCCGGTAAGGGCTTCCTGACGCCGCTCGGCGACGACAATTCCAAGTGGATCAAGGACAATTACGGCGCCGGCGACAGCTGGGTCGGTTACGGCACCTACAAGGGCAAGGACGGCAAGGAAGCCTTCTACGCCTTCCCCTATAAGGCCGACGTCAAGTCGCTCGTCTGGTACGTGCCGGAGAATTTCGAGGAAGCCGGCTACAAGATTCCGACGACCATGGAAGAACTGCATGCCCTGACCGATCAGATCGTCAAGGATGGCGGCGTTCCCTGGTGCATCGGTCTCGGTTCCGGCGGCGCGACCGGCTGGCCGGCGACCGACTGGGTCGAGGACATCATGCTGCGCACCCAGCCGCCGGAAGCCTACGACAAGTGGACGACCAACGAGCTGAAGTTCACCGATCCGGCCGTCGTTGCCGCGATCGATGAATTCGGCAAGTTCGCCAAGAACGAGAAATATGTCGATGGTGGTGTCGCGGCCGTGGCCTCGACCGACTTCCGCGACAGCCCGAAGGGCCTCTTCGCCGTTCCGCCGAAGTGCTACATGCACCATCAGGCCTCGTTCATCCCGTCCTTCTTCCCTGAAGGCACGAAGCTCGGCCAGGACGCCGACTTCTTCTACATGCCGACCTATGCCTCGCATCCGGAACTCGGCAAGCCGGTTCTCGGCGCAGGCACGCTCGTCTCGATCACCAAGGATTCGAAGGCCGCCCGTGCCTTCATCGACTTCCTGAAGACCCCGATCGCGCATGAAGTCTGGATGGCGCAGTCGAGCTTCCTGACCCCCTACAAGGGCGTTAGCACCGAGGCCTATGCCAATCCGCAGATGAAGAAGGAAGGCGAGATCCTGACCTCGGCCACCACATTCCGCTTCGACGGTTCCGACCTGATGCCGGGCAAGATCGGTGCCGGCGCCTTCTGGACGGGCATGGTCGATTTCGTCGGCGGCAAGTCTGCCGAAGAGGCCGCTGGCGAAATCCAGAGCGCCTGGGACGGCATCAAGTAATCTTCCAAAACGATGCCGCCGGTTTGCCGGCGGCATGGCCTGCATGACTGGCCGGGTTCGCAAAGAGCCCGGCCATCGCGGGATATGTTGCGATTGGGCAATGCAAACGGGTTGACGATGACCGGCCTCGATCCGTCAGAAGAAAAGCCGGTCTGAATAAGATCAGGGGAAGCAGGGGAGGGACGTAATGCTGTTGCAGATAGTGTCCGCTTTGGGCGTCGTGGTCGTCGCCGTTTTCGCGTGCTCGGCCTATTTCTATTTTTCGAACAAGATTCTGGATCTGGCCCTACCGGTCGGCGATGGCGACATCCGCGCCGCATCGCGCAACCTCAACCGCCGCGCACTGATCCGGCCGTGGCTGTTCATCGGCCCGGCGCTCTTCCTGCTCTTCGTCTATCTCGTCTATCCGGTTGTCGCCACCTTCATCCTCTCCTTCTACGACCGCACCGGCCAGCAATTCGTCGGCGTCGCCAACTACAAATGGGCGATCGGCGACCGCGAATTCCGCCAGTCGATCTTCAACAACATCCTCTGGCTCGCCGTCGTGCCGGCCGCCTGCACCTTTTTCGGCCTCGTCATCGCCGTGATGACCGACCGCATCTGGTGGGGCAATATCGCCAAGAGCATCGTCTTCATGCCGATGGCGATCTCCTTCGTCGGCGCGTCCGTCATCTGGAAGTTCATCTATGAGTATCGCGGCGGCAACGACGTCCAGATCGGCCTCCTGAACGCCATCGTCCAGCTGTTCGGCGGCACGCCCGAAGTGTGGATCTCCGTGCCCTTCTGGAACAATTTCTTCCTGATGGTCATCCTGATCTGGATCCAGACCGGTTTTGCCATGGTCATTCTCTCGGCAGCGCTGCGCGGCATTCCCGAGGAGACGATCGAAGCCGCCGTCATCGACGGCGCCAATGGCTGGCAGATCTTCTGGCGCATCATGGTGCCGCAGGTCTGGGGCACCATCGCCGTGGTCTGGACGACGATCACCATCCTCGTCCTCAAGGTCTTCGACATCGTGCTGACCATGACCAACGGCCAGTGGCAGACCATGGTTCTGGCGAACCTGATGTTCGACTGGATGTTCCGCGGCGGCGGCGACTCCGGCCGAAGCGCCGTCATCGCCATCATCATCATGCTCGCCGTCACGCCGATCATGGTTTGGAACGTGCGCCGCGCCAATCGCGAATTGAAGGGCCATTGAGATGACCGCTGTCGGAAGCTACTTCAAGATCGGCCCCGCCCGCCTCTTCGTTCACCTTGCCGTTCTGCTGATCGTCATCATCTGGCTCATCCCGACGCTCGGCATCTTCGTCAGCGCCTTGCGCGACAAGGACCAGATCGTCGTTTCCGGCTGGTGGACGTCCTTCATCGGCTCGACGCAGACCGTCGCCGTCCGCCTGGGCACGTCAGACCAGCAAAAGCAGGAAGGCGCCAACTACGTCATTTCAGGCAATGTGCTGGAAGGACAGGAAGGCCGCTCGGTAAAGGCCTTCGGCAACCGCGTGCAGCAGCCGGCCGCTTTCGAGGCGGGCGCGACCGCCGATCTCGGCGACGGCGAAACGCTGCAGATCAACAGCGACGGCAGCTATCGCTACATGAAGAACGCGACCTTTTCGCCCGACGAGCGACCGCGTCGCATCTACGTGTCCGTTTCCGCGCCGCCGGAATTCACCATGCAGAACTACAACACGGTTCTCACTGGCGAAGGCATCGGCCAGTCCTTCATCAATTCGCTGACGGTGACGATCCCAGCGACGATCATCCCGATCCTGATCGCCGCTTTCGCCGCCTATGCGCTGAGCTGGATGGAATTTCCCGGCCGGGCGCTGCTGATTGCGCTCGTCGTCGGCCTCATCGTCGTGCCGCTGCAGATGTCGCTGATCCCGCTGCTGCGCCTCTATAACGAGGTCGGCACTATGCTCGGTCAGCCGTCGAAAACGTATCCCGGTATCTGGCTCGCCCATACCGCCTTCGGCATGCCGCTCGCCATCTTTCTCCTGCGGGCCTATATCGCCGGCCTGCCGAAGGAGATCATCGAATCCGCCCGCGTCGACGGCGCGAGCGATTTCGAGATCTTCACCCGCATTGTTTTGCCTTTATCCTTCCCGGCGCTCGCCTCCTTCGCCATCTTCCAGTTCCTGTGGGTGTGGAACGACCTGCTCGTCGCCATGGTCTTCCTCGGCACCGACAAGGATCATCTCGTGCTGACCGGCAGCCTGAACGCGCTGCTCGGCTCGCGCGGCGGCAATTGGGAGATTTTGACGGCGTCAGCCTTCGTCACCATCATCGTGCCGCTGCTCGTCTTCTTTGGGCTGCAGCGCTATCTGGTGCGCGGTCTGCTGGCCGGGTCGGTCAAGGGAGGCTGACCATTTCCGAACGTGACTTCAGACAGGATATCCCATGAACGTGGCTCCCCAATCGATCATGACCGCCGACAAGGACTGGTGGCGCGGCGCGGTGATCTACCAGATCTATCCGCGCTCCTACCAGGATTCGAACGGTGACGGCATCGGCGACTTGAAGGGCATCACCGCCCGCCTGCCGCATGTGGCAAGCCTCGGCGCCGATGCCATCTGGATCTCGCCCTTCTTCACATCGCCGATGCGCGATTTCGGCTATGACGTCTCCGATTACGAGAACGTCGATTCGATCTTCGGCACGCTGGTCGATTTCGATACGCTGATATCAGAAGCCCATCGCCTCGGTATCCGGGTGATGATCGATCTCGTCATTTCCCACAGCTCGGATCAGCACCCCTGGTTCGTCCAGAGCCGCTCCAGCAAGACCAACGCCAAGGCCGACTGGTATGTCTGGGCCGATGCCAAGCCCGACGGCACGCCGCCGAACAACTGGCTGTCGATCTTCGGCGGCTCGGCATGGGCGTGGGATCCGACGCGCATGCAATACTACCTGCACAACTTCCTGACCTCGCAGCCGGATATGAACCTGCATAACCCGGAGGTGCAGGACCGTCTGCTCGATGTCGTGCGCTTCTGGCTCAATCGCGGCGTCGACGGCTTCCGCCTCGATACCATCAATTTCTATTTCCACGACCCGTTGCTGCGCGACAATCCCGCACTTGCTCCCGAGCGGCGCAACGCCTCGACCGCGCCGGCGGTCAATCCCTATAACTTCCAGGAGCATGTCTACGACAAGAACCGGCCGGAGAATCTCGCCTTCCTCAAGCGCTTCCGCGCCGTTCTCGAGGAATATCCGGCGATTGCCGCGGTCGGCGAGGTGGGAGACAGCCAGCGCGGCCTTGAGATCGTCGGCGAATACACGTCAGGCAATGACAAGATGCACATGTGTTACGCCTTCGAATTCCTGGCGCCCGATCCGCTGACGCCGGAGCGTGTCGAGGAGGTGATGCAGGATTTCGAAGCCGCCGCACCGGATGGCTGGGCCTGCTGGGCCTTCTCCAATCACGACGTCGTGCGCCATGTCAGCCGTTGGGGTGGGCTGGTCGCCGATCACGACGCTTTTGCCAAGCTCTATGCCTCGTTGCTGTTGGCTTTACGTGGCTCCGTCTGCATCTATCAGGGTGAGGAACTCGGCCTCACAGAGGCGGATCTCGCCTATCAGGACCTGCAGGACCCATACGGCATCCAGTTCTGGCCGGAATTCAAGGGCCGTGACGGCTGCCGCACGCCGATGGTCTGGGACAGTCAGGTCGCCCAGGGCGGTTTCTCCAGCGTCAAGCCTTGGCTGCCGGTGCCGGTCGAGCATATTCTGCGGGCGGTCAGCGTCCAGCAGGGCGACGAAAATTCCGTGCTGGAGCACTACCGCCGCTTCATCGCTTTCCGCAAGCTGTACCCGGCTTTCGCCAAGGGCGAGATCGAATTCGAGGAGCAGCAGGACGAAGCGCTGGTCTTCACCCGCGAATATGGCAATGAGAAGCTGCTCTGCATCTTCAACATGAGCCCGGCCGAGACCGGCGTCACTTTGCCTGCGGGAGAATGGCAGGCATTGACGGGCCATGGCTTTACCAGCAACAACTATGGCGACAAGATCGATATTCCGGCCTGGGGGGCGTATTTCGCCCGTCTCGCCTAAGGATCAGGAGGGGAGAGAGAAATGACTGGACTGACACTGAAGGACATCCGCAAATCCTACGGTTCCGTGGATGTTCTCCATGGTATCGACCTCGATATCAAGCAGGGCGAATTCATCGTCTTCGTCGGTCCGTCCGGCTGCGGCAAGTCCACGCTTCTGCGCATGATCGCCGGTCTCGAGGCGATCACCGGCGGCGAGATGTATATCGACGGCATGCTCGTCAATGACGTGCCGCCATCCAAGCGCGGCATTGCCATGGTCTTCCAGTCCTATGCGCTCTATCCCCACATGACCGTTTATGACAACATGGCCTTCGGCATGAAGATCGCCGGCGAAAGCAAGCAGGAGATCGAGCGCCGTGTCCGGGCGGCGGCCGAAAGCCTGCAACTGACCAAATATCTCGAACGGTTGCCGAAAGCGCTGTCCGGCGGCCAGCGCCAGCGCGTGGCGATCGGCCGCGCCATCTGCCGCGATCCCAAGGTCTTCCTGTTCGACGAACCGCTGTCCAACCTCGATGCCGCGCTGCGTGTCGCGACCCGCATCGAGATCGCTCGTCTCAACGAGCAGATGGCCGATACGACGATGATCTACGTGACCCACGATCAGGTCGAGGCGATGACGCTTGCCGACCGCATCGTCGTCCTCTCCGCCGGCAATATCGAGCAGGTCGGCGCGCCGCTGGAGCTCTACGAGCGCCCGGCCAACCTCTTCGTCGCGAAATTCATCGGCTCGCCTGCCATGAACATCATCCCCGCCACGATCACGGCGACCGGCAGCCAGACGACGGTGACGCTGACCGGCGGCATGTCGGTGACATTGGATGTGGCGACCGACGCGTCCGAGAAGGGCAAGCAGGCGAGCTTCGGCGTTCGCCCGGAAGATCTGCGGATCGCCGATGGCGCCGACTATGTTTTCGAGGGCGAAGTCTCGATCGTCGAGGCGCTCGGCGAAGTGACGCTGCTTTACATCGAAGGCCTTGTTCCGGGCGAGCCGATCGTCGTCAAGCTGCCCGGCATCTATGATGTCCACAAGGGCCAGAGGATGCGCTTTGCCGCCGACCGGCAGAAGTTGCATCTCTTTGACGCGACCGGCCACACCTACCGGAAATGAGGCGGCCATTTTTGGGGGAGTAGTCCGGGGAATTATACTTGGCGGGGCGAATTCTCACTTTCTGTTAAAGATCAGCTGCTACCTTTTCCTAGTCAATTTATGAGGGGGATAAGCAAGTGGCCGCTTCCAATCCGTCACAGCCAAGGTCTCATTTCCTGAGCAAGGAAGAATCCTTCATGTATGACCGCGAGGCGCGGTTCAAAATGGAGGACACAATGAATGCCGCGCGCATCGAATATACGGAAAAGGGCGTCATGCACGCGGCCTCGCGCCGTTGCGATATCGTCCGGATCTCGATGAGCAGCGCGACGCTCGCGATTCTGACCCAGTTCAGCCTGCCGAAGCAGTTCTATCTGGATATTCCGGATGCCCGCATCACCAAGGTCGGCTGCCTGCTGATGAAGGTGAATGCCAACAACACGATCGAAGTCCGCTTCCTGCGTCTGCTGACGCAGAAGGAGCTGAACAAGATCTTCGTTTACAGCACGCATCCGGCGCACAAGGATTACGTTCTCGATATCCGCGCCTGACGGATAGTCCTGGGCTGACGATATGAAAAACCCGCGGGGTGCTTCTTGCGCCACGCGGGTTTTTCTTTGTGCCGAGCCTTCTGCTCAGTGGAAGAGCACGCTCGCGCCTTGGTCCGAAGCGCCGACGGCGCGGCGGAACGGGGCGAAAAGCTCACGGCCCATGCCGAATTCATTATCGGAGAGATCGACGGTCACCGGCTCGCGCTCGGCCATGTCGGCTGCATCGACGAGCAGTTCGAGCGTGCCCTTGATCGCGTCCAGGCGAATGATGTCGCCATCCTTGATCCGGGCGATCGGGCCGCCGTCGACCGCTTCCGGCGTGACGTGGATCGCCGCCGGCACCTTGCCGGATGCGCCGGACATGCGCCCGTCGGTCAGGAGCGCCACGCGGAAGCCGCGGTCCTGCAGCACGCCGAGCGGCGGCGTCAGCTTGTGCAGTTCCGGCATGCCGTTCGCTTTCGGTCCCTGGAAGCGCACGACGGCGACGAAGTCGCGGTTGAGCTTGCCTTCCTTGAAGGCGTCCTGCAGTTCCTGCTGGCTGTGGAAGACGATCGCCGGCGCCTCGATGATATGACGCTCCGGTTTGACGGCGGAGATCTTGATGACCGCCTTGCCGAGATTGCCGCGCAGCATCTTCAGCCCGCCATTCGCCTGGAAGGGCGTCTCGATGCTGGAGAGCACCTTGGGGTCGTGGCTCTTCTCCGGCGACGGCTCGCGCAGCACTGTGCCGTTTTCGCCGAGACGGGCATCGACCGTATAGGCTTCGAGACCCTGGCCGAAGACGGTGCGCACGTCGTCGTGCACGAGCCCGTGCTTCAGGAGTTCCTTGATGAGGAAGCCCATGCCGCCGGCCGCCTGGAAATGGTTCACGTCGGCAAGCCCGTTCGGATAGACGCGGGCAAGCAGGGGCACGATTTCCGAAAGCTCGGCAATGTCCTGCCAGGTGAGCTGGATGCCGGCTGCCCGCGCCATGGCGACGAGGTGCAGCGTGTGGTTGGTCGAGCCGCCCGTCGCATGCAGGCCGACGACGCCGTTGACGACCGAGCGTTCGTCGATCATCTCGCCGGCCGGGGTGAATTCATTGCCGAGCGCGGTGATCGCCAAGGCCCGCTTGGCGGCTTCGCGCGTCAGCGCTTCGCGCAGCGGCGTGCCGGGATTGATGAAGGAGGAGCCCGGCATATGGAAGCCCATGATCTCCATCAGCATCTGGTTGGAGTTGGCCGTGCCGTAGAAGGTGCAGGTGCCGGGTCCGTGATAGGATTTCGATTCCGCCTCCAGCAGCTCGGCGCGCCCGACCTTGCCTTCGGCGAAGAGCTGGCGCACGCGCGACTTCTCGTCGTTCGGCAGGCCCGTCGTCATCGGACCGGCCGGAACGAAGATCGATGGCAGGTGCCCGAAGGAGAGGGCGGCGATGACAAGGCCTGGCACGATCTTGTCGCAGACGCCGAGGAAGAGGGCGGCATCGAACATGTTGTGCGACAGGCCCACACCGGCTGCCATGGCGATCAGGTCGCGCGAGAAGAGCGAGAGTTCCATGCCAGGCTGTCCCTGGGTGACGCCATCGCACATGGCGGGCACGCCGCCCGCCACTTGCGCCACGCCGCCCGCTTGGGCGGCCGCCTCGCGAATGATCGCGGGATAGGTCTCGAACGGCTGGTGGGCCGAGAGCATGTCGTTATAGGCGGTGATGATGCCGAGATTGGGGATGCGGTCGCCGGCGAGCGCATCCTTCTCGGCGGGGGAACAGACGGCGAAGCCATGGGCGAGGTTGGCGCAACCGAGCACCGAACGCTGCACGCCCTTGGAAGCGGCGGCGCGCAGGCGTTCCAGGTAGCGCTCGCGGGTCGGCTTCGAGCGTTCGACAATACGGTTCGTGATCGCAGCAATGCGTGCGTGAGCGGACATGGAAAATCCCTGCCTTGTTCTGGTTCGTCTCTGTCTGTTCGCGGGTTCCGGCGGCCTGTCAGGCCGTGTCAGGGAGCCCAGTAGATCTCGACCGGGGAAGTGGCCCGGCGCAGAACGGCGCGGATCGGCATTTCTGCCTCGTCACCGCTGCCTTCCGCCTTGGCGAGAACGTCTTTTTTGCCTTCGCCCTCGATATGGAGAACCAGGAGTGCGGCATCCTGAAGACTGGAGAAGGTGAAGGTCAGGCGCGGCTCGCCGGCCCCTTCCGCCTCCATGGTGATGATGCCGCGCGGCGTCGATGTATCGAGCGCCTCAGCAAGATTGCTGCCGTTGGGAAAGAACGAGGCGGTGTGGCCATCACCGCCCATGCCGAGGATGACGACGTCGAAGGGGATGCCGATCTCGGCGCTCTTTGCCGTCGCAAGCCGCGCGGCCTCCTCGACGGAAGCCGCCGGCTGGTAAAGCGGCACGAAACGCGCCGACTTCGCCTTGTTCTGCAAGAGATTGGCATCGACCAGCAGATGGTTCGAGCGCGCATTGTCGGCCGGCACGAAACGTTCGTCGACGAGGGTGATCGTCACCTTGTCCCAGGCGATGTCGCGCGTCGACAGCACCTGGAAGAAGACTTTCGGCGTGGAGCCGCCGGAAACGGCGATGGACGCCGCTCCTCGGGCAGCGATCGCTGCCGAAAGCGTGTTGGCGACCTTGTCGGCAAGGCTGTCGGCGAGGTCTGCGGCGCTGGTGAAAGAATGCAGGGTCGATGCCATCGGTGTTGTCCTAGATATCGTCATGCCAGGTGCGGCCGTCGCGCTCGATCAGCGCGATGGCTTGGCTCGGGCCCCAGGTGCCGGCGGTATAGCCCTGCACCTGCTGGCCGGTCGTTTCCCAACCTTTCAGGATCGGGTCGACCCACTGCCATGCGGCCTCCACTTCGTCGCGGCGCATGAACAGGGTCTGGTTGGAGCGCACCACGTCCATCAGCAGGCGCTCGTAGGCGTCGGGATTGCGGACGTTGAAGGCCTGGGCGAAACTCATGTCGAGCGAAACGTTGCGAAGGCGCATGCCGCCCGGACCCGGATCCTTGATCATCAGCGACTGTTTGACGCCTTCGTCCGGCTGCAGGCGGATGATCAGCTGGTTCTGGCTGATGCGGCCGGCGGCCTGGTCGAAGATCGCATGCGGGATCGACTTGAAGGTGATGACGATCTCGGACATACGGCCGGCAAGGCGCTTGCCGGTTCTGATGTAGAAGGGAACGCCCGCCCAGCGCCAGTTGTTGATCTCGGCTTTGATGGCGACGAAGGTCTCGGTGTTCGAGACGCCGCCTTCCAGCTCTTCCAGATAGCCCTTGACCGGGCCGTTGCCGGACGCGCCGGCGCGGTACTGGCCGCGAACGGTCGCCTGCTCGACATTGGAGGCGTTGATCGGCTTCAGGGCACGCAGCACCTTGAGCTTCTCGTCGCGCACGGCTTCCGAATCCATCGAGGAGGGGACTTCCATCGCCGTCAGGCAGAGCAGCTGCAGAATGTGGTTCTGCACCATGTCGCGCAGCGCCCCGGCGGTATCGTAATAGCCCGCGCGGCCTTCGAGGCCGACGGCTTCGGCGACGGTGATCTGCACGTGGTCGATGTAGTTGGCATTCCAGAGCGGCTCATAGAGCGCGTTGGCGAAACGCAGCGCCATCAGGTTCTGCACAGTCTCCTTGCCGAGATAGTGGTCGATGCGGAAGATCTGCTCTTCCTTGAAGACGCGGCCGATATTGTCGTTGAGCTGCAAGGCTGAGGCGAGATCGCGGCCGATCGGCTTCTCGACGACGATGCGGGTCGACTTGGTGATGAGCTTATGGTCGTGAATCTTCTGCGAGATATCGCCGAAAATCCCGGGCGCGACGGCGAGATAGAAAGCGCGCACGCGGTCCTTGCCCTCGTCGAGCAGCTTCTTCAGCTGATCCCAGCCGCTGTCGGCGCGGGCATCGACCGAGACGTAATAGAGGCGGGCGCAAAACTTCTCCACTTCCGCGTCGTCATATTCGCCCTTCTTCAGATGTTCCTTGAGCGCATCGCGAGCGAATTTGCGGTATTCCTCGTGGGTCAGCGGGCTGCGGGATGCGCCGATCACGCGGGTCGGTTCGCCAAACTGGCCTTCGATCTGGCGATGATAGAGGGCGGGCAGCAACTTGCGTTCGGCAAGGTCGCCGCTGCCGCCGAAGACGACATAATCAAAAGGCTCAACGGGAATGATCTGGCTGCTCATGAGCTTTGTCTCTCAATCAGGCTGGTTGACGGCCCTTTTAATCTAATCGATTTAAAAAAGCCAGTGTGCAGTGCAATGAATCTGTCAGGCACCGGTTTTAGAGCGAATTCCGCGAAGAGGAAATCCGCAAATGGACTAAAACTTGTCGCGAAGGGCAAACCACGACAAGGCGAGGAAAAGCAACGGCGCCCGCATTCGGGCTCCGCCGGGAAAGGCCGGAATATCGAGCGATTTGAACAGGTCGAGATCGCTGGATTTTCCAAGCACCGCTTCCGCGTAGAGCTTGCCACAATAGTTTGACAGCATGACGCCATGGCCGGAATAACCGCCGATCGAGGTGACGCCGGGCATCACCTCGCGCACGAAAAGCTGGCGCGGCATGGTGATGCCGACGCTGCCGCCCCAGGAATGGGTGATTTCGATATCTTTCAGCGCGGGATAGATCTCGGCGATCTGCCGGCGGATATGCTGCGAGATATCTTTCGGATTGTCCGACGTATAGGCCTCGCGTCCGCCAAACAGCAGGCGGCCGTCCCCGAATTTGCGGAAGTAGCGCACGACGAAGCGCGAATCGGCCACGGCTTCGCCGCCCGGCAGCACATCGGGATGCCCGTCGAGCGGGACCGTGGCGCCGATGAAGGAGCGGATCGGCATGACATGGCTTGCCGTCACCGGCTCGAGGTTGCCGATGTAACCGTTGCAGGCGATCAGCGCGCGGTCGGCGGTGATCGTCCCCCTTTCGGTTTCGATCGTGACCTTGCCGCCGCCCTGGCGCACCGCCGTTGCCTTGGTCATCTCGTAGATGGCAGCACCGGCATTGGCGACGACACGGGCAAGCCCGACCAGCAGCTTCAGCGGATGGATGTGCCCGGTGCCGACATCGCGCACGCCGCAATGGAAACGTTTCGAACCGAGCCTTTCCTGCGTTTCCTTCTCGTCCATGAAGCTGAGATGCGGATAGCCGTAGCGTTGCGCGGCGATCTCGGCATTTTCATAATAATCGCGCTTGTAGCTCGCCTTGTGGGCGACGTTGAGTTGGCCGGGGGCATAGTCGATCTCGATCTGATGCTCACGGGCGAAATCGATGAGATGGCGCTTTGCGTCCTCGGCAAGATCGAACAGCGCCTTGGAGCGTTCGTAGCCGATCTTTTCCTCGAGTTCTTCCGGCCACCATCGCTGGCCGGTGCCGAGTTGGCCGCCATTGCGCCCGGACGCTCCGTCTCCGAAACGGCAGGCCTCGATCAGCACCACCGAAACGCCCGATTTGGCAAGATGGTAGGCGGCCTGCAGGCCGGTATAGCCGCCGCCGATGATGGCGACGTCTGTTGTTCTGGAGCCGTCGAGAGCGGGATAGGTGGGCCGCTCGCCGACGGTTGCCTGATACCAGGACAATCCCGGCGCGATCGGGCTCTGCCACATCTCTTGCGATGCCATGACAGTCCCCTCACACGTTGAGCAGAAGGAATTCCCGCTCCCAGGGGCTGATCACCTGCATGAAGGTTTCGAATTCGCCGCGCTTGACGCCGGCATAAAGGCCGATGAACTGCGAGCCGAACACCTCCTCGAAGGCCGGTTCGTCTTCCAGCAGCGCCACCGCTTCCAGCAGGCCGCGCGGCAGGTCGATCGAGCCCTCATTGGCCGAATCCTCGGTCGGCGCCGTCGGCTCGATCTGCTTCATGATGCCGAGCAGGCCGGCGGCGAGCGAGGCGGCGAGCGCCAGATACGGATTGGCGTCCGAGCTCGGCAGCCGGTTTTCCACGCGCCGGGCCTGCGGATCGGAGACCGGGACACGGAAAGCGGTCGTCCGGTTGTCGTAGCCCCAGGCATTGTTGACGGGGCAGGACATGTCGGGCTGCAGGCGGCGGTAGGAATTCACATAGGGCGCCAGCATCGCCATCGCGCTCGGCACGAATTTCTGCATGCCGCCGATGAAATGGAAGAATTCCTTCGAGGCCGATCCATCCGGATTGGAGAAGACGTTCTTGCCCGTCTCGATATTGACCACCGACTGGTGGATATGCATCGCCGAACCCGGCTGGCCCTGCATCGGCTTGGCCATGAAGGTCGCATAAATGTCGTGTTTCAGCGCCGCCTCGCGGATCGTGCGCTTGAACAGGAACACCTGGTCCGCGAGCTCGATCGGATTGCCGTGGCGCAGGTTGATCTCCAGCTGCGCCGGTCCTTCCTCGTGGATCAGCGTATCGATTTCCAGGCCCTGCTTCTCCGAGAAATGGTAGATATCGTCGATCAGTTCGTCGAACTCGTTGATGCCGGCGATCGAGTAGCCCTGGCCGCCGAGGATCGAGCGGCCCGAGCGGCCTTTGGGCGGATGCAGCGGATAGTCGGGGTCGTCATTCTTGGCGACTAGGTAGAATTCGATCTCGGGTGCTACGATCGGCTTCCAGCCGCGCTCATGATAGAGGCTCATGATCCGCTTCAGCACGTTGCGCGGCGTATACGGCACTTCCCCGCCGTCCGAATCGACGATGTCGCAGATCACCTGCGCCGTCGGGTCGGTCTCCCAGGGCACGACAGAAAGCGTCGAAAGGTCGGGCATCAGCTTCAGGTCGCTGTCGCGCGGCTCATATCGGAAACTCTCCGTCTCCTCGGGATACTCGCCCGAAATCGTATGCCGATAGATCGCCGAAGGCAGCGCAAGCGAGGTGTTCGAGGTGAATTTCGAGCTCGGCATCATCTTGCCGCGCGGAACGCCGGCAAGGTCCGGCGTGATGCATTCGATGTCTTCGATGCCCCTGGCCCGCAGCCACTGTGCTGCTTCCTTCCAGTTCGCAACGCCGCGCAGAGATCCGGGGTCCGGAGGTGTTTTCGTCGAGGCGGATACGTTTCTGGCAGGCTTCAGCGTCGTCTTTTTTGGGGACATGACACACCGGTTTGGTTGATCGTGGCGCCATCATAACCGGACTTTGCCAATTGGCGAGGGGGCGCAAACGTTGACTTTCGCCCTTTGATGGAAAAAGAAGACGCGACTTTCGATTGGGGAAACGGGTTTGCAGCGCAAAAGCGACGTCATCGTCATCGGCGCCGGGGCGGCGGGCATGATGGCGGCCATCCGCGCGGGAAAGCGCGGCCGCTCCGTCGTGGTCCTCGACCATGCGAGGGCGCCCGGCGAGAAGATCCGCATATCAGGCGGCGGCCGCTGCAATTTCACCAATATCCATGCCGGTCCGAAGAATTTCCTCTCCGCCAATCCGCATTTCTGCAAGTCCGCGCTCGCCCGCTTCACGCCCGCCGATTTCATCGCCATGGTCGACCGGCACGGCATTGCCTGGCATGAAAAGACCTTGGGTCAGCTCTTTTGCGACGATAGCGCCAAGGACATCATCCGCATGCTGTTGGACGAGATGCGCGCAGCCGGCACTGCGCTGCATCTCGGCACCGAGATTGCGGGTGTTGAAAAGATAGGCGAGGGCTTCCGCGTCTTAACCGGTGGGGGTGCTTATGAAGCGTCGGCGCTCATCGTTGCGACCGGCGGCAAATCGATCCCGAAGATGGGCGCGACCGGCCTTGCCTATCGTCTTGCCGAACAATTCGGCCTGGCCGTGCTCGAAACCCGTCCCGGCCTCGTGCCGCTGACGCTTGATCCCGGCCTGCTCGAAAGCATCGCGCCGCTCGCCGGCATTTCCGCTCCCGCCGAGATCCGGCACGGGAAGACGGCTTTCCGGGAAGCGCTGCTCTTCACCCATCGCGGGCTCAGCGGCCCCGCCATCCTACAAATTTCCTCCTACTGGCGCGAAGGCGACGAGATCGTCGTCGCGATCGAACCGGATATCGACATCGCGGCGCATCTGAAGACGGCAAAGCAGCGCAATGGACGCCAGTCGCCGCAGACGGCGCTCGGTGAGATCCTGCCGAAACGGCTGGCGCAGTTTCTCGCGGAGCGCGAAAAAATCTCCGGCAACATGGCGGACTTGCCTGACAAGGCGCTGCTGCGCCTTGCCGCCAGCGCTCAGAACTGGCCGGTCAAGCCTTCCGGCTCGGAAGGTTACCGTACCGCCGAAGTGACGCTCGGTGGCATCGACACGGCAGGACTCGATTCCCGCAGCATGGAGGCGAAGGCCGTGCCCGGCCTTTATTTCATCGGCGAATGCGTCGACGTCACCGGCTGGCTCGGCGGCTATAATTTCCAGTGGGCCTGGGCCTCCGGTTTTGCCGCGGGCGAATACGCCTGAAGCTCTGTTTTTCTGCACGTCACTCCTGCATATATTAGCAATATCGATTCAAGACTTCTTAATAGAGGTGCGCCATCCTGTCTCAATTGGCGGTTTGCAGAGCTCTTCCTAAATTAAGCTTTACGGACAAGCCGATTTGTTGGATTGTTGTGTCACATGAGAAGTGAGGTTTCGAGCATGACCAGAAACGCACGACGCGCCCGCGCCATCGCAATTGCCGAGGCAAAGCCGAACGCCCGGATGGTCGCCCTGCATTGCCTCATGCTCGCAGCCGGCGCCACCGCCGCCAGCCTCGCACTGTTGCTCTCACACGTCATCTGATCCTGTCGTCAGGGCTCTACGAAGGCCTCGGCATCGCGATTGTCGAGCTTGCGGCATGACGGTCCACAATTTGCAACTATTTCACCGCCTTGGCTTAACCCGCCATAACCGCTTATCCGAAAATTAAGATCTAATCTGACACAATTGCCCGCGAATATTTGGGCATCTCCAAGTTGTTGGAAATGAATTGGCAATGACTGCCGCCTGGCTTCCGGGTTTCCCAGTGTAAATTTTTAGAACAGCTCGATGTGCACCCGGCGGCGCCATGTGGCCGCCTGCCGGAGGAGTGGTGTATGAAAGGCCCGGAACGCCATGTTGATTGATAAGATTCTTTCCCGTTTCAGGATCAAGACGAAGGTTCTGATCTTCGTTCTGCCCTTCGTGGTCACCATTTCGGCCGTGGGCCTCACGGGCCTTTACGCTTCCGGACTTCTGCAGGGGCGCATGGAAATATCCAACAGCGTGCTGCAGTCGCTGAGCGGCTTCAAGGACCTCTACGGTTCGATGGACGATTTCCTGCGCATCACCAGCCAGCAGGCGCGCGACAAGCTGCTCACCGACCTGAAGACCCAGCAGGGCGTGCTCGACGCGACGCTGGACCAGGTGGGCGAAGAGGCCGCCGGCCGCGACAGCCTTGCGGAAGCTTCGCGCCGCACCAAGGACATCTCGGGCGTCGTCGACAAGCTCTGGGCGCTGCATGAGCAGGAACAGGCATTACACGAGTCGATCGACGCGGCGCAGAAGAGCCTGATTAGCACCCGCTTCACGGTCACCTACCAGGCCGATGAACTGCAGACCGCGCTGCAGCGCGACGAGGGCGCCGCCACCATCACCCTTCGCACGGCCGACCGCCTGCTGAAGGGCGGCGATTTCCTCGGCAGCGTCGCCAGCGGCTACAGCAAGCCACAGACGCCTGAGGACAAGATCGCCTACATCAAGCAACAGCTGCCTGAGATCATGAAGTCCCAGCGGCTGATCGCCATCTCGGTCCCCACCAACCAGAAGAACGTCATCGACTCGCTGGCTGCGACCATCGACAGCATCAAGACGATCGCCGAGATGCCCAGCCCGACCGAAGAGAACATTACCGAACTCGGCCGTCTCGTTTCGCGCTTCCGCCAGACCTCGACCTATACGCAGCTGACCGCGACGCAGAAGATGCGCGAGGCGACACAGCGCTTCGCCGAGCTCGAAGGCCGCATCGCCCAGACCAATTCCGTCCTTCAGGACACGCGGCGCCTCGAAAATTCCGTCTATTCGCTGCAGATCGTTCTTTCCGATTTCCTCGCCAACTCGAGCAAGGAGAACCTCGTGCGTCTGCAGCAGCAGGCCGGCACGCTCGGCAAGGACATGCAGGTGCTGACCACCAGCGCCAAGGGCATGGGCTTTGCCGAGGGCATCTCCGGCGCGATCCAGCCGGCGCTCGACGCCATCTCCGGCGGCGGCTCGAAGATCGTCGAGACGATCGGTGAGCGCGTCACCGCCTATGCTGCGGCCCGCCAGGAACTCGATGATATCTGGAAGAAGCTCACCGATTTCGCCGAGCTGCAGAAGCAGACGGCCGGAACCGAGCGCACCCAGGCAAACAGCATCTCCGTCATGACCACCGGCCTCGGCATCCTCCTGTCGATCCTCGGCGGCATCGCTTTGGTGCTGACGCTGCAGCGCCCGATCAGCCAGATCACCGCCGCCATGCGCCGCATCGCGGAAGGGGCGCTGGACACCAGCATCTCCGGCGAGAAGCGCTACGACGAAATCGGCGACATGGCCCGCGCGCTCGGCATCTTCAAGGAAAACGCCATCTCGAAGATCCGCATCGAGGAGCAGAGCGACGAGGAACGCGCCGCCGCCGAACACGAGCGCCAGCGCAACGACGCGGAAAAACGCGAAATGGATCGCCAGATCGAATTCGCCGTCAACCAGCTCGCCGCCGGCCTCGAGCGCATGTCGCAAGGCGACATTTCGACGACGATCGAAACGCCCTTCATCGGCCGTCTCGAACAGCTGCGCCAGGATTTCAACGGTTCGATGATGCGCCTGCAGGCGACGATGAGCCAGATCCGCGACAATGTCGAACTGATCCAGGGCAACGGCAATCAGATGGCCCAGTCGGCCGAGGACCTCTCCAAGCGCACCGAGCAGCAGGCCGCCTCGCTCGAAGAGACCGCGGCCGCCGTCGACGAGATCACCGTCACCGTGCGCTCGTCGGCCGAACGCGCCAAGGATGCAGACCAGATCGTCCGCCAGGCCAAGCGCAGCGCTGATGATTCCGCTGTCGTCGTCAGCAACGCAATCGATGCGATGAGCCGCATCGAAGAGGCCTCGCGCCAGATCGAGCAGATCATCGGCGTCATCGACGAGATCGCCTTCCAGACCAACCTGCTGGCGCTCAACGCCGGCATCGAGGCGGCGCGCGCCGGCGAGGCGGGCAAGGGCTTTGCCGTCGTCGCCATGGAAGTGCGCGAACTTGCCCAGCGCTCCGCAGCCGCGGCGCAGGAGATCAAGGGCCTGATCAACAAGTCGACCAACGAGGTCAGTTCCGGCTCGCAATTCGTGCAGGAGACCGGGACGGTGCTTGCCAAGATCAGCGCCCAGATCGTCACGATCAGCCAGCATGTCGAGATGATCGCCCGCGCCAGCCACGACCAGTCCAACGCGCTGCAGAGCGTCAATGCGACGGTCAACCAGATGGACCAGATGACGCAGCAGAATGCCGCGATGGTGGAAGAGACCACCGCCGCAAGCCGGGAACTCGCCGACGAGGCGGACTCGCTGCGCCGTCTCATCCAGCAGTTCAAGATCGACGGCGGTGCGGCCGAAGCGCCGATCTACCGCGCCGCCTGATCATCGATCGATCCTGTCCCTTTCGAGCGGCCTCGGACCTCCGGGGCCGCTCTATTTTATTGTGCGGAAGTCGCGCTGTGATTGAAAAGATCTGAACGGTGAAAGAATAGGTGGAGAGCCAGGGACGGTCTTTCGCGTGAATAGGCGCAAATATCTGAAAACAGGCGAATAATACCTTCGGCAGCACTGATTTACGGAAAATTTTCCTTAACGCTTTTCGTCTAATTTAACACTGGTTCTTCTGCCGGGGGTTTTGATGCTGCGCCTTTTCTCTACGTCGATCGTGCGTCAGATCGTTGCGATCACGCTGTTTCTGCTGGCCGTCAGCACGGCTGCCATCGTCGGCGCGACCTATTACAATCTGAGTGGCCATGTCATGGACGGGGCCGTCGCTGACGCCAGGGACGCCACCCGCGCGATGGCCGTCCTCTACGGCGCGGCCGATCAGGCGGCAAAGATCGAGCTGAAGGACAATCAGCTTACGGCCGTCACGGAAGACGCCATTCCGGCCCTTGCCGATCATTCGCTGGTCGACCGGACGGCGCAATCGATCGCAGGCGTTGCCACGATCTTCCAGAAACAAGGCGGCGACTACGTCCGCATATCCACGAACGTCAAGAAGGAAAACGGCGACCGCGCCGTCGGCACCAAGCTCGCCGCCGATCATCCCGCCCAGCCGGTTCTCGCCAAGGGCGAGGCCTATTATGGCCAGGCGCAGCTTTTCGGCCGAAAGTTCATGACCGGTTATTTCCCCATCAAGAGCGCATCGAACGCCAATGTCGGCCTTCTCTTCATCGGCATTCCGATGGAAGTCTACTATGAGCGTTTGAACGAACTGCAGATGCTGGTTCTCGGCGCCGGCACCATCGTCATGCTGCTCGTCGGTGTTCTCGCCTATTATACGATCCGCCTGTCGGTGCAGCCTATGCAGGCGCTGACCGCGAGCGTCCATTCGATCTCCTCGGGCAATCTCGATGGAGCGATCCCCTGCACCGAGAAGAAGAACGAGTTCGGCGAGATCGGCCGGGCCTTGGCGCTCTTCCGCGACAGCGCCCGCGCCAAACGCGATCTGGAAACGCAGGCGGCCGAGCAGCGCGCGCTGAGCGATGCCGAACGCGCCAGGAACGATGCGGACAAGCGCTCGCTCGACGGCCAGATCGACTTTGCCGTCAACCAGCTGGCGGCCGGCCTCGGGCGCCTGTCGCAGGGTGACGTCTCGCAGACGATCGGCACGCCGTTCGTCGGCCGGCTGGAACAGTTGCGCGTCGATTTCAACGCTTCGCTCCTGCGGCTCCAGGATACGTTATCGGGTATCCGCGACAGCGCCTCGACGATCCAGCGCAACAGCGGCGCAGTCTCCGCCTCCGCCGACGAGCTTTCCAAGCGTACCGAGGCGCAGGCGGCAAGCCTCGAAGAGACGGCGGCCGCTGTGGAGGAGATCACCGTGACGGTCCGCTCTTCCGCCGAGCGTGCCCGTGAGGCGAACAATGTGGTGGCTGCCACCAAGCGGACGGCCGACAATTCCGGCGCTGTGGTCGGCGATGCCGTCGCCGCCATGGAGCGTATCGAGCAGGCCTCGCAGCGTATCGAGCAGATCATCGAGGTGATCGACGACATCGCCTTCCAGACCAATCTTCTGGCGCTGAACGCCGGCATCGAGGCGGCGCGCGCCGGCGAGGCGGGCAAAGGTTTTGCCGTCGTTGCCCAGGAGGTCCGCGAACTCGCCCAGCGTTCGGCCGATGCGGCACGCGAGATCAAGTCGCTGATCGAGACCTCGAGCCGGGAAGTGACGGCAGGCTCCGAGCTGGTCCAGAAGACCGGCAGCGTGCTTGCCTCGATCAGCCACGAGATCATTGCGATCAGCGGCCATGTCGAGACCATCGCCACCGCAAGCCGCGATCAGTCGGCCGCATTGCAGGAGGTCAACGGCTCGGTCAACGCCATGGACCAGATGACCCAGAAGAACGCCTCGATGGTTGCCGAGACGACGCAGGCAAGCCGCCTGCTCGCAGGCGAGGCCGATACGCTGATGGCGCTGATCGAGCGGTTTCGTATCGTGGCGGAATCCGCACCCGCTCACCTTACGGCCAGGAAAGTCGCCTGAGCCCCGCAGCCGGCGTCGGTTCGGGCCGGCGCCGTGCGGTCTTTTCGCCATCTGAGGTCTCTTGATGTCAGCCAGGTGGCGAACCGGACGAGGGGGCTATCTCCGAATTCGGCGTAGAATTCATCCTCGCTCTGTTTCGGATGATATCCCAGGGAATGTTGAACATCGCGGATGCCTGCGATTGCGATCATGTCGATCATGGGAGTGTCCTTTCCATTGCCAGACACCCCATGATTTAAGCGTCGAATTTCTCTTCATAAATAGCAGAAACCCGGCTATGTTTTTCATCGATGAAAAACGCAAACTGGGACTCCTACCAACTATTCCTGCAAGTCGCCCGGCTCGGCGGCCTGACCGGGGCAAGCACCGCAAGCGGGCTCAGCCCCGCGACCATCGGCCGGCGCATGCTTGATCTCGAACAGGAGATCGGCCGCGGACTGTTTTCGCGCAGCCAGACGGGATATCGCCTGACGCAGGACGGCCAGGCGCTGCTCGATCATCTTCAGGAAATGGAAGCCGCCGCCCGCAAGGTGGAAGCGTGGCGGCAATCCGGTGAGGGCGGCACGACGGTCAGGATTGCAGCCGGCACCTGGGTCGCCTGGCTTCTGACGGAGAATTTCGCTGCCATCCGCATGCCGGGCGATAGCTTCGCAATCTCGCTGACCATCGGTGAGGCGCGCGCGAGCCTTGCCTATCGCGAAAGCGATATCGGCATTCGCGCCTTCGAACCGGCAGAGGCCAACCTTGCCGCACGTCTGCTCGGCGAGGTGGCCTATGCCGTTTATATCAGGCGCAATGCCGCTGAAACGGATGACCGCTGGATCGCGGTCGCCGAGGAGGAGGCGATATCGGCCTATCTGCGCTGGCCGCACGCCAATGCCGCGGCCGGCATCGTCGCCACCGTCAACCGGCCGCGTTCGCTGCCGGATATGGTGCGCGCCGGCGCCGGCAAGGCGGTGCTTCCCTGTTTCGTCGGCGATCTTCATCCCGAATTGCAGCGGCAGGGCGGCGAGCTGCCGGAACTGCGCCACCGGCAATGGATCGTCATGAATGCCGAGGACCGTCATCGCCCGGAGATCCGAACGGTCGCCGACCGCATGACGAAGCTGATCAGAAGTTATGCAGACCTCTTCGCCGGAAAACGACCGAGCCGCGGTTGATGCTCAAGGGCATAGGTTCCAGACGATGACGCCCGCGCATCTCGTGGACGCGCGGGCGCTCTGAGTTGATGGCTTGGACCAATATGGTCAGGCCCGCCGGCGTTTTCCTCAGTGCCGGTTGGTGACGACGACGGGGATCAAGAGATCGCCCCAGTTGCCGTCGCCGCCGTGGTGACGGGCCGAGCGCACCAGCTCGACCGAGACGCCGGCTTCGACGGCTTTCATGACCGATTGGTTCAGCCGGTGCAGGTCGTTGGCAAGCATGCGGATCGTCGTCTGCTGATCGTCGCTCATGCTCGATGCCTGCTCTTCGGCCCGTTCCCGGACGCGTGCGATGGATGCCATGGTCTTCTCCTCCTCTTCGGGTTATTCCGCAGCCGGTTTGAACTGCGCATGTTCGGTTGAATCGTGCATTGCCGTGGTCGAAGACCGGCCGCCGGTGATGGCGAGCGATACCGCGTCGAAATAGCCGGTGCCGACCTCGCGCTGATGCTTGGTGGCGGTATAGCCGTTGACCTCGGCGTCGAATTCCGCCTGCTGCAGCTCCGAATAGGCCGACATCTGCCGCTGCCGGTAGCCGCGCGCCAGTTCGTACATGCCGAAATTCAGCTGGTGGAAGCCGGCGAGCGTGATGAACTGGAACTTGTAGCCCATCGCGCCGAGCTCGCGCTGGAATTTCGCGATCGTCGCCTCGTCGAGGTTTTTCTTCCAGTTGAACGAAGGCGAACAATTGTAAGCGAGCAGCTTGCCCGGATAGACCTTGTGCACGCCTTCGGCAAAACGCCGCGCCTGCTCGAGATCCGGCTTCGACGTTTCGCACCAGATCAGATCGCAATGCGGCGCATAGGCGACGGCCCGCGCGATGCATGGCTCGATGCCGTTCCTGACCTGGTAGAAGCCTTCGACCGTGCGCCCGGCATCATAGTCCACGAAGGGCTGGTCGCGCTCGTCGATATCGGACGTCAGGAGTTTCGCCGCTTCCGCATCGGTGCGGGCGATGACGAGTGTGGCAACGCCCATGACGTCGGCGGCAAGCCGGGCGGCGTCAAGATTGCGGATATGGGCGGCGGTCGGGATCAGCACCTTGCCGCCGAGATGGCCGCATTTCTTCTCCGAGGCCAACTGGTCTTCGAAATGAACGCCGGCGGCGCCCGCCTCGATATAGGCCTTCATGATCTCGAAGGCATTGAGCGGCCCGCCGAAGCCTGCCTCCGCGTCGGCGACGATCGGCGCGAACCAGGTGTCAACGGAAAGGCCCTGGCCTTCCGAAGTCTCGATCTGATCGGCGCGCTGCAGCGTGCGGTTGATGCGCTTGGCAAGCTCCGGCCCGGCATTGGCCGGATAGAGAGACTGATCGGGATACATGGCGGAGGCCGTATTGGCGTCGGCCGCAACCTGCCAGCCGGAGAGATAGATCGCCTTTAGTCCGGCGCGCACCATCTGCATGGCCTGGTTGCCGGAAAGCGCGCCGAGCGCATTGACGAAATCTTCCTGGTGCAGGAGCCGCCACAACCGGTCCGCCCCCATTTCCGCCAGCGTATGGCGCAGTGTCACCGAGCCCCTGAGCCGCTGTACGTCATCGGCCGAGTAGGGCCTCTCGATGCCGTCGAAGCGGGTTGTCGTTGTATTTGGGACGAGTTTGTAAAAATCGGTCACGCTGTTCTCCTCGCTGAAATCCTATGCAAAGTGGATGCATGACAAGATTGACAATAATGTCCGAAATGACCAGGAAAACCTTTGATTTCTGGCTTGGAAAGAGGTTAAGATGACGAGGATTGACAGACGGAAGCTGTGAATTTGTAACAAATTGTAAATAATCTCCTCCCTGTGTTGTCAAAAGGTTTGACATGGCGGAACGCAAGATATTCGCAGGCGCGAAAGTGCGGCGCATCCGCAATGCGCTGGCGCTGACGCAGACCGCCATGGCCGAGGCGCTGGAGATCTCGCCTTCCTATCTGAACCTCATCGAGCGCAACCAGCGGCCGCTGACGGTGCAGCTCCTTCTCAAGCTTGCGGCCGTCTACAGGGTCGACCTGGAGGAGCTGCGGGGCCAGACCGGCGGCAGTCTCGGTCAGCTCAAGGAGATCTTTGCCGACCCGCTGCTATCCGGCGAGCTGCCGGGCGATCAGGAACTGGTGGAGGTTGCCGAGGCGGCTCCCAATGCCGCCAGCGGTATGATCAAGCTCTATCGCGCCTATCGCGAGCAGGCGGCAAGATTGTCCGACCTGACGGCGCTGATGGCCGCCGAAGGCCATGCGCCTATCGCCGCCGGCCGGTTGCCGCTGGATGAGGTGCGCGAGACGCTGGAGCGCAGGTCCGCCTATTTCGCGCGGATCGAGGCGGCGGCGGAAGCCTTTGCCGCAACGCTTCCCGGCGGAGCCGATCTCGGCGCCGGGCTGAAGGACTGGCTGCGTTCGGAGCGCGGCATCGCGGTGCGTGTGCTGCCGGTGCATGTCATGCCGGATCTGCGCCGCCGTTTCGATCGCCATTCGATGCGGCTCTTCATCTCCGAACGGCTGTCGCAGGCCGACCGCGCGCATGAGATAGCCATTGAAGCGGTGACGCTCGCGTTGTTGCCGGCGATCGAGGCCGAGCTCGACGACCTCTCGCTCTCCTCGGCCGAGGCGCGCCGCATCGCTCGTTTCGAGCTTGCCCGCATCGCCGCCCTGGCGCTCGCAATGCCTTACGAGGCCTTCCTGTCAGCGGCGAAATCGACGCGCTACGACATCGATATCCTGCGTGCCCGTTTCGGGGTCTCCTTCGGCCATGCCGCCGCACGTCTTGCCATGCTGCAGCGCCCCGGCGCTGCCGCGATCCCCTTCTTCGTGATCGAGATCGATGCTGCCGGCCACCGCCTGCGCAGGGCAGGCGCCCAAGGCTTTCCGCAGGCCGGCTTCGGCGGAGGCTGTCCAAAGCTCAACATTCACGCCGCTTTTCTGCAGCCCGGGCAGATCCTTGCCGAAACGGTCGTCATGCCGGATGGCACATCCTTCCTGACGATCGCCCGCACGCTGGAGGGACCGAGCGTCGAATTCGGCGAAAGGGTGAGGCGCACCGCGATCCTGATCGGCTGCGATGCCGCCCTCGGCGAGGGGCTGGTTTACGGGCAGGCGACGGCGCTCGATCCGGTCGCGATCGGTCCGGCCTGTCGCCTCTGCGAGCGGCGCGGCTGCCTTTCCCGTGCCGAGCCACCGGTGACGAGACCGCTCGGGCTCGATGAGATGGTGGCGGGGCTGAGCGCCTTCGACTTCCAGTGATTGTGAAATCGTTGAAGACACAGGATTTTGCGCTTGTGGGCTCCGGAATTCCTTCTTAGTCTGCGGGCAAAACCAGAGGGAAAAGATGTCCGGGGATGCGGAATCTTTGAACAAACAGGAGAAGTCATGAGGTCAACCATCCTAACCGTGACGGCCGCCGCCGTTGCCGCACTCCTTGCTGCCGCTCCGGCCCTTGCGCAGGAGCGCGTGGTCAACGTCTACAACTGGTCGGATTACATCGACGACAGCATCCTGACCGACTTCACCAAGGAGACCGGCATCAAGGTCGTCTACGATACGTTCGATTCGAACGAGACCGTGGAAACCAAGCTGCTTGCCGGCGGCACGGGTTATGACGTCGTCGTCCCCACGGCCGACTTCCTGCAGCGCCAGATCCAGGCAGGGGTTTTCCAGAAGCTCGACAAGTCCAAACTGCCGAACCTCTCCAACATGTGGGACGTAATCCTGCAGCGCACCGCGTCCTATGATCCGGGCAACGAATATGCGGTCGACTACATGTGGGGCACCGACGGCATCGGCTACAACGTCAAGAAGGTCGCCGAAATCCTCGGGCCGGATGCCAAGCCCGGCCTCGAAGTGATCTTCGATCCGAAGGTCGCTGAGAAGTTCAAGGATTGCGGCATCTACGTGCTCGATACCCCGAAGGACGTCATGACCACGGCTTTGCGGTATTTGGGCCTCGATCCGAACTCCACCAAGGCCGAGGATTTCAAGAAGGTCGAGGAACTGCTGACGGCGGTGCGCCCCTATATCCGCAAGTTCCATTCGTCCGAATACATCAACGCCCTTGCCAATGGTGATATCTGCATCGCCTTCGGCTATTCCGGCGACATGCTGCAGGCCCGCGACCGTGCCGCCGAAGCCAAGAACGGCGTCGAGGTCAACTACTCGATCCCGGTGCAGGGCGCCCAGATGTGGTTCGACATGATGGCGATCCCCGCCGATGCCAAGCATGTGGCCGAAGCGCATGAATTCCTGAACTACATGATGAAGCCCGAGGTCATCGCCAAGGCGAGCGACCACACCTTCTATGCGAACGGCAACAAGGCCTCGCAGCAGTTCGTCAGCAAGGAAGTGCTGGAAGATCCGGCCGTCTACCCGACGGAGGAGGTGATGAAGAACCTCTTCACCGTCAAGCCGTGGGACCCGAAGACCCAGCGCACGGCGACGAGAATCTGGACGAAGGTCGTCACCGGCCAGTAAGTGATGCCAGGCCCGGACGGAAACGTCCGGGCCTTTCCATTACCGGCCAGGGTGAGGGGGCCGGCTGAATCTGTATTTTCGGGGAATAATATGAAATCTTTGGGCAATATCCGCCGCGCTTTCGCACCCTGGACCGATCCGTCCGCAAAACCTTTCATTGCCTTCAAGAATGTCACCAAGCGCTTCGGCGATTTCACCGCCGTCGATAATCTGTCGCTTGATATCTATCACCGCGAGTTCTTCGCGCTGCTCGGCGCGTCCGGCTGCGGAAAGTCGACGCTTCTGCGCATGCTCGCCGGCTTCGAGCAGCCGACGTCGGGCGAAATCGTTCTCGACGGCACCAATCTCGCGGGTACGCCGCCCTACAAGCGGCCGGTCAATATGATGTTCCAGTCCTACGCGCTTTTCCCGCACATGACGGTCGAGAAGAACATCGCCTTCGGCCTGAAGCAGGATGGCATGCCGAAAGACGAAATGGCCGAGCGCGTCGCCCAGATGCTGAAGCTCGTAAAGCTCGAGCAATTCGCCTCGCGCAAGCCGAACCAGCTCTCCGGCGGCCAGCGCCAGCGCGTGGCGCTCGCTCGTTCGCTCGCCAAGCGCCCGAAAGTGCTGCTGCTCGACGAGCCGCTCGGCGCGCTCGACAAGAAACTGCGCGAGGAAACCCAGTTCGAGCTGATGGACCTGCAGCAGAACCTCGGCCTCACCTTCGTCGTCGTCACGCACGACCAGGAAGAGGCGATGACCATGGCAGACCGCATCGCCGTCATGAGCCATGGCAAGGTGGTGCAGGTGGCAACGCCAGCCGAAATCTACGAGGCGCCGAATTCGCGCTTCGTCGCGGACTTCATCGGCGACGTGAATATCTTCGACGGCAAGGTGACGACGTCAGGAAACGGAGCTGTCGAGATCGCGGTCGAAAGCGGCTTCACGATCCGCAGTGCCGCGGCGGAGACGCCGGCCATCGGCAATACCGTGGGCTTTGCCATCCGCCCGGAAAAGATCCGCGTGACGCGCGCAGCACCCGCGAACGCCTCGGTCAATACCGCCAAGGGCGAGATCTGGGATATCGCCTACCTCGGCGACATGACCGTTTTCCACATCAAGCTGCCGAGCGGCAAGTTCGTCAGAGCCTCTTCCCTCAACGCGCAGCGTTCCGTCGAAGACCCTTTCAGCTATGATCAGGACGTCTGGGTCTCCTTCGATGAGAATGGCGGCGTGCTGCTGAAGGATTGAGATCATGGGAACCCTTGCCTCACGCTTCTACAGCCGCCTCGTCATCATCATTCCCTATGCCTGGCTGCTGCTTTTCTTTCTGGCGCCGTTCTTCATCGTCTTCCGCATCTCGCTGTCGACGACGGCCATCGCCATACCGCCTTATGAGCCCGTCTTCTCATTTGCCGACGGCTGGGCTGGTTTCTGGAGCAAGGTCGCGACTTTCTCCTTCGACAATTACAGCTACCTCATAGACGATCCGCTCTATTTCAACGCCTATCTGTCGAGCGTCATCATCGCTGGTATTTCGACCTTCCTGATGCTGCTGATCGCCTATCCGATCGCCTACGGGATGGCGCAGGCCCCGCGCCGCATCCGCCCGACGCTCTTGATGCTCGTCATCCTGCCGTTCTGGACGAGCTTCCTGATCCGCGTCTATGCCTGGATCGCCATCCTGAAGCCGGAGGGGTTGCTGAACCAGCTTCTCCTGTCACTGCATATCATCGACAGCCCCTTGATCATCCTCAACACCACGACGGCCGTCTACATCGGCATCGTCTATTCCTACCTGCCCTTCATGGTGCTGCCGCTCTATTCGGCGCTCGAAAAGATGGACGGCACGCTGATCGAGGCGGCCCAGGATCTCGGCTGCACCCCGACCCAGGCCTTCTGGCGCGTCACCTTTCCGCTGTCGATCCCCGGCGTGGTGGCTGGCTGCATGCTGGTCTTCATCCCGGCCGTCGGTGAATTCGTCATCCCGGATCTTCTCGGCGGTTCGCAGACACTGATGATCGGCAAGACACTGTGGAACGAATTCAACGCCAACAGAGACTGGCCGGTCTCCTCGGCAGTCGCTACGATCCTGTTGCTGATCCTGGTGATCCCGATCGTCTTCTTCCAGAATGCACAGGCCAAGGCCGAAGAGCGGGGGAAATAAGCCATGCTGAGATGGACCCGTTTCAACATCATCTCCGTCGTGCTCGGTTTTGCCTTCCTCTACCTGCCGATCGTGCTTCTGGTGGTTTTCTCCTTCAACGAGTCGAAGCTCGTCACCGTCTGGGGCGGCTTCTCTACCAAGTGGTATGTCTCGCTGCTCTCGAACCAGGCCCTACTCGATGCAGCCTGGGTGACGATCCGTGTCGGTGTGCTGTCGGCCACCTTCGCAACCGTCCTCGGCACGATGGCGGCGCTGACGCTGGTGCGCTACACGCGCTTCCGCGGCCGCATGCTCTTCTCAGGCATGGTCTATGCGCCGCTCGTCATGCCGGAGGTCATCACCGGCCTGTCGCTGCTGCTGCTCTTCGTGGCGATCGGCCTGGACCGTGGCTTCTGGACCATCACGCTGGCGCATACGACGCTGACCATGTGCTTCGTCGCCGTCGTCGTGCAGTCGCGCCTCTTAAGCTTCGACCAGTCGATCGAGGAGGCGGCTCAGGATCTGGGTGCGCCGCCGGTGCGGACCTTCTTCGAGATCACGCTGCCGATCATCTCGCCGGCGGTGTTTTCGGGCTGGATCCTGGCTTTCACCCTGTCGCTGGATGACCTCGTGATCGCAAGCTTCACCTCCGGCCCCGGTGCAACCACGCTGCCGATGAAGATCTACAGCCAGGTGCGCCTCGGCGTGACGCCTGAGATCAATGCGATTTGCACGATCCTGATCGCCATCGTGGCGGTCGGCGTCATCTGCGCATCCATCGTCACCAAGCGGCGCGAAGTGCAGCGCGAGCGCGATGAGCGGGCGGCTGCTGCCGGCGCCTGACCGGCTCGTCCTATCCGGAGGTGGGCACTCTACTGCGCGTGGGGCGCGTTGTTGAGAAGTGGAACCGGCGAGATCACCGGGTTTGGCCATGAGCCGCCGACGAAAAACGGCAGAAGCGGCAACTCTGCCGCCTTGGCCGGATCGGTCGCCTCCAGCGACCCGGAAAGCGCCAGCCCGTTCGATTGATAGGTGATTACGCCGGAAAGCGTCAGCGTCTGCTCCGGCCCGGCGACACGGGCGTCATGGATTTCGGCCGAGCCGTTGGCGAAATCGGCTTGAAGGTCCAACTGATTGAAGGCGAAGGCACCGTCTGCTGCTGCACTCAGCGGGAAGAATGGCTTCTGGGCTGCCTGTATCCTGAGCGCTCCGGCGTCGATGCCGGGAATCGTGCCTTGCCTCGTCCAGAAATGCAGCTTGCCGGTGACGTCGCCAAGGCCGGACGTCCAGATCGCCTTCGACGACTGCAGGTCGAGGTCGAGCGATCCTGTGGCAAGCGGCAGCGGCCCCTTGAGCTGCAGTCGTTCGGCAAGGGCTGCGAAGTCGGCATTCCGGATCGACAGCTGCAGCTTTCCGCCGCCATCGAAATCGCGCTGCGTCGCTTCCAGATGCGCCGTCAATTCACCACCTTCGAACTGGCTGTCGCCAATATCGAATTTCGCCTCGCCGCCCGTCACGATCATGCTGGCGCCGAGATCGGAAAGCTCGAAGAGACCCATCTGCGCACGGCGGGCCGAAAGCCTGACATCGACATCGAGCACCTTCAGCGGCTCTCGCATGTCGGCCGAGATCTCTTCCGCCTCGCCGGCGGCGAGCCGCAGCGCGAAGGCGTCGAGGAATGGCTTGAGGTTCATTTGGTCGAAGGCGAGCGTACCGCCGATCTTTGGCCGCTTGCCCGGCGCCGTAGATAGATCCATCACGCCGGTGGCGCTCGCTTCGTTCAGCGATAGGCTGAGATCGTTGAAGCGCAGCCCGTTGCCTGACGACATGATGTCGGATTCCAGCGAGGCGCTCTTCAGCGTGCCGATGCCGGGGATCGATTTGCCAGACCATGTGAGAAGCGCCGGCATGTCGGGAATGCTGATGGCGATGTTGCCGGAAAGGGAAGAAAGGCTGGCGATGCTGGCGACACCCTGGAAGCGCGCTGTCATCAGGTTCGACGTGAGCGACGTCCTGGCCTCGGCATTCCTGCCGGCAAAGGCGAGCAGCGGCTGGCGCGAGGCGTAGTCGACCTTCAGGTCCTCGCCGTTGATGCGGGCGATGACGACTGCCGAGATGGCGCCTGAAAGCCTCGGCCAGGCAATGTCGGCCGTGACGCTGTCGAAGCGGTAGATCTTGCTGCTCTTGACGTCGGTGACGACGAGCGTGCCGTCCTCGACGGTCACCGCACCGATTTCGGCGTCGAGATCGGTGTCGAGCACCTCCGCGCCATTTTCGTAGCGAACGCCGGCAATCGCGCGCGCAAGCAGGCCGGCATAACTCCAGTCGATCAGCCCTTTCTCATCACGCGTCAGCGCCAGGTTCGGGCGCAGCAGGTGGAATTCGTGGAAGCTGGTCCGGCCTCTCAGCGCATCGATGAGGCTGAAATCGGCCGACAGGCTTTCAATGCTGCCGAGCAGCTTGTCGCCGCTTTCGCGCGGCTGGCGGATGGTGACCTGGTTCAGCGTGATGCGTGGCGTCGGCCAGAATTCCAGAACCGGGTTGCCCTTGATCTCGGCATGATAGCCCGTCCATTTCGACAGCGCGTCCTCGATGCCGGAGCGTACGAAGCCGGTCGTGATCAGATAGGGCGCCGCGACCCTGAGAGCCACGAAAAGCCCAAGTGCGATCAGGAGGAACAGCGTCGAAAGACGGGCAAAGGCCGGGAGCCACCGCGAAACGGGTCCGATCTTCCTGCGCCACCTGCGATGTCTTGACGTGCTCATGATCTCCGCCGGTAATTCAGCCGGTTACCCCGTTATGCGCTGATTTCGCCGGATATATGAAATGCCGGGCGTATGCAAATCCCCTCCGGCGTCCAGGCGCCCGATGACGCGGTTCCGCACTTTATAATGCAATGCAGCATGATATAAAGACCGGATTGGGGAGGAGGATTGAATGCAGGATAACAGACCACTTTGGGCGCCTTCGGAAGACGCCGTCGCAAAAAGCCCGATCCATGCCTTCATGGAGCGTTGCAACGCCGAATTCGGCCTTTCTCTTTCTGGCTTTCAGGATCTGCACGCATGGTCGGTGGCCGAGCGGGAGAATTTCTGGTCGGCGGTCTGGGATTTCTGCGGCGTGAAAGGGGAGCGCGGCGCAAGGGTCCTGGTCGACGACGACCGCATGCTGGGCGCGCGCTTCTTTCCCGACGCGACGCTGAACTTTGCCGAAAACCTGCTGTCGGGCCGCGGCGAGGCCGATGCCATCATCTTCCGCGGCGAGGACAAGGCCCGGGATCGCTGGTCTTGGGACCGGCTGCGCGCGCTCGTCTCGAAGCTGCAGCAGGCCTTCAAGGCGCAAGGCATCTCTGAAGGCGACCGCATTGCCGCCATGATGCCGAACATGCCGGAGACCGTCGCCGCCATGCTCGCCGCCGCCTCGATCGGCGCCATATGGTCGTCCTGCTCCCCCGATTTCGGCGAGCAGGGCGTGCTCGACCGCTTCGGCCAGATCGGCCCCAGGCTTTTCATCGCCTGCGATGCCTATTGGTATTCCGGCAAGCTGCAGGATGTCGGCCCCAAGGTCGCCGCGGTCGCAAGAAGCCTGGGCGTGCCTGTCGTCGTCGTTCACTATGCCGGCGATGCCGAGGCCGTGGCGCGCAACACTCCCGATGCGTCGACGTTGGAAGCCTTCGTCGCGCCCTATGAGTCAGCGGAGGTCGAGTTCACGCGCCTTGGCTTCTCGCATCCGCTCTACATCCTCTTTTCGTCAGGCACGACGGGGGTGCCGAAATGCATCGTGCATTCGGCCGGCGGCACGCTGCTGCAGCACCTCAAGGAGCAGCGGCTGCATTGCGGCCTGGAGGCCGGCGAAAAGCTCTTCTATTTCACCACCTGCGGCTGGATGATGTGGAACTGGCTGGTCAGCGGATTGGCGAGCGGCGCCACGCTCTGCCTGTTCGACGGCTCGCCTTTTGCACCTGACGGCAACGTATTGTTCGACTATGCCGAGGCTGAGAAATTCGCGATCTTCGGCACCTCGGCGAAATATATCGATGCGGTGCGCAAGAGCGGCCTGACGCCGCGCGTGAGCCATGATCTCTCCAGCCTCCGGCTGATGACCTCCACCGGCTCGCCGCTGTCGCCCGAAGGCTTCACCTTCGTCTATGAGGGCATCAAGCAAGACGTGCAGCTCGCCTCGATTTCGGGCGGCACCGATATCGTCTCCTGCTTCGTGCTCGGCAATCCGCTGCAGCCGGTCTGGCGCGGTGAGATCCAGGGGCCGGGCCTCGGCCTTGCCGTCGACGTGTGGGACGATGACGGCAAGCCGGTGCGGGGAGAGAAGGGTGAGCTCGTCTGCACCAAGGCCTTCCCCTCGATGCCGGTCATGTTCTGGAACGACCCCGATGGCGCCAAATATCGCGCCGCCTATTTCGACCGGTTCGACAATGTCTGGTGCCACGGCGATTTCGCCGAATGGACGGAGCATGGTGGTCTGATCATCCACGGCCGTTCGGATGCGACGCTCAATCCCGGCGGCGTGCGCATCGGCACGGCGGAGATCTATAATCAGGTCGAGCAGATGGAGGAGGTGGCCGAAGCGCTCTGCATCGGCCAGGAGTGGGACGACGATGTGCGCGTCATCCTCTTCGTCCGCCTTGCATCCGGCGTCACGCTGACAGAGGATCTCGTCAAGGCGATCAAGACGCGTATCCGCACCGGCGCCTCGCCGCGGCATGTGCCGGCGAAGATCATCGCCGTTGCCGATATTCCCCGCACCAAATCCGGCAAGATCGTCGAGCTTGCCGTGCGCGAGGTCGTTCACAACAGGCCGGTGAAAAACCTGGAAGCGCTTGCCAATCCCGAGGCGCTGCGGCTCTTTGCGGGCCTGAGCGAGCTGAAGGATTGACGTGCGCGGGACTGCTAATTTTTACCATTCATCAATTCGGTGTCATGGAAACCTTTCGTTAAGAAAGGTTGGTCAAAGGTGAAGCAACTTGGGGGTCGCACATGAACGAGGCGGCCTGGAGTCTTCGGGCTTCCGAAACATGACGTTGATCGACTGAGCTCTTGTTGAACAGCACAAATTCAAGGCAGCCTCTGGCTGCCTTTTTTTATCGCCGACGTGCAAAAGAGGCCTGCAGCGCTTACGATTTCGGACCGCAGCCTCAGCCGGCGAGCACACGCTGCGACGGGAAGGTGATCTCGACGAGCGTGCCCTCGTTCGGCGCCGAATTGATCGAGAAGATCGCCCGGTTGGCATCCACCATCGCTTTGGTCAGCGGCAGGCCGAGCCCGGTGCCGTCGCCGCGATGGCGTGATTGCGTCGATGAAACCTGCCGGAACGGCTTCATCGCCTGGTCGAGTTCGCTGCGTGTCATGCCGACGCCGGTATCGCGGACCCTCAACACGACGCTGCCATTCCCCTCATAAGAGGTGGAAACGACGATCTGTCCGCCCGATGGGGTGAAGCGGATGGCGTTCGACAGGATATTCAGGGCGATCTGCTTGATCGAGCGCAGATCCGCCACGACGTCGGGTACCGAATGCGACAATGCCGTGCGGATGATGACGCGCTGGCCGTTCGCCTGCGGCTGCACCAGCGCCACGGCTTCCGAGACCGCCTCGTTGAGGCCGACGGCGGCAAAATCGAGATCCATCTCGCCCGCCTCGATCTTCGAAATGTCGAGCAGGTCGTTGACGATGTCGAGGACGTGCCGGCCGGAGCGGCCGATATCGTTGGCATATTCGATATAGCGGGGATGGCCGATCGGCCCGAAGCGCTCACCCGCCATCATGTCGGAAAAGCCGATGATGGCGTTGAGCGGCGTGCGGATTTCGTGGCTGACGCGGGCGAGGAAATCGGTCTTGTGGGCGTTGGCGGTTTCGGCAGCACCCTTGGCGTTGCGCAATTCGTCCTCGGTGCGCTTCCATTGTGTGATGTCGCGGATGACGGCGCAATAGCCGTTGGAGGAGGTGAGCTGGCCCATCGTCATGAACAGCGGCACGAAGCCGCCGGCGGCCTCGCGGCCGATCACTTCGCGCCCGTCGTTCAGCACGCTCGCCACGCCATGGCCGGAGAGGCCGTTCAGATAGTCGAGCACCGCCTTCTGGCTCTCATGGGCAAACAGCATGACGAAGGGTTTGCCGCGCGTCTCCTGCTCGTCGTAATTGAAAAGCGCGCTCGCCGAGCGGTTCATCGAGCGGATGTCGCCTTCCGTGCCGATGACGACGACGCCATCGGTCGCCGTTTCCAGGATCGAGCGCAATTCCTCCACTTCGACCTGCAGCTTGGCGACTTTCTCGACCATCCGCTCGGGCCGCGCTTCGGACCGGCTGCTGTCGCTACGGCTTTCGTCCTTGCCTTCCACGGGCATCAGCGCCAGCATCAGGGCATTGGCGTCTTCCCAGCGTACCGATTGCAGCCGCGCGGTCACCGGGACCAGCCGGTCGTCGGCCTTGACGAGCATCATGGTGCCGGAGCCCGCCGCCTTTTCATCGAGATCGCGGCGCTGCAGCAGGGCTTCGATGCCGCCCACCTCGCGCAGCTCATCGAGCGAAGCGTAGCCCGTCAGCCGCATGAATTCGGGATTGGCATGAAGGAGCGCATCGCCGACATGAATGAGTACGGCGACGGGCAACTGGTCGACCGTTCCGGCCGACAGCCCGTCCGTCATCTTCACGCGCGGCGGAATGAAGCTGGTGAGAACCTCGATCTGGCTGACCGTCTCCTCGAGCCCTTCCGTCGCCTCGTCTTCGGATATGGTGGCCGGCTCGTCGTCGTCGCGCTCGGCATCGGCCGCATTCTCGAAGATCGCTTCCTGCGGCGCCGTCTCCTCGGCGAAGGATGCTTCGGCCTCCTCAACTGCCGGCGCTTCCTCGAAGCCGGCCGTTTCGGTGGCGGCGGGTTCCACCGCTTCCGGAACGGTGGGCTCATCCTTGCGCGCGCCGAAAGCCTCGAGACGCTTGGCGATCTCGCGGAAATTCGCTTGTTCGGCGGCCGTCAATGCAGCGCCGGTGCTGTGAATCTGAACGACCTTATCCGTGAAACGGCGATTCGGCGTATCGGAAATGCGCAGCGCCGGCGGCTCTTCCATGGGGGCGGTCGGCTCGGTGGCGGCTTCGGCACTGTCCTCCGGTTCCTCTGCGACACTTTCAAAGGCAGCCTCTTCGGCAGCAATCCCTTCCGGTGCCGTCTCCTGGCGCTCCGGCTCGGCTGCCGCAACTGTGTCTTCCGTCACTGTGGCTTCGGCCGGAATCTCTTCGGGCGCGGCTTCCTCTTCGGAAACGGGCTCGGGCACAGGGCCGAGGCTCGCCGCATCATGGCCGACCCCGTCGGGGCCGAGCGTCAGGCCAAGCGCCAGCGGGTCTTCCTGCGCATCGGAAAGCCGGACGACGCCGAAGCCACGGAAACCATCGAAGTCGCGGTTGCGGGTATAGGTCGGCAGTGCGGCGAGATCGACAGGAACGACAAGGCTGGTGCCTTCGACCGGCCAGAAGATCGTCTTTCCCGACCATGTGTCGCGGCGGGCGAGCGCCTCGGAGAGCTTGCCGTCCGGATCGAGGTTGAAGAGGGCGGCGATATCGCTGAAAGCCGAACCGATGATATCTGAGGCATGCGGGCCGACGGCCTCGGCAAATTCGTGGCTGACCTCGTTGAACCGGCCCTCGGCATCGATCTTCCAGACGAAGCGCGTGGCGCGGCTGTTCGGCCTGAAGACGAAGCCGGGTTCGGCCGCAAGCTTTGGGGCAGCGGGCATGTCGGAAATTTCAGGCGCTGCGGCCGGGGGTTCTTCGAAGGCTGCTTCAGGCGCTTCGTCGATATGCGTGTCACTGGCTTCGGCGGGCGGCTCCACCGTCTCGGCCGTTTCCGCGGTGGCGGTCGCGTCGTCCTCGATGATCGCGGCAGGCTCGTCGGCTTCATCCGCGGGGCTTTCGGTCACGCCGCTGCCGCCTTCCGGTTCCTCGTGCGCGGCAGGTTGAAACTCCGCGACCGTCTCGTCTCGAGATGCGACAGCCGTCTCGGCCGGCGGCTCGGTTTCGCCGGCGATCTCTTCCAGCGTCTCGTCGACCTCTTCGATCCCCGAGACGGCATCGATGATGTCGGTGAACTCAGTCGCAGCGGCGGCTTCGTCCTGAAGCGCTTCGGCCGGCGCCGGATTTTCTTCCCACGCAGGCGTATCGGCGGCCTGCGGCACGTGCGTATCGATGGCTTCCTGCGCGGGCGGATCGATGGGGTCGAGATGGCCGAGCACGGTCTCCACGGCAAAGAGCAGATTGAGTGCCGGTTCGTCGCTGAGCTTGCCGACCGCGGCCGGGAGATAGCCCCTGCCGGTGGCGACCGGGCGCTTCACCAGGCGGTCGGGATGGGCGCCGGCAAGGTTGATCAGGGTTTTTGCGGTCTCACCGGAGATGGCGAGCGAGGCAAAGCCCGGCGAGGCGGCGATGACCTCGCCATTGGCGCCGATGACGGCCATATGCGTATCGGGGTCATCAAGGCCCTGCAGCATCTGGGCGGCCGCAGCGCCTGACGTCAGCGGCCGTGCCGAGACCGGCACCGAAAACAGGATGGCCTTTTCGCCGGATGAAAGCCGGATCAACTCGGCCGCGGCCTGCACCTGCACGCGCTGGAAGCCTTTGGCGACGCGGATCATCAGGTTTCTGTAGTCGCCGATATCGGCAAGCTGGCGCGCGGCCGTTTCCAACTGGCGGAAGGTAATGTCGCCGCGGTCGGCGCCCTGGTCGAGCAGGTCATAGACCGCCGAATGGCCGAAGAGCTCCGCACCCGCGCCGTTCGCCCAGAGCAGCCGGGCGAGATCGGCCGAAAACAGCACCATCGCCTCGCCGCGTGAAAAGCGTTCCCGCACCCGTGCATGCACAGCGATGTCGATGAACGGGTATTGGACTGCGGGCATGATCGAACCTTGTCGCTGTCGGCCTCTTAAATTAACGGCTTATTAATAACTGCAGGCGGCATGCCGGTCCAGAACAGCGGGGTGCTTTCGGCCCATAGGGTTAACGACTTGTGCGTCGCACAAAAAATGTTGCAATGCACAATAAACTATCCTATATAGACGTCATTCGATGATCACAGGCAGGGAATGCCTTCAACCCAAAGGAATGCGACATGGCTACCATAAAGACCGATGACGTTTTTTCAATCGCTTCTTTCGACCCGTCCAAGCTCGCGGAATCCTTCCGTGAATTCGCTGAAAAGGGCGCCCAGCAGTCGAAGGACGCCTATGCCAAGCTGAAGACCGCTGGCGAGGAAGCCGGCAAGACGCTCGAAGCCACCGTCCAGACGGCACAGGCAGGCAGCGTCGAACTCGGCCTGAAGGCGATCGACGTTCTGCGCGTCAATGCCGAGAGCTCGCTCTCGCACCTGGAAGCGCTGCTCGGCGTCAAGTCCCCGGCTGAATTCTTCGAGCTGCAGACCACTTTCCTGCGCAAGCAGGCCGAACTCGCCGTCGAACAGGCGAAGTCGATTCAGGAAACCACCAAGCAGGTTGCCGAAAAGCTGGCAAAGCCCTCCAAGGACGCCGCCGAAAAGGCCATGGCTTCCTTCAAGAAGGCCTGATCGGTTTTACCATTCAGCGACAAAGGGCTGGACCTCGTGTCCAGCCTTTTTGTATATTGACGAGGAATGGGGCTTGAATTCATCGCCAAGTCCTCGTATGTGACCCCCGTCGCGCCAAGCGTGACATATGCGGTTGTAGCTCAGTTGGTTAGAGCGCAGGTTTGTGGCACCTGAGGTCGGAGGTTCGAGACCCCCCAACCGTACCATTTCTCCCCATGTCAGCAATGAACCAGGTTCCGCCCATTTCGATGGAACCCATGCCGTGCAGGCCCGTTTTCTCTGTTAACGGGAGAATACGCATGTCGAAAACGCTTCTCTACGGCGCAACCAAGATCGACGAGACGAACAGCGCCTATGCGCCGGCCGAAAGCCTCGCCGCCTTCCAATGGAAGAACCGCGTCTTCATCCTTTTCGCCGACAAGGAGAATGCCCGCGCCGCCCGCCAGGAAAATCAGCTGCTTGCCGATCGAAGCGCGCTCGACGAGCGGGATATGGTGGTGTTGAAGGTGTCGGGCGATAGCGTGCGGCCGCTCTTCGGCGCGGCTGAAGGTTTGAACGGGCAAGCGATCCGCAGTGATCTGGAGGCGCCCGAACCGGGTGAATTCGCTGCCTTCCTTGTCGGCAAGGACGGCACGGTCAAGCTCAAGGTCAGCGAGCCGATTGCCACAGGCGAACTCTTCGCCATCGTCGACAGCATGCCGATGCGCGCCGCCGAAGCGCTGAAGCCGGACAAATAATCCCGACCGAACCTCGTTTGCGACGAATATCATGAAAGGAAGGGCAGTCATGTCCCTGCCGAACGAACCCATTCCCGATCAGCCGCCGATGCCGGCGCCCGGCTGGAAGCCGGTGCCTCCGATCAAGGAGCCGGAGCCGGATCGGCTGCCCGACGAGGCGCCCGTTCCCAATCCCGACGAGAACGACGAGCCGGCAAAACACACTTCGAGACTTAAAGAAAGATATGCCGTTCGGCGCTGACGAGTTCTTGGAGGAAGTCGGCAACGCTTCGGACGCGCAGCAGGTCGCGGGCGGTTTCATGATAGGTCGTCCAATAGGCGCGCCGGATCGAAACCTCCGGCAGGATGCGCTGCAGTTCGGGATATTGCCGGGCGATATAGTCGTGCAGGATGCCGATGCCGGCGCCTGATCGTACCGCCTCCGTCTGGCCGATCGAGGTCGAGATCTCGAAGCTTGCGTCCCAGCTGCGCATCACTTCGCCGGAGAAATTGAGCGACGCGGTGAATATGAGGTCCTCGACATAACCGATGCGCGGATGCGCCTTCAGCGCCTCGATATCGCCGGGCGTGCCCTGCAAGGCGAGATAGTCGCGTGAGGCATAGAGGCCGAGCGTGTAGTCGGTAAGCTTGGAGGAGACGAGCCGGCCTTGCTCGGGCCGCTCCAGCGTGATGGCGATATCGGCCTCGCGCTGCGACAGCGAAAACGAGCGCGGCACCGGGACGAGTTGGATCTTCAGTTCCGGATGGCGCTCGATCAACCTGCCCATGCGCGGCGCCAGAAAGGAAACGCCGAAGCCATCGGGCGCTCCGACGCGCACGGTTCCGGCAATGGCCGTATCGGTGTGGCCGAGGCTGGCCTGCACCGCCAACATTTCCGTTTCCATCCGCTCCGCGGATGCCAGGAACACTTCGCCTTCGGCCGTCAGCTCGCAGCCATTCGTGCGGCGGATGAAAAGCCGCGTCTTCAGCGCCTCTTCCAGCGACGTCAGCCGGCGCGACAGCGTGGCATGATTGAGCCCCAGCCGCTTCGAGGCGGCAAGGATCTGCCCGGTGCGCGCGACGGCAAGGAAAATACGAACATCGTCCCAGTTCATGGCTTGGCACACATTGCGATCGGATCGACCTCGATAAGCGCCAGCGATGTCACCATGCCCGCCGTCTGGTTCTTGTACTTAAGGAAATGCGGCGCCTGCAGATGGGCCTCGTATGCCTTCTGGTCGGCATAGACCTCAAGAATACGAATGCGGTTTGGATGGTCCCTGATGGAAACGGCGCTGAGGGAAAGAACACCCTCTTCCAAGGCGACGGATGCCTCGATTTCTTCGGTGAGCAAAGCGCGATAGGTTTCGAGCATGTCCGGATCGATCTCCAGCTCCGCCATTCTGACAATGGGTTTCCGGCTCATGGGTTTGACCTCTCTCGTTGGATTTGACTTGTCCACGTGCCGTTCCAAGTTTGGAAACAGCAGGCCTGATGCAATGCCAGGACTATAATTTGCGCACAACAGTTACTTATATCAGCGCATTGATTTGTGCAAATTGAAGTGCGATTGTAGGCCATCCCAAAAACAGGAGGAGCATACCATGCGCGAGATCGGTCATTTCATCGGCGGCAAGCATGTTGCCGGCACCAGCGGCCGCGTGAGCAACGTCTACAATCCGGCGACCGGCGAAGTACAGGCGACGGTGGCGCTCGCAAGCGTCGAGGAATTGCGCGCCGCAGTCGAAAACGCCAAGGCCGCGCAGCCGAAATGGGCTGCCACCAATCCGCAGCGCCGCGCCCGTGTCTTCTTCAAGTTCGTCGAACTCCTGAACACGCACATGGACGAGCTTGCCGAACTGATTTCCAAGGAACATGGCAAGACGATCGAAGACGCCAAGGGCGACGTCATCCGCGGCCTCGAAGTCTGCGAATTCGTCTGCGGCATTCCGCATCTCGCCAAGGGTGAATTCACCGAGGGCGCGGGTCCTGCGATCGACATGTATTCGATCCGCCAGCCGGTCGGCATCGGCGCGGGCATCACGCCCTTCAACTTCCCCGGCATGATCCCGATGTGGATGTTTGCGCCGGCGATCGCCTGCGGCAACGCCTTCATCCTGAAGCCGTCCGAGCGTGATCCCTCCCTGCCGATCCGCCTCGGCGAACTGATGATCGAAGCCGGTCTTCCTGCCGGCATCCTCAACGTCGTCAACGGCGACAAGGGTGCGGTCGACGCGATCCTCACCGATCCGGATATCGGCGCCGTTTCCTTCGTCGGCTCCACGCCGATCGCCCGCTACGTCTACGGCACGGCGGCGATGAACGGCAAGCGCGCCCAGTGCTTCGGCGGCGCCAAGAACCACATGATCATCATGCCCGATGCCGATATGGACCAGGCCGTCAACGCGCTGATGGGCGCAGGCTACGGTTCGGCCGGTGAGCGCTGCATGGCGATCTCGGTTGCCGTTCCGGTCGGCGAAGAAACCGCCAACCGTCTCGTCGAGAAGCTGACGCCGAAGATCGAATCGCTGCGCATCGGCCCCTACACCGACGACAAGGCCGATATGGGTCCGCTCGTCACCAAGGAAGCCTATACCCGCGTTCGCGGCTTGATCGACCGTGGCGTCGAGGAAGGCGCCAAGCTGGTCGTCGACGGCCGCGATTTCAAGCTCCAGGGCTATGAAGACGGCTATTTCGTCGGCGGCTGCCTGTTCGACCATGTCACGCCCGAGATGGATATCTACAAGACCGAGATTTTCGGACCTGTCCTCTCCGTCGTTCGCGCCCAGAACTACGAGGAAGCGCTGTCGCTGCCGATGAAGCACGAATACGGCAACGGCGTTGCGATCTATACCCGCGACGGCGACGCCGCCCGCGACTTCGCCTCGCGCATCAATATCGGCATGATCGGCATCAATGTTCCGATCCCGGTTCCGCTCGCCTATCACTCCTTCGGCGGCTGGAAGGCATCGAGCTTCGGCGACCTCAACCAGCATGGCACGGACTCGATCAAGTTCTGGACGAAGACCAAGACCGTCACCGCTCGCTGGCCTTCCGGCATCAAGAGCGGCGCCGAATTCGTCATGCCGACGATGAAGTAATCTCTACGACAGATCGATCTACAATTCGGGGGCCTTTCGGCCCCCGTTTTATTTGGCGCTAGCAGACCACTTTGGATTACAACCAGAAGATCGTGGAACGGGATTGACGCAGCGGCAAATGGCCTCATAAGCTGAATGCGAATTTCATATTTTGGAATTGTTCAAAACTAGCAAACCGCCTATATAGGTCTGAACAGGCACGAGTCAGGAGATCGGCATGCGGTTGACGAAGCAGACCAACTATGCGGTTCGCATGTTGATGTATTGTGCTGCCAATGAAGGGCAGTTGAGCCGGATTCCTGAGATCGCCAAGGCTTATGGGGTTTCCGAACTCTTTCTTTTCAAGATCCTTCAGCCGTTGAACAAGGCAGGTCTGGTCGAAACCGTGCGCGGCCGTAACGGCGGCGTGCGTTTGGGCAAGCCCGCGGCTGAAATCACCCTCTTCGATGTCGTGCGGGTGACGGAAGACAGTTTCGCCATGGCTGAATGCTTCGAAGACGACGGCATGGTCGAATGCCCGCTGGTCGACAGCTGTGGCCTGAACTCGGCGCTGCGCAAGGCGCTGAACGCTTTCTTCGGCGTGCTTTCGGAATATACCATCGACGATCTCGTCAAGGCGCGCCCGCAGATCAATTTCCTTCTCGGGCTCACCGGCGAGCAGGAATACCGCAAGCCCGCGGTCGTCGCCCCCGCCGCCTGATCAAAACAGCAGCACGAACCTTGTGAAACCGCGATTGCCCAGGCGATCGCGGTTTTTGCTTTTGCTCAACCTCCCCGGGCGGGGGAATGACGGCGGCATGTCGTTGTGGAGGCGTAATTATACCAAATGCGACAAAAATCCGGCTATTTTTGTGCGAATATTTCCAAATAAGACTGATTTTTGGCCGAAAATTTCTAAAATTGTCCAACTGGAAAAATTTTCTCCGTAGCCCGTTGCTTTCAGTAGATAAATGTCGTTCCATCGACCGTCGATCGGGATGCCTATCTGCGGTCTCCAGACATCAAAAAAGAACAACCGGGAAACAATACTATGAAAAAGATCTCTGTCATGCTGGCAGCGACGGCCCTGATTTCGGTCATGGCAACGTCGGCCTGGTCCAAGACCCTTGTCTATTGCTCCGAGGGCTCGCCGGAAGGCTTCGACCCGAGCCTCTATACGGCAGGCACGACCTTCGACGCGTCGTCGCGCACGGTCTACAGCCGCCTCGTCGAATTCAAGCATGGCGGCACCGAGATCGAACCCGGTCTGGCCGACAGCTGGAGCGTTTCGGACGACGGCAAGGAATACACCTTCAAGCTTCATCCCGGCGTCAAGTTCCAGACCACCGACTTCTTCACCCCGACGCGCGATTTCAACGCCGACGACGTGGTATTCTCCTTCGAGCGCCAGCTGAAGTCCGACAATCCGTGGAACAAGTATGTCGAGGGCGGCTCTTATGAATACGCCGCCGGCATGGGCTTCCCGGAACTGATCAAGTCGGTCGAGAAGGTCGATGACCTCACCGTCAAGTTCACGCTCAACCATCCGGAAGCGCCGTTCCTTGCCGACCTCGCCATGGACTTCGCCTCGATCGTTTCCAAGGAATATGCCGACAAGCTCGCCGCTGACGGCAAGATGGCGCAGCTGAACCAGCAGCCGCTCGGCACCGGCCCCTTCACCTTCGTCGCCTACCAGCCGGATGCCGTCATCCGCTACAAGGCGAACGAAAGTTATTTCAAGGGCAAGGAAAAGATCGACGATCTGGTTTTCGCCATCACCTCTGACGCCGCCGTCCGCGCCCAGAAGCTGAAGGCCGGCGAATGCCACCTGATCCCGTATCCGAATGCTGCCGACGTTCCCGAACTGAAGAAGGACGGGAACCTGGTCGTTCAGGAGCAGGCCGGCCTCAACGTCAGCTACCTCGCCTACAACACGCAGATGGCTCCCTTCGACAAGCCGGAGGTTCGCCGTGCGCTCAACATGGCGATCAACAAGCAGGCGATCGTCGATGCCGTCTTCCAGGGTGCGGCTACCGTTGCAAAGAACCCCATCCCGCCGACCATGTGGTCTTATAACGACGCCGTTCAGGACGAAAAGTACGATCCGGACGCCGCCAAGAAGGCTCTTGCCGATGCCGGCGTCAAGGATCTCAGCATGAAGGTCTGGGCGATGCCGGTATCGCGCCCCTACATGCTGAACGCGCGCCGCGCCGCCGAACTGATGCAGGCCGACTTTGCCAAGGTGGGCGTCAAGGTCGAGATCGTCACGCATGAATGGGCCGAGTACCTGAAGCTCTCCTCCGACGTGAAGCGCGACGGCGCAGTCATCCTCGGCTGGACCGGCGACAACGGTGATCCTGACAACTTCATGGATACGCTGCTCGGCTGCGATGCCGTTGGCGGCAACAACCGCGCCCAGTGGTGCAACAAGGAATACGACGACCTTATGACCAAGGCCAAGCTCACCGCCGATGTCGGCGAGCGCACCAAGGCCTATGAGCAGGCTCAGCTGATCTTCAAGAAGGAAGCGCCCTGGGCGACTCTCGACCACTCGCTCGTCTTCGTTCCGATGAGCAAGAAGGTCTCGGGCTTCCATATGGACCCGCTCGGCATTCACCGTTTCGATGGCGTCGACGTATCCGAATAACAAGAATAATGTAAGAATGCCCGGCAGAGCTGGGCGCAACCGGCGGTCAGGCACCCCCTGACCGCCGGAAACTATTGGACATCTGCCATGTTGCGTTTTTTCATCGGCCGCCTCGCGGTGCTGATACCGACATTCCTCGGCGTTTCCCTCATTGCCTTCTCGTTCATCCGCCTGCTTCCCGGCGATCCCGTCATGCTCCTGTCGGGTGAACGTGTCATGGCGCCGGAGCGGCACGCCCAGATCATGCACGATCTCGGTTTCGACCGGCCCATGTACGTGCAGTATTTCGATTATCTCGGAAAAGTGCTGCAAGGCGATCTCGGCACCTCGATCGTCACCAAGCGGCCCGTTCTCGGCGAATTCCTGACGCTGTTTCCAGCAACGCTGGAGCTTTCCTTCTGCGCCATCATCCTCGCCGTCTGTCTTGGCGTGCCCGCCGGCGTCTTTGCGGCCGTCAAGCGAGGCACGTGGTTCGACCAGAGCGTGATGGGTGTTGCCCTGATCGGCTATTCCATGCCGATTTTCTGGTGGGGCATTATGCTGATCATCTTCTTCTCCGGCTATCTCGGCTGGACGCCGGTTTCCGGCCGCATCTCGCTGATGTATTTCTTCAAGCCGGTCACCGGATTCATGCTCATCGACAGCCTGCTGTCAGGCCAGAAAGGCGCCTTCGCATCGGCCGTCAGCTATCTCATTCTGCCGACCATCGTGCTTGCGACCATCCCGCTCGCCGTCATAGCTCGCCAGACTCGTTCGGCGATGCTTGAAGTTCTCGGAGAAGATTATGTTCGCACGGCCCGCTCGAAGGGCTTGAAGCCGCTGCGAGTGGTTGCTGTGCACGCATTGCGAAATGCGATGATACCGGTTGTCACGACGATTGGCCTGCAAATGGGCGTCCTGTTGGCCGGCGCCATTCTCACGGAATCCATCTTTTCCTGGCCGGGCATCGGTAAGTGGATGATCGACGCCGTGTTCAAGCGCGACTACGCTGTGGTCCAGGGTGGCCTTCTCCTGATCGCCGGCGTCATCATGCTGGTCAATCTGATCGTTGATGTTCTCTACGGCTTCATCAATCCACGAATTCGTCACTAGGAGCGGTCCATGAGCACGGTCACCGTCAAAACCGGCCAGCCATCCGCTCTTGCGGAGTTCTGGCACTATTTTTCCCGCAACAAGGGCGCCGTCATCGGCCTCGTTGTCTTCGCAGTCGTTCTGTTGTTGGCGATTTTCGCGCCGTTGGTGTCGCCGCACTTGCCTGATGAGCAAAATCGCCAACTCATGTTGGCGCCGCCGTCTTGGATGACCGGCGGCAGCCTGACGTTTCCGCTTGGAACGGACCCTGTCGGCCGGGACATTCTCTCGCGCCTAATCTATGGCGCGCGCTTCTCGCTGTTTATTGGCGTCATCGTCGTCTCGCTCTCAGTGGTATCGGGTGTATTGGTCGGTCTCGCAGCCGGTTTTTTTCGCGGTTACATCGACATCGTGGTCATGCGTATGATGGATATTGTAATGGCGTTCCCGTCGCTGCTGCTTGCCCTCGTGCTGGTTGCTATCCTTGGGCCTGGTCTCACCAACGCAATGATAGCAATCTCCATTGTCAACTTGCCGCATTTCGTGCGGTTGACGCGCGCTTCGGTCATGTCGGAACGAGAGAGAGAATATGTCATTGCCTCGCGGGTCGCCGGCGCGGGCAAGCTGCGCCTGATGTTCAAGACGATCCTGCCGAACTGTCTGGGGCCCCTGATCGTCCAGGCGACACTCGCCTTCTCGGCGGCGATCCTCGATGCCGCCGCGCTCGGCTTCTTGGGCCAGGGCGCCCAGGCGCCGACACCCGAATGGGGCACGATGCTCGCCGAATCCCGCGAATTCATCTCGCGCGCCTGGTGGGTCGTGACATTTCCGGGTCTCGCCATCCTGATCACCGTTCTTGCCATCAATCTGATGGGCGACGGCCTGCGCGATGCGCTTGACCCCAAGCTGAAGAGGTCGTGATGCCACTTCTCGAAATCGAAAATCTGACCGTCGAATTCCAGACGTCATCCGGTCTGTTCCGCGCCGTCGACGGCGTCTCGCTCACCTGCGACAAGGGGGAAATCCTCTCGGTCGTCGGTGAATCCGGCTCGGGCAAATCCGTCGCCATGCTGGCGCTGATGGGGCTCCTGCCGTGGACGGCGAGGATCACCGCCGACCGCATGCAGTTCGACGGCCAGGACCTGCGCGGCATCTCCGCCCGCCAGCGCCGCAAGATCGTCGGCAAGGACATGGCGATGATCTTCCAGGAGCCGATGTCGAGCCTCAACCCGTGCTTCACGGTCGGCTTCCAGCTCGGCGAGACGCTGCGCGTCCATATGGGCCTCAACCGGAAGGAACGAAGGGAGCGCTCGATCGAGCTCCTGAACCTCGTCGGCATTCCCGCACCCGAAGACCGCCTGTCGAACTTCCCGCACCAGATGTCGGGCGGCATGAGCCAGCGCGTCATGATCGCCATGGCGCTCGCCTGCAATCCGAAGCTTCTGATTGCCGACGAGCCGACGACGGCGCTTGACGTGACTATCCAGGCGCAGATCCTCGATCTGCTGGTCCGCCTGCAGAAAGAACAGGGCATGGCGCTGGTGCTGATCACTCATGACATGGGTGTCGTCGCCGAAACCGCCGAGCGCGTGCAGGTTCAATATGCCGGCCAGAAGGTCGAGGAGCAGCCGGTGAAGGCGCTGTTCCGCGATCCGCATCACCCCTATACGGCGGCATTGCTTGCCGCGCTGCCGGAACGCGCCCAGGTCGGCCAGCGTCTTCCCTCGATCGCCGGCGTCGTTCCCGGCCAGCATGGCCGCCCGACGGGCTGTCTTTTCGCGCCGCGCTGCGGCTACGCCACGGTCGAATGCGATCGCGGCGTTGTCCGTCAGGGGCCGGAGCTTGGCCGGGCGCTCTGCAACTATCCCTTGAAGGACGGCAAGCCGCTCGGGCATCCCGGTGTCATCGCCGTTCAAACTGCAGGAGACCTGGTATGACGGGCGCTGTTCTCGAGGGCAGGGATCTCGCCCGTTTCTACACCGTCAATCGCGGCCTGTTCAAAGCCGACGCGACCGTCAAGGCGCTGAACGGCGTCAGCTTCAGCCTTCATTCCGGCAAGACGCTCGCCGTCGTCGGCGAATCCGGCTGCGGCAAGTCGACGCTCGCCCGCCTGGTCACGCTGATCGAGGACCCGACGGCCGGCGAATTGCTGATCGACGGCAAGCCTGCCCGTGTCGGCGACCGCAGCCTGCGCAGCCAGGTGCAGATCGTCTTCCAGAATCCCTACGGCTCGCTCAATCCGCGCCAGAAGGTCGGCGCCATCCTCGAGGAGCCGCTGAAGATCAACACCGATCTCGATGCCAGCGCCCGCCGCCGCAAGGTGGAGGAGATGATGGCCCGCGTCGGCCTGCGTCCGGAACATCACGGCCGCTATCCCCACATGTTCTCCGGCGGCCAGCGCCAGCGTATCGCCATCGCCCGCGCCCTGATGCTGCGGCCGAAGGTGCTGGTGCTCGACGAACCGGTTTCGGCGCTCGACCTGTCGATCCAGGCCCAGGTCCTGAACCTGCTGATGGACCTGCAGAAGGAGATGGGGCTGGCCTATCTCTTCATCTCGCACGGCCTCTCGGTCGTCCATCACATCGCCGACGAGGTGATGGTGATGTATCTCGGCCGCCCGATCGAAACCGGTCCTGCCGCCGAAGTCTTCGCCCGGCCGCGCCACCCCTATACCGCAGCCTTGCTCTCGGCCACGCCGATCGCCGATCCCGAACGCGCGAAGAACCGTATCCGCCTGCAGGGCGAGCTGCCTTCGCCGCTGAAGCCGCCATCCGGCTGTCACTTCAATCCGCGCTGCTGGAAGGCGCAGGACTATTGCCGCCAGGTTTCTCCCGAACTCAGTGGAGAGGGCGCACAACAATATGCCTGTCACTTCCCGCTCGACTGAGCGGGAATTGCGTGGACAAAAGGTTAGATGCGGGGAGGAAGCATGCGGGATACGCGGATGAATAGGCCCCATGCGATCATCGTCATGGGAGTCAGCGGCTGCGGCAAATCCTCGGTCGGCGAGAAGCTCGCCCATGCCCTGAAATTGGTCTTTGTCGAAGGCGATGCGCTTCATCCCGCCGCCAATGTCGAGAAGATGTCGAAGGGCATTCCGCTGAGCGATGAAGACAGAATGCCCTGGCTCGACTTGATCGGCGAGCGAATGAAGGCTTCGTTCGAAAAGGGAGAGGGCATCATCGTCTCCTGTTCGGCGCTGAAGCGCATCTATCGAGACAGGCTGCGGACGGCTGCCGGCGGCAACCTCTTCTTCGTCTATCTCGAAGGCTCCAGGGCGCTGCTGACGAAACGCATGGGCGAGCGCAAGGGGCATTTCATGCCGGTTTCGCTGCTCGAAAGTCAGCTGGCGACGCTCGAGGCGCCGATGGGCGAACCCGGTGTCGTCACCGTCGACATAGACGACACGATCGAAGGCATCACGGCGACGGCCCTCAGGGACCTCGCCGGTCTCGGCGTCACGGCTTGAAACGCTGCGGCGAATAGGCCGCGATATCGATGAACGGCGTCTCGCCGGTGATGGCTTCGGCAAGCACGCGGCCCGTCACCGGCCCGAGGGTCAGCCCGTGATGGGCGTGGCCGAAGGCAAACCACAGGCCTTGATGGCGCGGCGCCTTGCCGATGATTGGCATCATATCGGGCGTGCAGGGGCGTGAGCCCATCCAGGGTTCGGGATCGAGCCTTTCGCCGAGCGGAAAGATGGTGCGGGCCACGGCTTCGGCCCGGTCGAGCTGAACCGGCGTCTTCGGCGCATCCAGCGTTGCGAACTCCGCTCCCGTCGTCAGGCGGATGCCACGGCTCATCGGCGCGAGGAAATAGCCGCGCTCGGCATCGAGCGTCCAGTTGTTGAGCACGGCATTGCCCTCGACGCCATAATGCATGTGGTAGCCGCGCTTGACGCCGAGCGGAAAGGAATAGCCGAGCCGGCGTGTTGCGACGGCCGCCCACGGGCCGAGCGCGATCACCGCATCATCGGCTTCGAGCGAACCTTCCTCAGTCATAATCTTCCATCCCGAGCCGAACTGGCCGAGAGAGGCGGCATCGCCTGCGAGGAACCTTCCGCCGAGGCTTTCGAAATAGCGGCGATAGGCCGATGTCAGCGCATGCGGGTCGAGCACCGACCATGGGTCGCGCCAGCGAAGGCCGCCGACGAAATCGCCGCTGATATCCGGTTCCATGCGGGCGATATCGGCCGCAGTCAGGCGGTCATATTCCACGCCGAACTCGTTCCGCCAGAGTGCCGCCTCCTCAAAGGCCTCGTCGCGCCTGGCCTCCGTCCGGAAAATCTTCATCCAGCCGTCCTTGCGGATCAGCTCTTCAGCCTGCGAGGCCTCGATCAGGTCCTTGTGTTCGGCAATCGAATTCTCGATCAGCGGCGCATAGGCCCGGGTGATGGCTGCGTGGCGCCGCGCATTGGAGTTCCACCAGTAGCGGGCAAGGAAGGCGATCTGGCTCGGCAAGGTGCGCAGATGATAATGCGCGTCGATCCGATTATTCACAGCATAGCGCAGCAGGAGACCGAGCTGCTGGGGAAAACCGTAGGGCACGACGCCTTCGCGCTGGATCAGCCCGGCATTGCCGAAGGAGGTTTCCCGGCCCGGATCCTTGCGGTCGATCAGCGTCACCTGCCGGCCGCGCCGCTGAAGATGGATGGCCGTGGAAACCCCGACGATGCCGGCGCCGAGCACGATTGCGTTCTTCGTCATTTCCCCTGAATTCCGCTTTGTTATCAGGTGAAAATGCCTCTGCCGTCACCGGTGCGCAAACGAAAAATCGCATTCATTTCAAAATCATTGCGCTTTTGAGTGCGGCATTTTCGGCCTTCATCCTGATATGGAGGACGAAGGCGTTGAGAAGCGAAAAGACCACCGCGTAAAGCGGCAGGCCGAAGGCAAGCGGAAGCGCGGCGATCTCGCCGATGACGACCAAATAGTTCGGATGCCGGAGAAAGCGGTATGGCCCCGATCTCACCAGCGGCGCGCCCGGCAGGACGATGATGCGCGTCGTCCAACGGCCCTTGAGCGTCGCCAGAACCCAGAGCCTGAGCGCCTGCAGCCCCATGAAGATCAGAAACCAGAGGAACTCGACCGGCCTGCCCGGTGCAAGCAACCAGAGACCGATGATCCAGCCCGCATGCAGCGCCACCATGAGGGGGTAGTGCTCCGGCGCCACCTCCCTGGCGCCTCTTGCAAGAAGGGCGGTGGTGTTGCGCTGGGCGAGCACGAGCTCTCCCAGCCGCTGCAGCGTCACGAAGGTCAGGAGCGCGATCGACGGCCACATCATGCCGTCCTCCGAAGGGTCACGCAGCTCGCCGAAAAGCCCGGTCCCATGGCAATCATCGCCGCGCGCTCCGGCAACCCGGCGCGGATTGCCCGCTCGAGCACGAACAGCACGGTCGGCGAGGACATGTTGCCATACTCGGCAAGCACGGCGCGTTCGTGATCCAGCGAGCCGGGCGTCACCGAAAGCGCGCTCTCCATCGCGGCCAGCACCTTCATGCCGCCGGGATGGCAGATGAAGCGGCCGATATCCTCCCGCTCCAGCCCGTTTCGCGCCAGAATGCCATCCACTGCCGGGCCGAGCTCTTTTTCGGCGAAAGGCGGCAGCGATTGCGCCAGCACGATGCCGAAGCCGCCGTCGTCGATCTTCCAGCCCATGATATCGAGCGTATCGGGAAAGAGATGCTCGCCGGTCGATTCCACCTCCGCCAGCCCATTTTCGCCCGAGCGCAGCACGCAGGCGGCAGCACCATCCCCGAAAAGCGCCGTCGCGATGATGTTCGGCCGCGTCAGCTCGTCCAGCCGGAAGGCAAGCGTGCAGAGTTCGACCGAGACGAAAAGCACGACAACGCCCGGACGGCTGCGTGCCAGCCGCGAGGCCATCGCAAAACCTGAGACGCCGGCGGCGCAGCCGAGCCCGAAGACCGGCACGCGCTCGATATCGGCCCTGAAGCCCACGCGGCGGGCAAGCTGCGCATCGAGGCTCGGCGTCGTAAAGCCGGTGGAAGAAACCGTGACGACGCAATCGACATCGCTGGCCTCAAGCCCTGCCTGAAGAAGCGCCGAGGTGGCGGTCTTGACGAAGAGCGCACCCGCCACCTCCGCATAGGCCTCCATTCGATCCTGCCAACCATGCCGCTCGTCGAACCAGGAAAGCGGCCGTGCCGCATGGCGCTTGTCGATGCCGGCGCTGTCGAAAACGCGGGCAAGATGGCGGAAATCCTCGAAACGATCGCCAAAAAGCCGGGCCGAAGCTTCGGCCGCCTGCTTCTGGGAAATGACATGTTCGGGCGCGGCGACGGCGAGGCTGACGAGTTTTACGCTATTGGTCACGGAATTCTCCTTGTCGTTCCCGGCGCAACGACTGAGAAAACACGCGGTTCCGATGATTTATTCGGCGGTGATCGCTTCACGAAGCAGTGATGAAGAAAATGGGAGACGCTGCCGAATAAATATCGAGGCAGCCGTGTTCTCTCCTCGCAACGTCACTTTCGAGGAGTTTTCCCATGACGACCACGACAATTCGCGCCGCTTCCATCCTTCTCGGCGGCTGCTTCGCCGCTGCCTTGTTCTCCGCCCCGGTCTTTGCGATCGGCGATGACAACAGCACGATGCCGACCTGCAAGAAGGGCGAGATCTACGACCAGAAGACCAAGAAATGCGTCAAGCAGCAGAGCGCCAATGTGTCGGACGAAAACCGCACCGACTATGCCTATTCGCTTGCCAAGGCCGGCCGCTATCAAGAGGCGCTTGCCATGCTCGACACGGTCAAGGACCAGAACACGGCCGAGGTGCTGAATTATCGCGGTTATGCCACCCGCAAGCTCGGCCGCACCGATGAAGGCATCTCCTACTATCTGCAATCGGTGAAGATGGACCCGCAATATGCCAAGGTCCGCGAATATCTCGGCGAAGCCTATGTCATCAAGGGCCGGCTCGATCTCGCCAGGGATCAGTTGAACACGATCAAGACGATCTGCGGCACGACTTGCGAGGAATATCAGGACCTGAACGCCGCGATCCTCGACCCGTCGAAGATCTGATCGGCAGGCCAGGGCAGGAGAGGGATATCCGAATGTCGGTCGCGCGCCCCATATTTCCTGCCTATAGTCGCACGAGAGTGGAATCGCCGGTTCATCGGGCGGTTCCGAAAGATGCAGGATCGGCGGAGGCGGCCATCGCGAGCGAAGCGGACATCAGGAGCGGCCTGACGGAAAATCTGGCCAGGCTCTGGCGCTATGGGCTCGTTCTCTCGCATCAGCGGGATGTGGCCGACGACCTGGTGCAGGCGACCTGCCTTCGCGCGCTGGAGCGCGCCGAGCAATTCATTCCCGGTACGCGGCTCGACCGTTGGCTGTTTTCGATCCTGCATTCCATCTGGCTGAACGAGATCCGCTCGCGCCGGGTGCGCCAGGGCCAGGGTTTCGTCGATGCCGGGGAGACGCTGACCTTTGACGGTGCGCACGACACCGAAACGCATGTGATGGCCGGGCAGGTGCTGAAGCAGGTAAATGCGTTGCCCGAGGCGCAAAGGACGGTGGTCTTCCTCGCCTATGTGGAAGGACTTTCCTATCGCGAGGTAGCAGGCATACTGGATATTCCGATCGGAACCGTGATGAGCCGGCTGGCGGCTGCCCGCGCCAAGCTCTCCGGCGCCGGAGCGGAAGGGGGACGGCCATGAACACGAGACACACCATTCCCTCCGACGAGGACCTCACCGCCTATATCGACGGCGAATTGCCGGCCGACGAGGCCGCGCGCATCGAAACCATGGTGAATGAAGACGAGGCCGTCGCCGAGCGGCTGGAATTCCTGGCGCGCGCCAGCCTGCCCTTCAAGCAGGCTTTCACCCCGCTTCTCGCCGAAGCCCCGCGCGAAAAACTGCAGGCGATGCTCGCCGCGATTCCCGCGCGCGAGAGCGAAAAATCCGCCTCCACGCCCGCTCCCCCAATCGTCACCCGCCGTCGCTTCCTCGGCGCGCTCGCCGCCTCGCTCGTGGCCGGCATCGCCATCGACCGCGCCGTCATCGGCATCGGACGGAATTTTTCGGCAAAGGACGAAAACAGCGAATGGCGCGCCGTCGTCGCCGAGTATATTTCCCTCTACACCCCTGAAACGCTCGCCGGCCCCGTCCCTGCGAGAGAGGACCAGACCGCCCAGCTCGCCAGCCTTGACGAAAAACTCGGCCTGTCGCTCTCCCCCGAAACCGTCTTGCTCCCGGGCATCGATTTCAAACGCGCCCTGCTGCTGCAATATGACGGCAAACCGCTCGCCCAGATCGCCTATCTCGATCCCGAAACCGGGCCGATGGCGCTCTGCATCGTCAGGTCAGACGCGGGGCCGAAGGCGCCGGACGTCGAAAACCGCAAGGGTATGAATGTCGTCTACTGGTCGAATGCGACGCACGCCTTCATGTTGATCGGGCATGCGCCGGCGGACAGGATGACGGCGATTGCGGATGAGATGCGGGGGAGGGTGGCGGTGTGAGTTTTGATCGCCAGAAGCACCTGGACATAGGTATCCTGTTGGCGTAGCGCTCGTAATCGGCTAACGGCGTTTTGAAAATCGACCAATTGACGGTCGAAGCCCGGGATGAGAGTTCTCCATTTCTTCAAGACGTAGTGGCCGGATATTTCGGCGACGTGGAATACTATGCCACCCGCCACGCAAGCCGGCTCTCGTGACTTTCCTTCATTCGTCCGTCCTAATGGACGGGGCTCTAATCCATTCTGGAGGAGATGCTAAGTTGCAGATCACGTGGACAATGGTCTTGGGCACGGAGGCCTGGCAGATTGAACTTAACCCAATAGGGCACGCCGGCGGTGAAATCAGAGAAATCTCTGAGCAGAGTCCCCCGCGGCAAGCGCAATTGTCGCTTTGTCTCATGGTTGTGGATGTAGAGCAATTCGCTTGCAAAGCCACTTTTTGCGAATTATGGCTTCTCTCGAACTGGGTGCGCGGAACGATATGCGATCGCTTCCGGGTGGTACATGGGATGTACGCGTCGCGTCGGAATCGAGTTCCGAAATATTATGCCGGCGCTTTTAAGGCTGAAGCGATCCTGGAGTGTGCTATATATCGCGACAGGAGGTGTTTGCTTAGGCAAAAGCGAGGTAGCGGAATTGATGGATCGGATTTTGACGGGAGTGGTCGCAGCGAAGGTTTTGTGGGGTGGCAACGGATGACTGGCAAGACACCCGTCGCTTTTTTCGCGTATAATCGCCCGGAACATACGGAGCGGGCGCTGCTTGCTCTTTCGAAATCACGACGCCTTCACGAATGCGATTTCTATTTTTTCTCTGATGCAGCCAAGACCGAGAGCGCGAGCGCGAAGGTGGCTGCAACCCGTGAAATTCTGAGCCGCTGGGCACGGACGCTAAACGCGACGGTGCTTGAACGTGAGGCGAATATCGGTCTTGCGCGTTCGATTTCAGCCGGTGTTAGCGAACTGTGTTCACGCTACGGCCGCGCGGTCGTCGTCGAGGATGATCTGGTTGTCAGCTCGGATTTTCTGCACTTTATGATGGCATCACTTGATCGTTATGAAAACGAGCCGGCGGTGGTTCAGGTGGGCGGTTTCACGATTAGTCCGCCGAAAGCTCCACTCGAGGATGCATTCCTTCTGCCTGTAACAACGACGTGGGGTTGGGCGACATGGCAGCGGGCCTGGAAGGATTTCAATCTCGACGTTCCCGATCTGGACGTCGCGCGCCAGGATCGCGACTGGATGAGCCTCTTCAATTTCGACGGTAGCTCCGCGTATACCTCGATGCTGGAAGAGCGAATTGCCGGGCGAAACGATTCCTGGGGAATTCTTTGGTGGTATGCCGCATCGCGCAAGAGGGGTCTTGTCGTCTATCCGTCGAAAAGCCTGGTCTGGAACGGCGGTTTCGACGGAACTGGTGTACATTGCGGCAGCGACGATTTCCTAAAGCAGAATGATGCGACGCTTTACATTGGCTCTCCACTGCCTGAGCAGGTCTCTTTTCCGACGCAGACGGTCGTGAATGAAGATCATTTCGCGCAACTCAAGGATTTCTTTCGCGGGAGGCAGACGCTGGTGGCGCAGGCCGGCACACCGGGATCTGGGGTGATCGCTTCGCTGAAGATTTTCGCCCGCAGGGCCAACCAGAAGCTGCGTAATGCGTTTTCTTGACAGACTAAGATACCGGGCGTTCGCCTGGCTGGCGCATGAACTCGATCGGGAGCGAAAGCGGGTTCATGGCGCAGATGCCTGCGTATTGGCTGCCGGTTCGGCTTTGATGCCCGAATCGGAGGTCAACAATTTTTCGGGCGGCCCCGAGAAAATCAATATTGGAAGCAACTCCTACGTGCGTGGTCGGCTCCTGACCTATGGTCACGGGGGTGAGATCAGCATCGGCGATTGGTGCTATATCGGCATCAGGACCGAGATCTGGTCGATGGAGCGGGTTATTATCGGCAACCGTGTGCTAATCGCCCATGACGTGAACATTCACGACGGCACGGCACATTCCACCGATATGGACGAGCGCCACGCCCACTTTCGCCACATCATCGAGAAGGGTCATCCTGTAACCGCCGCGGACATACCTGGCGTCTTCTCGGCACCTGTAATCATCGAGGACGATGTATGGATCAGTTTCGGCGTGACGATCCTGCGCGGCGTGCGCATTGGGCGCGGCAGCGTCATTGCGGCCGGCTCCATCGTTACCAGCGACGTCCCCCCGGATATGGTCTATCGCAATAAGGTGATCCCTGTTATCGAACCGCTGGCGGGCGGTTCGATAACAGATAAGATGTCTGCCCTGACCACCCAAGGCAAAGAGGAATAACGTGTCTCTTCTGAATAAGCTCACCCGCATGATTGCCACGCCCGTATCCCAGCATATAGAGGGCGTGGTCGCGCGCGGTCTGTCGAATACCCGGCAGCAGATCGACGATCTGATGATCCTCCAGGGCAGGGCGCTGTCGTTGCAAAATTCCGAACGGGCGCCCCTCGCGCGGCTTCAGGATGCGGAATTTAAAGTGTTTTCTCAGTTCGGTGAGGACGGAATCCTTCAGTACCTGATCCGAGAGACCGGAATCACGCGCAGAGAGACAAGCTTCATCGAGTTCGGCGTCCAGAACTACTCCGAATCCAGCACACGCTTCCTGCTGATGAACGATCACTGGCGCGGTCTGATCATCGACGGAAGCAAGGAATATATGGATTTCGTCCGAAATCAGGACCTTTACTGGCGTCATGACCTGACGGCAGTGGATGCCTGGATCGACCGGGACAACATTAACGAGCTCATAGGCGATGCGGGATTTGATGGCGATGTCGGCATTCTCAGCGTCGATATCGATGGAAACGATTACTGGGTCTGGGAAAAAATCGACATCTGCAATCCGGTCATTGTCATTGTCGAGTGGAACAGCGTGTTCGGCCCCGATTATGCAATTTCCGTTCCCTACGATCGTGCTTTCCAGCGCGAGAAGTCGCATTACTCGAACCTGTTCTGGGGCGCCTCGATAAGGGCGTTCGAACATCTCGCTTCAAAGAAGGGCTATGCACTGGTCGGCTCCAATACTGCCGCTAACAACTTGTTCTTCGTGCGCAGAGACCGTCTCGGCCGCCTCAACGCGTTGACGGCGGCTGAAGCCTATATCGAGTCGCGGTTCCGAGATTCGCGCGATGAATCTGGAAAGCTGAATTTTCTGGGCGGCGAAAAGCGGCGGGTGGAGATTCTCGACGTGCCGGTTGTGGACGTCATGACCGGCTCAAAAACCACGCTGCGAGCGCTGGACGCCGACGGTAAGTAATGATCGAAGATCGGGAGCGATAGAATGGCACTGATGAGCTGGGAAGATTCGGTACAATGGCTGCGCGATCAAAAGGATCAGCAGCCCCTGGTGCGTGCTTGCTACTTCGACGATCCACTGCAGGACGCAGCCGAGCGATTCTGGGAAAGTGCGGAATGGAAGGCGATCGCAGCTCTTCTTCCGGCACCTGGCGGGACGGCGCTCGATCTTGGCGCGGGCCGCGGCATCAGCAGCTATGCCATGGCGCGCGACGGTTGGGACGTCACGGCTCTCGAACCCGACCCCAGCGCGCTGGTCGGTGCCGGTGCCATCCATGCCCTGTCGGCAAGCAGCGGACTGACGATCAAAGTCGCAGGCGACTATTCCGAGAAGCTGCCCTTTGCCGACAACACCTTCGATGTAGTCAATGCCCGCCAGGTGCTGCACCATGCGCGTGATCTGCCGCAGACCTGCCGCGAGGTCTTCCGTGTCCTGAAGCCGGGCGGCGTAATGATTGCAACGCGCGAGCATGTGCTCAGCCGCCGCGAGGATCTGCAGGCCTTCCTCGATGCACACACGCTCCACAAGTTCTATGGCGGCGAAAACGCCTTCTTGCTTCAGGAATATCTGTTGGCAATGACCGGGGCCGGATTACATCTCGACAAGGTACTCGCGCCGCTGGATTCGCCAATTAACTATTTCCCGATGACGCCGGACCAGTGTTTCGTCCATTGTACCCGGCCCGTTGCCGCCATCATTGGTCGGTCGCTGACCGACATCATCTTCAGCCGCAAGCATCTCCTCGGCCGGATGCTGCTGAAGCGTCTGGTCGCAGCCTTGAATGCGCGCGATCAGACGCCGGGGCGTCTCTACTCCTTCTTGGCAGTTAAGCCCGCCGTTGCAAGCGAGCGCCAATGACAGGGGGGCCCGTAACCAAGTCAGCTAAGATTGTGCGAACCTATGAAGCCGCCGGCGATGTCTTGGGGCCGATCGGTTCCGTCGTTTTGGCCGCTCGGGAGCTTTCATGGTCGCGGCACGTTCTGTGGCACCTTTTCAAGCGCGATTTCGTCGCCGGCTTCCGTCAGAAGTTGCTCGGCTATCTCTGGATCGTGCTCGTGCCGCTGCTCGGCATTGCCAGCTTCGTCTTTATGCAGCTCACAGGCATCCTGAACCCTGGCGACACAGAAATTCCCTATCCGATCTTCGTCTATGTCGGTACGACGGTCTGGGGCATCTTTGTCACGGCGCTGTCTGTCGTCGCGAACGGACTGATCGCCAACAGCGATCTTGTCATGCGCACCAATATCCCGAAAATCGGCCTTGCCGTCACTGGCCTCGCATCGCTTTGCTACAATCTCTTCGTCAATGTCATCGTGCTTATTCTGCTGCTGTTCGTCTTCGGTCGATTGCCGTCGATCTGGGTCGTTCTATATCCCCTGACCGTTCTGCCTATCATAGCGCTCGGCGTGGGTATCGGTCTGATGCTCTCGGTTGTTGGCGCCGTGGCGCGCGATGTGACCGGCATGTTCGTGACATTGATCAACTTAGTCATGTATGTGACTCCGGTCGTATACACGGCCCAGTTTGCCAATCCAGCTCTCCAGCAAGTCGTCTTCTGGAATCCGTTAACCTATCTGATTGACACACCGCGCACTATCATCGTGCTCGGCGCTGCGTCCTACTGGCCTGGCTATCTTGCTGCCACGCTGTTTTCGGGCATCGTGCTGTGGATTGGGGTCCACGCTTTCTATCTGATCAAGGACAAGGTAACCGAGCGGCTATGAGTGATAACTGGGCGATCCGCGCTCAAGGGGTCTCGAAGAAGTTCGGGCTCACACTGCGGCAATCTATGAAATATGGACTTCGCGATTCCGTCCGCAAGCTCGCGGGTCGTTCGAGCACGACGGATGTCCTCCGAGAAGGCGAGTTCTGGGCCGTCAACGATGTCAGCTTCCAGCTTAATGGTGGCGAAGCCCTCGGTATCATGGGTGTAAACGGCTGCGGCAAGACCACACTCCTGCGCATCCTGAACGGCGTCTATGCGCCCGACAAGGGGCGCGTCCAAATCCGCGGTCGCGTCGGCGCGCTGATCGCTGCCGGTGCGGGCTTCGCGCCGATGCTGACAGGACGTGAAAACGTCTACGTTAACGGTGCTCTGCTCGGTCTATCGACCCGGGAGATCGATGGTCTGATGGATGAGATCATCGCCTTTTCTGAACTGGATCATTTCATCGATCTACCCGTTCGCAACTATTCCAGCGGCATGTATGTTCGGCTCGGCTTTGCCATCGCGGCCCTCAGCCGTCCCGACGTCCTGCTGATGGACGAAGTGCTGGCTGTCGGCGACCTGAACTTTCAAAAGAAGTGCTATGACCATATCCTGCAGCTGAAGCGGGGCGGGACGGCAATCATCCTCGTGTCGCACTCGCCGGGCGCGATCTGGGCTGTGTGCGATCGTGGGCTATTCATGAACAAGGGTGCAGCGCTTGTAGACGGTCCGATCGAGCAGGTCATCCGGGAGTACGACGACCAGAATTCGCGCAATGCGCTTGCCGCAGACGTCCAGTTTGCCCATGCATCCAACAGCCACTCCGCCGTTTCCGCCAGCAAAGCGGAACCCATCGAAAGCTTCGAAAAAAGCGGAACGGGTGATGTGATATGCAACGATTTCAAGGTGCTTTCCGACCATGGGGAAGCGGTTCGCGAGCTGAAATTCGAAGATCCTTTCACCATCGAAGTTACTGTCAAGGTCAACAAGCCGATAGAGAACTTCATCATTCGCGTCGTCGCCGATGCGGTTCACTATCGCAACATAGTCTCGCTGGACAATTACGAGCAGGGAGCGCCCGTAGACCTCCTCGCTCCCGGCACCTATATATTCCGCATTAGGGTCGAACAGCAGAATTTCCGACCTGGTGCCTACGCTTTCAACCTCGCTATTATCAGCCGGCACATCGGTGCCCATCTGTTCCTCTGGCTCAAGTGCGGACACATTGTTATTTTAAGCCCTCATGAACGTTTTCTATATTCGGATCCAAATGCCGTGATGCATTTCGACGCGGCGTTTTCCCATGAAACACTGGAGGCGATCGGATGAGCTTAGCTGCAGAATACTTTACGAAGGATCATTTTTCCGCGCCTGCCAATTACGAAGAGCAGAAAGAGCTGTTTCGCAACTCCGTCTCCAATGTCGTGGTTGAAATTTCCTCGTTCTGCAATCGTCACTGTACCTATTGCCCGATTTCGCAGGTCGATCGTTCGAGTTCAAACAGGCTCCTGCCCGACGAGATATTTAACAAGCTCGTCGACGACCTCGAGCGCATCGATTATGCGGAAAGCGTCTGCCTTAATCTCTACAATGAACCGATGTCGGATCGCGAGCTGCTGCTCAGCCGGATCTCTCTGCTGCGCCAGCGTTTGCCGAAATGCCGCATCTATTTTAGCACTAATGGTGATTATCTTAGCCGCGAATACCTGAAGGCGGCGGTCGATGCCGGCCTGAGCGAACTTTACGTTACGCTGCATGCCCCGAAGGGAAAACCGTATGACGACGCCTATGTCATCGGCCGAATCTCCGAATTGTCGGCTCGCCTAGGCAAGGCGATCAAGGTGACCTCGGTTGCGATGAATCAGAACATTTATGGCACGATCTCGCTCTTCGGCATCAAGATCCACGTCTTTTCGACGAATTACGCGATCTATGGTTCGGATCGCGCCGGAGCTATGACCGACATCACAGCCCGGACTCCGGCCCGCAAGGCGCCGTGCGACCGGCCGTTCCACGATTTCACGATATCATACGAGGGAACCCTATTCCCCTGCTGCCAGATGTTTGTCGATAATCCGATGCACAAGAAGAAATACTCTGTTGGCAACCTCGCGAGCTACTCGAACATCTACGAGGCCTATGCCTCACAAGCCATGGCGGGATGGCGAAAGTCGATGCTGCGCTTCGGCCCAAAGGAAAGCCCTTGCGACACGTGTTCTGAAGCGGACGGTGAGGGAACCCGCGAAGAAATCACAGCGCGCGACCAGGTCTATCGCAGCCTGATAGGCGAGATACCGGAAGGCGAAAAGGAGGTCGCCTATCCCGTCGGCACAGATGATCACCACGCGACGATCAACAGGTTTCGAAAGCTTCTCAAGGGACTGACGGGGTGAGCGATCGTATGCGTCAACGTATTGCGTCAGCCCTTCGCTGCGCGGCTGAACTCGTCTATCCTGCGCTCAGCGCAAGGGATATCCACGGCAACGCACCCTATTCGGCCGACGGCTGGGATCATATCCCGCAAGGTCAATACGACTACGTGCCGAAGGGTACCTATGTCTACGGTCCTGTTGACCGGTTCCTGTTGGTCCCGAAGAACAGATATCGCGCGGTGCTGCTCCCCGACCAGACGCGTAGCGCCGACCTAGGGGTCGGCTGGTTGACGGAGGACAACTCTGCAGAGGGTTACGACCTCTTGTGGGGTGACAGCTCCAATCTCGCTGCATTCAAGGCCGAAGCTGGCCATGCACGCGACAAGCTGACGACGGAGATCGTCGACCTTATCGAGGTGCATCTCCCGAATAGCGGAAGCGTCTGCGACGTTGGCTGCGGCGTCGGAGATCTGCTTCGCGAAGTGCTTCGGCGTCGTCCGACCCTCGCCGTTTCCGGCCTCGATTTTTCGGGAAAGGCGGTCGAAGGCGCGGCTCGAGCGGTGCCTGACGGTAAGTTCCAGCAGTTCGTGATCCACCAGACCCTACCTTACGAGACGGCATCCTTTGATCTGGTCCTGTGCACGGATGTGCTCGAGCATCTGGAGTATCCGAAGGGGGTCGCTGCCGAACTCGTACGCATCTGCCGTCCCGGTGGCACGGTGGCGATCGTGGTGCCTGACGGGACGGGGGACCAGTTCCTGGGCCACAACTGGTTTTGGAGCGAGGAGAGCTTCGCCGCCATGCTTGCCGAGTTTGGTGCCAGGGTCTCGACGCTGCCTGTCACGAAAGAATTGATGGCGGTCATATCCCGCCCACACGAAACTGGGACACAGTGATGCTGACACGCATAGTCAACCGTCTCGAGCGCCGCAGGCGCGAGAAGTTCGAAGCTTGGATGAAGGCGCGCTCGCAGTCCTCCAAGACCGCCGGCGCTGACGACGTGCAATGGCTGCTTCCCATTGTCAAGGAACTGGTGAGGTCGAGTGGGATAGAAGATAATGCGGAACTGCGTCACTCGGCGCAGGAGCTACTGTTGACTCAGTTGCCAAAAGAGGCCTGGATGTTGGCTCCGGGACTTAAAAAACGCGCCGAACCAGTACGCAGCACTTGGACCTATCAGAACGAGGTGATGAAGTGGGACATCGCCGAAACCGATCTTGTGCTGGATGTCGGATCCGGAGGATATCCTTTCCAGCGCGCCAATCATCTCGCCGATAAGTTCCCCGAGGAAACGACGCATCGGGTTGAACCCATGGTTCTCGATGGTCGTACGTTTTTCGAGGTCGATATCGAGAGGCTGCCCTTCGAAGACGGTGCCTACGACTTCGTATTTTGCTCTCACGTGATGGAGCACCTCGACAATCCAGGCCAGGCGATGCGCGAACTGTCGCGCGTCGGCAAGCGGGGCTATCTGGAAGTGCCCACGCGTCTTTCGGATGTGATGTTTAATTTCACCCGGCTGCAGGATCATCATCGCTGGCACAGCATTAGGCTTGGAAACACGCTCTGCCTGATAGAATGGAACGAAAGCGAGCGCCGTGAACTTGGAAACGAGTTCTTCGAAGCGCTTCAAAGCGCTTATACTAACCCGTTCCAGGATTTCTTCGAGCGCAACCGCGACCTGTTCTTCACCTCCTTCCACTGGGAGCGCCAGATCGACTTCCTCGTGATCGGCAAAAACGGAGAGATTCTCGATTCCTCTTCCGGTATCGGCAACTGACGATGAATACCGAGGCGGAATTTGGCGCTGCGACAGGGGTGGCCGATTCCGGTCTACCGACCGTGCATGTAATCATACCGGTCTTCAACAGGCTGCATTTTACTCGTGCCTGTATCGCTTACCTACGGGCCCAGACATGGAGGGCGGTCAACATCATCGTTTCAGACGGTGGCTCAACCGATGGAAGTGTCGCAGCCATTCGCGCCGAATTTCCCGATGTCACGGTGTTGACAACGGACAAGGAGTTATGGTGGTCCGGATCCATGGCGCTGGGCATAGACCATGTGCTCTCACTCGGCGGCCGACCGGACGATTTGGTCCTGATGATGAACAACGACACGATTCTGGATTCCGATTATGTCGAAACGCTGGTCAAGGCTGCACTTCAGCATGACGCAGCGGTCGGCGGGTTGATTGTCGACAGCAGGGACCATGACCAGGTTCTCGATGCCGGCGAATATATCGACTGGGAAGGCTATACTTTCTCGGTAAGGCAGCATGTCGACTCTGGCGAGATCTATCGCGACGACGTGGATGTGCTTCCGGGGCGGGGCAGCATCATCCCGCTGCGGATGATCCGAGCCGCGGGAAATGTCGATGCCGAGATGCTGCCGCATTACCTCGCCGACTACGAGTTCTTCTGCCGGTTGAAAAGCCATGGCTTCAAACTAGGCGTGACCTATGAGTCCCGCATCATGGCGCACATCGAGGAAACGGGAATCGTGCCGACGCAGGGGCGGAGCACTGTTCGCTCCATCTGGAACGAGTTGTTTTCTCGCCGGTCGATGAGCAACGTGCGTGACCATTGGCGCTTCATCGGCCGTCACGCGCCGGCTGTCTATCGCAATCGCAACCGGATGCGCCTCATCAAGCGCGTCGTTATCGATCTGACCTTGCGTACAGCGTTAAGGCCCCTCTTTCTTCCTATCTACTGGCTCGCTTCTCTGCCGGGGCGCATCATTTCGTATATCCACAATCAGCGTCGGATGTTCCGGGAGTTCAGGAAGGCGATCGCAACCGATGGAGCCGACGTGCTTTGCCGTCCGGAGATATTTCCAGGCGTAATCCGCCTGCCGTTGTTCTTGGTGGCAGCCACGGGGCCGGTACAGGAAGCGGACGTGCAATCTGTCGGCCTGGATGTTGCAACCCTGCGGCAGCGCGGTCTTCTGCGTACGCTGCAAAGTGAGAGGTGGTTCGGGCTGACGACGCTCGATTTTTCTAACCTCCCCGACCGCCCTCAGCTGGAGCGCCTGCGCCGGCTCGCCTGGAACCCGATACCGAAGATAGGCAGGAAATGGGCCTGGCGCCGGTCTATGCGGGAGCCGCACACATCGTGAACGGACCAGAACGCACACTTCGCATTGGGATAGAGCTGATCAGTGATCCGACCTGGATGGGCGGGGTGCTGTATCTACAAAATCTTGCCATCTGCCTTTCACGGTTGCCGGCCAACGAGCGTCCGCATGTCGAACTCCTCGGCGCGCCGGATGTAGTCGGCAAGTTCCTTGCCGAAAATCATCTGGCGGACGCCTGGGGCCGCAAGAAAGGCCTGCTGAAGCGTATCGCGCGAAAGATCGGTCTGAAGATTGCCCAGGCCCCCATCGATATTGTCTATCCGGGCTTCGGGCGAGAGGTAGAAGGCGCGGTGACCTTACGCTGGATCCCAGATTTTCAGCACCGTTATCTTCCCCATCTCTTCTCGGCAGACGAGATCGCCGCGCGCGACCGTTCTATTGCGGAATTGGCGGCGAAGCCCGGTGTGATCGTCCTCAGCAGCGAGATTGCCGCTGCCGACTTTCGCTCCTTTTATCCCGGCCAGCCGGCGACGCCACGCGTTTGGCATTTCTGCTCGCTGCTGCAGACTCGAGGGGCAGCTGATGATTCGATAGTCTTAAAATTCGGACTCCCGTCGAAATTCCTTTATCTGCCCAACCAGTTCTGGGCGCACAAGAACCATATTGCGGTACTGAAGGCTCTCACAATCCTTAAGCAAGATTATGGTCTTACCATCCCACTTGTGTGCACGGGGGCGCAGTCCGACAGACGCAACGAAAGCCATTTTGCCGGCCTTCTCGCCTTTATCGAGGAGAAAGGCCTTCAGGATCAGGTCAAGCTTCTGGGCCTCATCGACCGTGTTACCCAGGTGGAAATCTTCCGGCGCGCCGCGGCGATCGTCCAGCCATCGCTGTTCGAGGGCTGGAGCACGGTTGTGGAGGATACACGCGCAATAGGCCGCCCGATCTTTCTGTCGGATCTTCCGGTTCATCGTGAGCAAGATCCCGCCCGCTGCATCTACTTCGATCCTCACGAGCCCTCCGATTTGGCTGCGAAGCTCGCCGTCGCCTGGGCCGGGCTCGCATCCGGGCCCGACCGAGTATCGGAACAGAAGGCGCTGCACGAGATGGAAGGCCGCATCCTGGATGCCGGCCGGGTTTTCCTTGATATCGCCCGACAGGCGATGAGATAGGCCGTGCATGAGGTTGAAGCTGAGGATAGAATTTCTAGAGGACGCGCAGTGGCTTGGCGGATCGATCTATATCGACAATCTCCTGGCCGCCCTGTCCTCGATACCTGCCGCCGATCGGCCTGAAGCGCGACTCGTATTCCTGTCATCGGGCGAAACAGAGCTCGCTCGGCGCATGCTTCGCTATCCGGTGCTGGCGCGTCAGGCAACCGGACGCCGGGCAGCCGGATTGATGGCCCACGCGCGGCGCCTTCACCGGGCTGTCCTTCGCCGGGTGCCTGCCCTCGGCGCATTCTGGCCTGCCGCGCGTGACACCGTTTATTTCCCGGCCTTCGATGCCTCGCAGCGCTGGCGCACCAATCTATACTGGGTGCCGGACTTCCAAATATTTCATTTCCCTGAGCTTTTTTCGGCGGAAGAACTGGCGACCCGCACCCGCAGCATCGGCGAGATCGCGGCCACACAGGGTGTCTTACTCCTGTCGAGCCATGCCGCGCTCGCCGATTTCCGTTTCTTCTTTCCTAATGCGACGGTTGTGCCGCGTGTCTGGTCGTTCTGCAGCAGCATAGCGGCCAACGAGATGGGCGCCGGCGAGCAGATACTCGGATCCTACGGGGTGCCGGAACACTTCGTCTACGTTGCCAACCATTTCTGGAGGCACAAGGATCACGAGACGGCCTTCAGGGCACTGAAAATCCTGAAGGATCGCAAAGTGATCGTGAGAATGGTCTGCACCGGCCTGCAATCGGATCGCCGCGATCCCGGCTATTACGACAGGCTGGTCCGGAGCCTCAGCGACTGGGGAATCGCCGATCAGGTGACGATCCTCGGCCTCGTACCTCGGAACCATCAGATCGAACTTTTCCGTGCAGCAAGCCTCGTTCTTCAGCCCTCTCTGTTTGAGGGGTGGAGCACGGTGATAGAAGATGCTAAGGCCCTTGGTAGACCCATCCTGGCATCCGATATCGCGGTTCACAAGGAACAGTTGAATGATGTTGAGCGGTCTCATCTGTTCAGGGCGGCGGATGCGAACGATATGGCTGAACGTATCGAGCAGGTACTGCCGGGATTGACGGCTGGGCCTTGTGTCGAGACGGAACGCGCGGCAGCCGATCGGCGCGATGCTGCGCGGGTGGCATCCGCGCATGCGTTTGTCGCGATTGCGAACGAAGCGGCCGGCCGTGCGCCGAAAGCCGGATAGAGGAACAGGAAGGCGAGTATGTGCGGCATTAGCGGGATGATTTCAAACTCGGCTTTGTCAAAGGCGGACATAACCGGCGTCGGCCGCATGAACGCGCTGCTGGAGCATCGCGGTCCCGATTCGGAGGGGATGTTCGACGACACAAATGTAATGCTCGCTATGCGTCGCCTGTCGATCATCGATCTCGCCGGCGGACGTCAGCCGCTTTTCAACGAGACTGGCGACATCGTCATCATTTGCAATGGCGAGATCTATAATCACGATGCCCTGCGCGAGGAACTGCGCGCGCTTGGGCACCAGTTCTCCTGCCTGAGCGATGTCGAGACAATCATCCACGCCTACGAGGAATACGGTGTCGATTGCCTCGCCAAGCTGCGCGGTATGTTCGCCTTTGCGCTCTGGGACAAGCGTAACCAGACACTGCTCCTGGCCCGCGACAGGATGGGAGAAAAACCCCTCTATCTGCATCGCGGCGATGCCGGGCAGATCTGGTTCTCCAGCGAAATCCGAAGTATTACCTCGGTAATGCCCAAGCCGCTGAAGCTGACGCCAGAGGCCTTCAACATGTTCCTGACGTTCCAGTACGTTCCGGAGCCGCTGACTCCACTCCAGGGTCTCGAACTGTTGCCGGCTGGCCACTATCTGCTGCTGAAGCCGGGCGCGCTCGATGTGGCGCCACAATCCTACTGGGATCTTTCCGACGTTCGAGAAGATGCCAGCAAGCCGGTGGCGGTTACCGAGGAAATTCTCGACAATGCCTGCCGTCTTATGGGCACGGCGGATGTTCCAGTCGCCGTCGCACTGTCTGGTGGTATCGATTCAAGCCTAGTCGCAGCGCTGACGGCGCGGCATTTTCCGGGCCAGTTGCATGCGTTCACGATAGGCTACAAAGGCCGCCCTGAGTCGGATGAGCGTGGTTTTGCCAAGACCCTTGCGAAGGATCTCGGCATCGGCTTCACTGAAGTGGAGCTGGACACGGACCAGGTGATTGACGGCTTCCCGGCACTGGTCGACGTCATGGATACGCCAATTGGCGATATCGCGGCTTTCGGCTACTACTCCGTTGCCAAGGCCTCCCGCGAGGCCGGCTATCCCGTCTTGATGTCTGGCATGGGCGGCGACGAATTCTTCTGGGGGTACGAATGGGTGCGCGAAGCCATGTCGCGCAACGAGACCCTGCTGGCCGGCAAGAAGGTGAAACTGCCCTGGTGGAAACGGCTTGTGGGGCAGAAGCCGCCGGAAAAGACGGATTTCTTCGGGGTTCACCCCGATCTGCGCAACGGCGACGCTTGGTCGCGGAAGCTCATGCCGGAAAAGGCACTCGATCATCTGCCGGAGGGCTACTGGCTGAAAGAGGCTGCGCTCGACGTCTCCGGCCCCCTGCATCTGGCGATCTCGAACCTTTTGAACCGCACTTGGCTTCGGTCGAACTGCCTGGCCCTATTCGATCGCATGAGCATGGCCCATTCGGTCGAGGGCCGGTTGCCGCTTCTGGATGTCGAGCTAGTAGACCGGGTTACGGGTATGCGTAACAGCGGCCTCGTCGACTGGCACAAGCCGCACAAGTGGCTCTTGGTCGAAGCTCTGCAGGACGCTTTGCCGGCCGATGTCCTATCTCGCAAGAAACAGGGTTTCACGCCGCCCGTGCGCGATTGGATGCACGGCATCGTCAGTCACTTCCTGCCGCTTGTCGAAAATGGCGCCCTAGTGCGCCAAGGCCTGATCGAGCCTGAGAAGTCTCGGGACCTATCCGCCTACAACCTGCCTTTCCTCTACAAGCTCGTCCTGCTTGAATGCTGGACGCGTTTGCACATAGAAGGAAAACCGTTAGGCGAGTTGAGTCGCAAGGCCGCTTGAATTTGACTGGGAGGGTCGCGTCCGCCTTTCGCGGCGAGCAGCGCAAGAATGTAATATCGGCCGTCGTGGACGGCCCCGGAAGGATCGTTGGGTGCGCAGAGTGACTGATATTGCGTTGGTAACGGGTGCCAACGGCTCGATCGGCCGGCATGTGGCTATTGCCCTTTCGCATAAGGGTTGGACCGTTCACGGCATCGGTCACGGCAGTTGGGGCATCGAGGAACAGCGCTCTTGGGGCATTGAGCGCTGGGTTGAAAGCGATGTCTCTCTTGCAGCGCTACGCTCTCTCAATACTCGTCCGGACATCGTCGTTCATTGTGCAGGAAGCGGTTCCGTGGGGGCCTCGATCAGCGACCCCTATTTGGATTTCCGCAGGACTGTATCGGCCACGGCTGATCTGCTAGAGTTCGTGCGTAGCGATTGCCCGCAGGCGACTCTGGTCTATCCGTCGAGCGCCGCGGTCTATGGGATCGCCGGGCAGTTTCCGATACGGGAGGATGCTCCCCTTCGTCCTGCATCACCTTATGGTGCACATAAGCGTCTGGCCGAAGAGCTGGTTTGCGACCATGCTCGGTTATTCAATCTCAACACAGCAGTCGTCCGCCTGTTCTCGATTTACGGCGAAGGCTTCCGCAAACAGCTCCTCTGGGATGCCTGTCGCCGCATCAGTGACGACGAGACCGAGTTTTTCGGGACTGGGCTGGAGACCCGCGATTGGCTGCATGTTTCCGACGCGGCGGAACTCATGATCTGTGCAGCGGATAATGCCGGCCCACATTGCCCGGTGGTAAATGGCGGCTCCGGTGTTGCCGTCACCGTCGCCGATGTCGTCGGCGAACTCTTCTATCTTATGGGCAAGAATGACCGCCCCGTGTTTTGCGGCACCGAGCGGCATGGCGATCCGCGCGACTACCAGGCTGACATATCCCGCGCGATGGTCTGGGGCTGGCAGCCCTCGATTGACTGGCGGGCCGGCTTGTCGCGCTATGCCGCCTGGTTCCGCAAGGAATGCGGCCTGGCATGAGGGCTACCTTATCTGAGATCGGCGTTGGCACAACGGTAAGGCGCATGGCTGGCCTTCGGCTTGGCCTGTTTGAGCAATATCCCCCGCGTCCGCTTAGCATCGCTACAATCGGACGGTCCGGCGATGACCAGAATCTACCGCGAATTAGTCTTGTTACGCCGTCCTTTAATCAGACCAGATTCGTTGGCATGACGCTCGACAGCGTCCTGGCACAGCATTACCCCGATTTGCAGTACATCGTGCAGGACGCGGTATCTTCCGACGGCTCGCAAGCGATACTCGCGAATTATCGCGACCGTGGTGTTGACATCATTGTGGAAGCCGATAAGGGACAGACAAATGCACTGAACCGTGGTTTTGCCCGCAGCAGCGGCGAGATCATGGCCTATCTGAATTCCGACGATATGCTGCTACCCGGAACGCTTCATCTAGTCGGTCGCTATTTTCGCGATAACCCTTCGGTCGAAGTGATTTACGGAAACCGCTTTGTTATCGACGAACAGGGAAGCGAGATCGGTCGCTGGATATTACCGGGGCACGACGAGGAGATCTTGCGGTTCGTCGACTACGTACCACAGGAAACCATGTTCTGGCGGCGCGGTCTATGGGAGAGGGCGGGATCCGGCTTCGACGAGCGATTTCACTTCGCCATGGACTGGGATCTGATCCTGCGTTTCATGCAGTCCGGGGCAGTGTTCAACCATGTGCCCGAGCTGTTCGGATTGTTCCGCGTTCACGGCAATCAGAAATCCCAAAAGGATTTTCGTGAGCGGGGGGCGCGGGAAATGGCGGTACTCCGTCATGCCCACGCTAATGGCAGGATGAATATGGCGCAGCGTATCATGCGCCATATCGCGTATCTCTTGAAACACAAGCGTGCCGATGCTGCTTTACAGGTCGCTTTACGGAAGAATGGATAGCACATGAAAAAGGCGCTGATCACAGGTGTAACGGGGCAAGACGGCTCTTATCTGGCCGAACTCCTTCTGGAGAAGGGTTACGAGGTTCACGGCCTGAAACGGCGCGCGTCGCTGTTCAACACCGATCGTATCGACCATCTGTATCAGGATCCGCACGAAACCGGCCGCCGTTTCATTCTCCACTACGGTGACATGACGGATTCCTCCAGCCTGATCCGCATCATCCAGCAGGTTCAGCCGGATGAAATATACAATCTCGCCGCCCAGTCACATGTAGCGGTCTCCTTCGAGGAGCCGGAGTATACCGCCAATTCCGACGCTCTAGGAGCCCTGCGCATTCTCGAGGCGATGCGTATTCTAGGTCTCGAAAAGACCTGCCGCTTCTATCAGGCCTCGACGTCCGAGCTCTACGGACTGGTGCAGGAGATTCCGCAGCGGGAAACCACACCGTTTTATCCGCGCTCGCCCTATGCCGTGGCCAAGCTTTACGCCTATTGGATTACCGTCAATTACCGCGAAGCCTACGGCATGTATGCGTGCAATGGCATCCTGTTCAACCACGAAAGCCCGGTGCGCGGCGAGACCTTCGTAACGCGCAAGATCACGCGCGCGATCGCCCGCATCAAGCTCGGCTTGCAGGATTGCCTGTTCCTTGGAAACATGGATGCCAAGCGCGATTGGGGTCACGCCAAGGACTATGTCGAAATGCAGTGGTTGATGATGCAGCAGGAGACGCCCGAAGATTTTGTTATTGCGACCGGAGTGCAATTCAGCGTCCGGGAGTTTGTCGATGCAGCTGCAAGTGAAGTGGGCATAGAAATTTCTTGGAAGGGCGAAGGCATCGACGAGAAAGGCTATGATCCGTCAGGCAAATGCATCGTCGCTGTCGACCCGCGCTATTTCCGCCCCACCGAAGTCGAAACCCTTCTCGGTGACGCTACGAAAGCGAAGGAAAAACTCGGATGGACGCCTAAGATTACTTTCGAGCAACTTGTGCGGGAAATGATGCGAGAGGACCTGAAGGCCGCCGAGCGTGACGAACTGGTCAAGCGCCATGGCTTTTCCGCCTATGACTATCACGAGTGAGCCAATGGATAGGCAAGCGAAAATCTATGTTGCAGGGCACCGCGGCATGGTCGGATCGGCGATCGTGAGGCGCTTGCTGGACGGTGGATACGACAATATCGTAACTCGCACACACGAGGAGCTTGACCTGGCGAACCAGCAGGCCGTCACCGCGTTCCTCGGTAAAGAAAGTCCTGACTTCATCTTCATGGCTGCCGCCAAGGTCGGAGGCATCCATGCTAACAATACATTCCGTGCTGACTTTTTATACACCAACCTACTTATCGAAGCCAATATAACTAACGCCGCCTGGCAGGCGGGCGTGCACCGCATGCTGTTCCTGGGTTCTAGTTGCATCTATCCTCGGGATTGCCCCCAGCCGATCCGTGAGGACTACTTGCTGACGGGGCCACTGGAGCAGACCAACGAACCCTACGCGATTGCCAAAATTGCCGGCATCAAGTTATGCGAGAACTATAATCGCCAGCATGGCACAAGGTATGTCTCCGCCATGCCGACCAATCTTTATGGCCCGAATGACAACTACGATTTGAACAACAGCCATGTGCTACCTGCGTTGATCCGAAAGGCGCATGAGGCGAAGGTTCGGGGCGATCGCGAAATGGTTGTTTGGGGATCTGGTAGGCCGATGCGCGAGTTTCTCTATGTCGATGATATGGCCGACGCCAGCGTGTTCCTGATGGAGAGCGGCGTCGCCGAGGGGCTCTACAATATTGGCACCGGGACGGATGTAACCATCCGCGAACTGGCGGAGACGGTAATGAAGGTTGTGGGTTTTGAAGGCGATATTGTGTTCGACCAGACAAAGCCGGATGGTACGCCTCGTAAACTCCTAAATGTCGATAGAATGAAGAAACTTGGCTGGCAGGCAAGCACACCTCTCGTCGAAGGTATCGCCAAGGCCTATGCTGACTTTCAAAACCGGCCGGCGGATTAATCTATGAGTGCACCCTTGGTGACGATCGCTGTCCCGTCGTTCAATCAGGGGCGGTATCTCAACCAGGCGCTGGAGTCCATCTTCCAGCAGGATGTGCCGGTCGAGGTGTTCGTCATGGATGCAGGCTCGACGGATTGTTCGATCGAAGTCATCCGTCAGTGGGAGCACCGGCTGGCTGGATGGAGAAGCCATAGCGATAATGGACAGGCCGCTGCCATCAATGAGGGTATTGCGTGCGGTAGCGCACCGTACGTGGCCTGGCTGAACAGTGACGATTGGTATCTGAAAGGCGGACTGGAGCATCTTTGCCGCGCGCTTGCCGACGAGGCGCCGGATGCACCGGCGGCGTATGGCCTGGCGTTAAATGTCGTCGAGAGGACCGGACGACGTTATCCGGTGTGGGTGGAGCCATTCAGCGAGCGCAGGCTGGCACTGCGCTGCATCATCTCTCAGCCTGCTACGCTCATCCGTCGCTCGGCCTGGGAAGCCGTTGGCGGCGCCGATCCGGACCTGCACATGGTCATGGATTACGATCTCTGGTGGCGCCTTTTCAAAGCAAGCGGCCCGCTTCACTTCGTGCACGAGGATGTCGCCGTTAACCGCGAGCACGAAACGACTAAGACCAACACCCTGCGCCGCCAGCATTACAGCGAGGCGATCCGCACAGTCCGGAAACATCACGGCAGCGTGCCAATCAAGTGGTGGCTGATGCAGCCCTACGCCGTTTGGTACAAGGCCCTCATGGGTTAGAGCCGATCCTCGGCGCTGTTAACCGTCATCCTGGGTCAGCGTCAGCCCAGGGACTTGTAAAGATCGACGTATTTTGCAACCATGCGCGCCGCCGTGAAGTTTTCCACATAGCGGCGGAACGCTGCAGCGCCATAGCGCTGCGTGAGTTCGATATCGTCGGCCAAATCGTTCATCGCCTTCGCCAGCTGCCAGGCGTCATTCGGCGCAACGACGATTCCAGTGACACCATCTAGATTAACGTAACTCGTTCCAGTTCCGATCTCGCAGCTGATCATTGGCTTTCCGAACCTTTCCGCCTCTACCAGAGACAGACCGAAAGCCTCCGATCGGAGGTGCGAGGGAAAAACCAACGCGATGCACAGTTCGAGTAGCGCCGCCTTTGCGTTGTCGGAAACCACACCTACGAAATGCAGATTTTGCAGACCGAGGTCGGCCGCGCGCGCCTTGAGCTCGACTTCCATCGGACCGCCGCCGACGATCACAACGTCCGCAGTCGCTTCCTTCGCAGCCTCAAGAAGGATGTGAATGCCCTTGTAGTAGCGAAGAACGCCGACGAAGAGAAAGAACGGTTTTGGAAATCTGGCTTTCCACTGCTTTTTTTCGGCTTCATCCGCAATGGCGGAATCTGCGTCGTCGAGGCCTAACGGGATGACTACGGTCTTGTTCTTAAACCGCTGAAGTACCTCGCTGGATCCTAGATAATTTGGCGACGTCGCAACGATCTGATCCGCGGACGATAGGAAGTGCAACATCAGCGGCCTATATATCCGGCCGAGCGTCTTCTGCTTCACGATATCCGAATGATAGGTCACAATCGATGGCTTGCGAGGTGGGGTCGCGAAGTGAACCAAGTCCATAAAAGGCCATGGAAAATGGTAATGTACAATATCGGCCTGCGCGCTCAGTTCGCGAAACTTTCTAAAAACGTCCAGCGAGAAACCGGTTGAGGCTAGCTCGAGATTCTGTTTCGCCTTGTAAGCCATGTGGCCATCGAACTCGACAGTATTGATTAGCGGATCGAGGCTAAGGGACAACACATCGGTCTGAATGCCATGAGCATTGCCGCCCTTGGCTAGAGCGTGAATCGTGCGCTCGATGCCCCCGAAGGTGTCTGGCCAGTAAGTCTTGAAGAAGTGAAGGACACGCATATGGGAAGCCCTGCTTATCGTCGCGCTGGTTGGATAGCTTCAAATCGGTAGCTAAAACAGATTGAGTTTTACCAAGCACACTTTACCTAGCTCGCGATCCGGTTTGTCGCTGCCCAGGGGGGTCGCCCATCCCGACCTTTCTATGACGCTTTCACGGTCTTCGACTTTCGCTGCGCGCAGATCGAGGATGACTTGATAGCGGTTGGGATCACTAAGCGACTTCTCGATGCAATAGGGCAATAGGGCTGCGGCGGTTGCCACCAATATCTTATCGCTTAATCGTGCGTCCTGCACATCCAGCGCTTTCCGGAGACCGCGATGCGTCACCCATCCGCCTTTGGTGAACCCCGTCCCAACGGTCGCGGCAGCTCCCACAATCATCCCCACCAAAGCCCAGGCAATCGACTTCTGTTTATTATTCAACATATACTTCACTGGATGTGCGTTGCTTGTAGTTGCCCCACGAAAGACTTGAAAGCGGGGATGTCGAAATCCTCGTGTCCTCCATCATGGATATCGAGGGCTATCGGCGCATCGAACTTCGACCATATCTGCTTGAGCTGCAAATAGGCGCCGATGATCTCATCGCTTATGGGGCCGCGTTTCGTCCCGCTGAACCAGTCATTCGGCTTCAGCTGTTGTGGTGCGCCGAGCCATAGAGCGTCAGTCTTCCCTTCCTCAATCAGCAGAGGCTTCGGTGCAATGAGCGCATATACTGCGGTATAGGTGAAGAACGCCCTGAAGTCATGGCAGAACGGATGGGTGTAGATTCGGTATTCCCGCCTCGTCTGCTCGAGCGAGAAGAAGGCGCCGTTGTTCGCCAACGCGATCACATCGTCGCGCATGGCCGTAAGCACCAGTGACGACAAGCCGCCAACTGCATTCCCAAGCGCAATGAACTTCTGACCTTCCGGTAACATCGGCTTGATCTTGTCCAGCGATCTGTCAGCCAACCGGGCCCAGATTACTGGATAGTCAACGGTTTTCGCCAGCTCCGAGAACGGCTCGTGAATGGCGTCCGGAATGCCGATGACCGTAAATCCGTCACGCGCCAGCTTGTCGCCTTGAGCACCGGGTTTGAACAATCCTTCCGGAGCCTGGCCGTGTCCTTCTCCGCCGACCTCTCCATGGCCATTCATGGCGACGATAGCTGGACCGTCTTTTGGACGATTGGGCCGAGCAAGTAGCAAGACCATGTGGAGATCGCTGCCGTTCTTTTCCACAGCCGGGAAAAGCAGGTCGACATCGGTCAGCGTATAGCCGACCATGGCCCTCGGCTTTCCGACAGCTACCACTTGCGGCTCAATCGTGATTGCTGCCTCGAACTTCTCCTTCAGATATTTGCGGGGCTCCGACGTCCAGGCTTGAAAGTCCTGCGCAGAGCCCAGCACGGCGTCTGTCGTCAGGTCATATTTGACGTGAGAATAGTCCCAATCGAAAGCGTAACCGGGAGTTGCGGCACAGATCGAAATGATCGCACCTACAGCAAGGGCTCCAAGGCAGCGGAACGAATAGTTAGCCAGCACGGTCATGCTGGACTCCTAATACCAACTTCCTTGGTGCTTAGTGGGGACAAATATCGTGTTCGGAAATCCATGAATGGTTTCTCAATCAGTTCGTACGTTGCGTTTGAAAGAAAGAATACGACAGGGAAGAGGTAGCAGGCGGTGATCAGCGCATCCCAATAGAGGTTACCAGTCACCTTTGCGTACCAATGTTTTCTCTGCAGCAGCAGCAACACGGGCATATGTAGGAGGTACATCGAGTAGCTCACCAATCCTATTCTTGCCATGAGCGACTTATAGAGAGCGTTGAGTGCAGAATAGCTGAAAAGATAAGTGACAATTAAGGCCGAAAAAATCATTGCTTCATATGTATGCCATATCCCTTTCCATTCCGTATCCTGGATCCAGCCTCCCATTCGGTTCAATGCAAACTGTGATAGCAATACCAAAACAATACTGCCGGCAAGATAAAGTCGCGGATGCTTCAGCTTGAAATGGCCTTCCCGATAGAGGGACGCTACAATCATACCAATCAGAAACTGATCGATCCGGCCAACGATGGTGAAATAAGATATGTCACGCGCGCTAGCGCCTAGGCCGATCGCGAGATAGCGAAGTACTATCAGCAACACGAGGAGGCGGAAGAGGTATTCGACTCCAAATGCGTTTTTAAAGCGATTGAGGAACGGAAATATAAGATAGAAAAGAAATTCAACGGAAATAGTCCAGAGGAGTGCGGTGAAGCCAATATCTTTAAGCGCGTCACCTGTATTGGAGAAAAGAACGGCACTAGCAATAAAGCCTTCAAAGCTGAACTGAGAAGGGCTGGAATAGGCTGCAAAGAACAAAAGCAAAAGATACATCGGGTAGATCCGAAGTATGCGATTGCAAACAAAGCGCCAATAGCGGACCTCACTACCGTGTGCGCCGTAGGCGAACAAAAAACCGCTCAGAACCATAAAAAGCGAAACGCCTGCATGCCCCTCGGCTAAGATGGCAAACAACGGATTACTTGGCCTCAGCCACGCGCCCATGCTGGCGTCAATGCCTCTCGTCAAATTATGCACGACATGAGCAAAAAAGACCATGAGTGCTGCAATCCCGCGAAGATCGTCTAAAGCGCCAATGTGTGGAATATTTGTGCTAACCTGATGATTTTCGAGTTTTTTCACTTGCATTCAAAGTCTCCCGCATTCGCGGAAAACTGTATATGTCGCTATAGAACGCGATCAAGCTGTTTCTGAAGGCTACCGACCTTAACGCTGGAGCATTATGCCGTCATAACACGGGACAGCGCCTTGAGGATCGCTCCCAACTTTCTCGAAAACCTTCACGCCTAGCTCTTCCTTTCCTATCGCGCGGGGGTATCGCGCCGATCTCAAAAAGCATGACCTCAGAACGATTTCCTCTGCCAGCTTGCCGGTCTTGTGGGGCCAATGGTAGAGAGGGGCGGGCATCCCTCCGTCTGAGGTTGATCGCATGGGAGGGCTCCGGTCGATTTGAGGCAAAAGCTAGTTTTCCAGGGCGCCGACCTCAAGTGCACAATAGATCAAGGACGATCCGGAAACATGCGCCGGAAAACTGTTCCGGTTGACTTCTCGGTTGAGGGCCTAACCGCTGATCTTTCAGGTGAAATAGATGTTGGCTGGGGAACCTGGATTCGAACCAAGATCGACGGAGTCAGAGTCCGCTGTTCTACCATTGAACTATTCCCCAGCAGGCGAACCGGTGGGCGGTTCGGCTGGTGTGCGGCGCTTATAAACAAAAGCCGGGGGAATGCAAATACCTGTTTTGAAAAAAATCCGGTCATGTTGGGAACAGGTGAAAGCACCGGCAAATCGCCTGTCCAAAAAAGAATTTGGCGATTTCGGTGGGCGCTGATATCTTTGCGGCAACGCAAAAATCGAATGAGCGCCTGCTGCATGCCTTAAGGAGTTGCGCGGCGCGATGGAAAAAGAACGTGGAAGACCCCGAAGGCGGCGCGAAGCCGCAATTTGACGGGGCGTCGGCGGCAGGGCGCAGGGACGGCAAGAAGTCCAGGCGCCGCAAGGGCAAGCGTGGCGGGCAATCCCGCAACGCCGCTCATTCCGCTTCGCATGAGCTTTCCGGCGGTGCTGGACAGCCTGCGCGCCCGATAGAGGATGCAGCCGGGAATCCGGCCCGCAAGCGAAAGCGTCGCCGTCGTGGCGGCCAGGGTGCTGCGCAGGACGGTTCACCTCACCCCCATGCCATGGAACAGGCGGCAGCGGCAGGCCAAGCCGGCCGGGCCGATGGCGATTCGGCTCCGAGCCGGCGCAACCGCCGCAAACATCGCGGCAAGCGCGGTCTGCAGGGCCGGCCGCTGACGTCGGCAAAGCCTTCTCTGCAGCATGAGAGCCGCGTGGAACAGACGCCGCGCAGTGTCGAGCCGCGTGAAGCGCAGAATGGCGCAGCGTCGAGCCGCAAGGGCAGGGATGGCGACGCCCATCCCGGTCGCGACGGGGATCGCCAGGCCGGCGAGCATGCATGGCCGGAAGAGCTCTATGCCGCCCTCGATCTCGGCACGAACAATTGCCGTCTCCTGATCGCCCAGCCGACCCGTCCGGGTCAGTTCCGCGTCGTCGATGCCTTTTCCCGCATCGTGCGCCTCGGCGAAGGGCTCGCGGCAAGCGGCCGTCTGTCGGACGAGGCGATGGACCGGGCGATCGAGGCGCTGAGGATCTGCGCTTCCAAGCTCAGGAATCGTGAAATCCGCCGCATGCGGCTGATCGCCACCGAGGCCTGCCGCCAGGCAGTCAATGGTGAGGAATTCTTGAGCCGGGTCGTTGCCGAAACCGGCCTCGCGCTCGAAATCATCGATCGCGAGACAGAAGCGCGGCTTGCGGTCTCCGGCTGCTCGTCGCTGGTCGGGCGCGAGACGCGCTCCGTCGTGCTCTTCGATATCGGCGGCGGCTCGTCGGAGATCGCGGTCATCCGCATCGGCGACAATCGCTTCAGCCGGCTGGCCAATCACATCACCCACTGGACCTCGTTGCCTGTCGGCGTCGTGACGCTGTCGGAGCGTCACGGCGGGCGCGATGTCACGCCCGAGAGCTTCGAAGGCATGGTGCGTGAGGTCGAAGGCATGCTCGGGCGTTTCGATTGCCCCGAGATCGAGATCGCCCAGACCGGCGACTTCCACCTGATCGGCACGTCGGGCACGGTGACGACGCTTGCCGGCGTCCATCTCGACCTGCCGCGTTACGACCGGCGCAAGGTCGACGGCATCTGGCTGTCCGACGGCGAGGTCTCCGCCATGCAGGCGAAGCTGCTCTCCTGGGATTTTGAAAGCCGCGCCGCCAATCCCTGCATCGGGCCGGATCGCGCCGATCTGGTGCTCGCCGGCTGCGCCATCCTCGAGGCGATCCGCCGCCGCTGGCCGAGCCCGCGCATGCGCGTTGCCGATCGCGGCTTGAGGGAAGGGCTGCTGACCGACATGATGGCCGATGACGGCGTATGGCGGCGTCACCGCAACCGCCGCGGCCAGCGCGCGAAATAGGAGAAGGCATGACCAAGGCACCGATCGCGGGAAACCGCACCGGCCGCAAGCTCGGCCAGCGCGTCAAGAACAAGAAGATGAAGGCGTCCTCGCGCCAGTGGCTGCAGCGCCATATCAACGATCCCTATGTGCAGCGCGCCCAGCTTGAGGGCTATCGCGCCCGTGCCGCCTTCAAGCTCCTGGAGATCGACGAGAAATACCATATCCTACGCGGCGCCAAGCGCATCATCGATCTCGGCGCTGCTCCCGGCAGCTGGTCGCAGATCGCCGCCAAAGTTACCGGCTCGACGGATGAGGATATCCGCGTTGCCGCGATCGACTTCCTCGAAATGGCCCAATTGCCGGGCGTCAAGATCCTGCAGCTCGATTTCCTCGATCCCAGCGCGCCGGAAAAGCTGATGGAAGCCGTCGGCGGCACGCCCGATCTCGTCATATCGGACATGGCGGCCCCGACCACCGGCCACCACCGCACCGACCATCTGCGCACCATGCATCTCTGCGAGGTGGCGGCCCATTTCGCGATCGAAGTCCTGGGGGAAGGCGGGCATTTCCTGACCAAGACCTTCCAGGGCGGCACCGAGCGCGACCTGCTCGCCATGCTGAAGCAGAATTTCCGGCAGGTCGTCCACGTCAAGCCGAACTCCTCGCGCGCCGAATCGGTCGAGATGTTCCTGCTCGCCAAGGGCTTCAAGGGGCGTAAGGCGGAAGGCGAAGCAGAGGAAGCTTGATCTTCGGGCCTGTCCTGGCCGATGATGGCTATACCAGGATCTGATCCCATGCTTCTTTACGTCACGCTCGGAACCAACGACCTTCATCGCGCAGGCCATTTTTACGATGCTGCGTTGCTTCCGCTCGGCTATCGGCGCCAGCATTATTCGCAGGAGGAAATCGGCTATTCCGCCGACGGCGATACGCGCTGCCGTTTCTGGGTGGTGACGCCTTTCAATCGCCGCCGGGCGACGTCAGGCAACGGCGCCATGGTCGCGTTCGCGGCCGAAACGCGGGCGGCTGTCGATGCCTTCCATGCGGCGGCGATAGCGGCTGGCGGAATGGATGAAGGCGGGCCGGGCCTGCGTTCCTACCACGCCCATTTCTATGCCGCCTATGTGCGCGATCTCGACGGCAACAAGCTCAGCGCGGTCTGCGAGAGTCCCATATAGGACCTATTTCACCGCCGGCTGTTCCGCTTCCATAGTCGACGGCTTCATGTGTCTCGCACGGTGGCCGGAAACGACGGCCCCGGCATTACGGTCCATCCTGATGAAGGGAATGGTCGCAATGACGGTCAGTCCGGCGATGACGTAGAAGGCGAGGTGGAAATCGGCGACCTGCAGGGCCTCGCCACGGAAATAGATCGAGGTTTCCAGTATCGCGGCGGCGACCGCGACGCCGAGCGCCAGGCTGATCTGCTGCATCACCGAACTCATCGATGTCGCCTGGCTCGCTTCCGCATCATCGATCTCGGCAAAGGCAAGCGCATTGACGCCGGTGAACATGAAGGAGCGGGAGAAGCCGCCGAGAAGCAGCACGCCGATGATGACGAGGTGCGGCGTTGCCGGCGTGAAGAAGCCGGTGATGACGGTCACGAGCGTCGTCACCATGGCGGCGCCGAGAAGCGTCGTGCGGAAGCCGGTGGCGGCGAAAACGCGCTTGGCCATGAATTTCGTGGTGATTGCCCCGATCGCTCCGGCAAAGGTGATGAGGCCGGATTGGAACGGCGTCAGCCCGAAGCCGAGCTGCAGCATCAGCGGCGTGAGGAACGGCATGGCGCCGACGCAGATACGAAAGAGGTTGCCCCCGGTGGTCGAGGCCCGGAACGTCGGATTCTTGAACAGGTTGAGGTTGAGGATCGGCGCCGGATGGCGCTTGGCATGGCTGACATAGAGGAAGCCGCAGGCAAGGCCGATCAAGGTGGCGGTGATGCCGATGATCGGGGGCAGGGCCGGGAGGCTGACCACCGACAGGCCGAAAACGACGCCCGCAGCCGACAGCGAGGTGAGTATGAAGCCGATGACATCGAGCTTCGGCGGCGCCGTCGCTTCCACCTCCGGCAGGAAAATCGTCGCAAGCCAGATGCCGACGATGCCAACCGGCACGTTGATCAGGAAGATCCAATGCCAGCTGAAATAGGTGGTGATGAAGCCGCCGAGCGGCGGGCCGGTCAACGGGCCGACGAGCGCAGGGATAGTGAGCAGGGCCATTGCCGAGACGAGGTCGCTGCGCTGCGTGGTGCGCACCAGCACGAGACGGCCGACCGGCGTCATCATCGCGCCGCCCATGCCCTGCAGAAAGCGGGCAAATACGAATTCGACGAGATTGGAGGAGGCGGCGCAGAAGATCGAGCCGATGACGAAGACTGAGATGGCGAGGCGGAAGATCTTCTTGGCGCCGAACCTGTCGGCCATCCAGCCGCTGACCGGAATGAACACCGCCAGCGCCACCATGTAGGAGGTCAAAGCGAGCTTCAGCGTGATCGGTCCAACATTGAGATCCCTGGCGATTGCCGGCAGCGCCGTCGAAATCACGGTGGAGTCCATCTGCTCCATGAAGAGAGCGACGGCGAGGATCAGCGGGACGATGCGGTTCATAGGCGGGAGCCTTGATAGGCTGCGGATCGGAGGCCTTTGCTGTGTAGTCCCACTTCCCCGGCCTGCCAATCCTTCAATCGGCGTCGACGACACGTTTGGTTCACGTCTGCGTGAGATGGCTTGCCCGACAACCTCTTGTGTCAAGATTGACATATGTTTGCTTCGCCGGGGCAAATCCGGTGGACATATCGTCCGGACGGCGTGGAGCACACCGCGCATCGAAGGGGATGGGATATGGCAATTTCAACGAGAATAAAGCGGCGCACGCTTTTTGCCGCAGGCCTCGGACTGCTGGCGGCGCCGATGATTTTAAGAGAGAAGGCCGAAGCGGCCGCGACTGGAGAAAGCAGCAATATGAATGCAGCGCCTTTGCCCGAAATCAATCAATTCAAGCTTGGTTCCTATAAATTCACCGTCGTGCGCGACGGCATCAACATCTCCGAAAAGCCCTATGAAACCTTCGGCACCAATCAGGACCCGGAAACCGTCAAGGCATTGCTGACCGCAAATTTCTTGCCGGAAGATAAATTTCTCAACGGATATTCGCCCGCTCTCATCGATACCGGTTCGGATGTCATTCTCGTCGATACCGGCTTCGGTGCGGCCGGGCGGGCGCGCGGGGCCGGCCAGCTTGCCGAAGGCCTGAAAGCCGCGGGATATTCGGCCGACGATATCACTGTGGTGGCTCTCACCCATCTGCACGGCGATCATATCGGCGGCCTGATGGAAAATGGCGCTCCTGCCTTCAAAAATGCCCGCTATGTCATCGGCCAGGCCGAATATGATTTCTGGTCGAACAAGGCGCGTGAAGGCACGCCCGCCGAAGGCGGCCATAAGACCGTGCTCGCCAATGTCGCGCCGCTCGTCGAAAAAGCCACCTTCATCAAGGACGGCGACAGCGTCGCGCCCGGCATGACGGCAATGCTGGCCGCCGGTCACAGCCCGGGGCATATGGTGTTCCATCTGGAATCCGAGGGCAAACGCCTCGTCGTGATCGGCGATACAGCCAACCACTATATCCTGTCGCTGCTGCGCCCGGATTGGGAAGTGCGCTTCGATATGGACAAGGCGCAGGCGGCGGCCAGCCGCCGCAAGGTTTTCGACATGATCGCAACCGACAAGATCGCCTTCCTCGGCTACCACATGCCGTTCCCGGCGGTCGGCTTCGCCGAGAGGCAGGATGGAGGTTATCGCTTCGTGCCGAAGACCTATCAGTTCGATATTTGATCCGAACGGTTCAGCTTTTCGCCGAAGCCGGAACCGCTCGACCTTCTGTTCGGTGCAATTTCTGGTAAAATTGCTTCTGGCTTTACCTGGGAATTGCTCTCCGTGCATGGCACCCATGACGAGCCCGGCTGATATGCCGGGCTTTTTGCTATTTCCTTCCTGTCATAGACGTGTTACCAGCCCTCGCCAACTTCCAAGCAACTCATGCACACCGCCGGGGCGGACGATTCGTTTCCGGGCAGGGATTGCATTTTTCTAAAATGAAGGAATTTGGCCATGGCACGCATCATTGAAACGGCAACCGGCGCGGACGCGCTTACCTTCGACGACGTGTTGCTGCAGCCGGGGCACTCCGAGGTCATGCCCGGCCAGACGAACATCGCGACCCGCATCGCGCGCGACTTCGACCTCAACATCCCGATCCTCTCTTCGGCCATGGATACCGTCACCGAAAGCCGGCTGGCGATCGCCATGGCGCAGGCCGGCGGCCTCGGCGTCATCCACCGCAACCTGACGCCGGTCGAGCAGGCCGAAGAGGTTCGCCAGGTGAAGAAGTTCGAAAGCGGCATGGTCGTCAATCCCGTCACCATCGGCCCGGAGGCGAAACTCGCCGAAGCGCTCTCCCTGATGAAGTCGCACGGCATTTCGGGCATTCCCGTCGTCGAGAAGTCGGGCCGCCTCGTCGGCATCCTGACCAATCGTGACGTCCGCTTCGCTTCCGACCCGGAGCAGAAGATCCACGAGCTGATGACCAAGGACAATCTGGTCACGGTCAAGGAGAACGTCGAGCAGCAGGAAGCCAAGCGCCTCTTGCATTCGCACCGGATCGAAAAGCTCCTGGTGGTCGACACCGAAGGCCGTTGCGTCGGTCTCATCACCGTCAAGGATATCGAGAAGTCACAGCTGAACCCGAACGCGTCCAAGGATGCGCAGGGCAGGCTTCGTGCCGCCGCCGCCATCAGCGTCGGCGATGACGGCTTCGAGCGTGCCGAGCGCCTGATCGAGGCCGGCGTCGACCTTCTGGTCGTCGACACGGCCCATGGCCATTCGCAGCGCGTCCTCGATGCCGTCACCCGCGTCAAGAAGCTCTCCAACTCGGTGCGCATCATGGCCGGCAACGTCGCCACCTATGACGGCACGAGAGCGCTGATCGATGCCGGTGCGGATGCGGTCAAGGTCGGCATCGGTCCTGGTTCGATCTGCACGACGCGCATCGTCGCCGGCGTCGGCGTTCCTCAGCTCGCCGCCATCATGTCGGCCGTTCAGGCTGCGCAGGATCAGGGCGTGCCCGTCATCGCTGACGGCGGCATCAAATTCTCCGGCGACCTTGCCAAGGCGATCGCCGCCGGCGCTTCCGCCGTCATGATCGGCTCGCTGCTTGCCGGCACCGATGAGAGCCCGGGCGAGGTCTATCTCTACCAGGGCCGCTCCTTCAAGGCCTATCGCGGCATGGGCTCCGTCGGCGCCATGGCCCGCGGCTCGGCAGACCGTTATTTCCAGGCTGAAGTGCGCGACACGCTGAAGCTCGTGCCGGAAGGCATCGAGGGCCAGGTGCCGTACAAGGGACCGGTCTCGGCCGTCGTCCACCAGCTCGCCGGCGGCCTCAAGGCGGCCATGGGCTATGTCGGCGGCAAGGACCTGAAGGATTTCCAGGAGCGGGCCACCTTCGTGCGCATCTCCGGCGCCGGCCTTCGCGAGAGCCACGCCCATGACGTGACGATCACCCGCGAGAGCCCGAACTATCCGGGCGCCGGCCTCTGATCATGAAAGCGGGCAGCGCAATTCCCCTCTGGGTCGTCGCGCTGCTCGCAGCCCTCTGCCTTGCCGTGCTCGCCTGGACGACCTTCGGCTTCGTCGTCCCGTTCAAGCACGAAACCGGGCAGGCGGTGCTGGACACCTATTTCGCCGGTTACGACGAATCTGCCGTCTTCCACATGCAGAAGCTGCTCGATGAGAACGAGACGGCGACGAGGCTGTTGCGCGCCATGTATTTCGGGCCGGAACTGATCTTTCCGGCCTTGCTGACGGCGCTGCTGTTCCTCGTCTTCGTCAAGCTTGGCCCTGTCGGCTCATGGTTCGGCCGGTCGCTTCATCCGCTCGTCGCCAAGGCGATCTATCTGCTGCCGTTCATCTACGGCATTGCCGACTACGGCGAGAATATTTCGAGCCTCATTGCCTTCGGTAACGGCGCATCTACAGGTCTTGCGACATACCTGTTGCCGTGGATGACGCGGCTGAAATTCGCAAGCCTCGCCGTCTGCTTCATCGTCGCCGCCCGGCTTGTCATTGCCCGCTGGCTCTCTCCGGGCGAAGACTGAAGGGCGCTTGCTCCGCCTGTCTCTGCGATTTAAGGCCGCGTGGTATCCTGTTCCGCTTTCGGCTATTGCTCGAAAGACTGCAAAAGCGGAAAGGACTTCAGGCTGATATGACCGGCTATCAAATCTTCTGGCCACTCCTTGCCCATGTGGCCCTGGTCTATGGTCTTTATGCGCTTCTGGGTATGCGTCGCGGGAGAATGGTCCGTGCCGGCAAGATCGGAAAATCGGATTATCGCGAAAATCGCGACGAGCCCGCCGAAAGCCTGGTCGTCAAGAATTGCCTTGCCAACCAGTTCGAACTGCCTGTGCTCTTCTATGCCTGCTGCGTGCTTCTCTATGTCACCGAGGCCGATAATCTCGTCTCCGTCTGCCTCGCCTGGGTCTTCGTCGCCCTGCGTTATGCTCATGCGGCCATTCACGTCACCAGCAACGATCTCCGCTACCGCAGCCCGATCTTTGCCGCCGGTTATCTGGTGCTCGCCGCCATGTGGATCTGGCTCGCCGCTTGGATGGCGATGGCGTGAGGCTGCCCGCGCCGCGTGTTCTGCGCGTCACTCACATTCGACAGCTGATCGAAACGAATGCGGCTTCTAGTTGGGCGACGTCGTTGTTCGCGGCAACATCTGTTTTGACAAAGGGCGGGTGCCGCTACTGTCCTGTCGATCTATCCTCTCGGCTAAGATTGTCTCCTTTAAATTCAAGTTGTTACTCCAGAATCGGACCCTTCGAAGTTACAGATGTCATCGCAAGATCGATGACGTCTGTAATCGTTTTTCTGTGGCAGCTATTTCAAATCCGCTGAGAGGTCGGTCGATGAAGCACAACATGATTTCGACAGGAGAATGTCTCGTTGCAGTCGGCCGCTTACCCTGAAAAACGACAGGGATGTCGTTGAAAATGCAACCTCCGCAGGGGTTATTCTAGCCCTAAATATTTTTGGTGGCATCGTTACTAAATCTTAAATCGATTGCTCTTATTTCTGCTTCGAGCGGTACGATTTGCGAGCGGGGCATGGGCAAACGGCGAGATGTGGCGGCAATCCATGGGATGGCAGTGCTACGACTGACGAGATGGGCGAGTACAGCGCTGCCGCTGATTCTGGCCGTGGAGCCGGTATGGGCGCAGCAGGTCATCGGCGGCAACGACACGGAGATTGTCGATGGCAGTGATGCTAGCGGCACCGGCCCGGGCACACAACCGAGCCCATGGACGAACAATGCCGACCTCCTCATCGGCAGCCAGAACGGCGACGATGCAGCCCTGATCATTCGCAACGGCGGCGTTGTGAGCAATGATACCGGCGGGCTCGGTATCGACCTCGGCGCCAGTGGCACGGTGACGGTCACGGGAACAGGCTCGACCTGGAGCAATTCCGACGACCTGTACGTCGGTTTTGATGGCACCGGAATGCTCAGCATCGATGATGGAGGCGCCGTCGATAATATTGACGGCTATGTCGGCTATTTCTCCGGCGCCGCCAGCGGCATGGTGACGGTCACAGGTAGCGGCTCGAGCTGGACGAATTCACAGGATCTCACCATCGGCTATAGCGGCGCCGGCACTCTGATCATCTCCAATGCTGGAACGGTCAGCAGCGCATTCGGCTATATCAGCAATGATTCCAGCGGCTACGGCGAGGTCATGGTAACAGGCGCAGGCTCGCTCTGGAGCAATTCCGCCGATCTCTCGGTCGGCGAGGCGGGATTGGGAACGCTGACCATTTCGGATGGCGGCTCGGTCACCGCTAGCGAAGGCTATGTCGGCTTCAGCACAGATGGCAATGGCGTGGTCAGCGTGACCGGCGCGGGGTCGAGCTGGGTCAATTCCGGCGCGCTCTATGTGGGCGAATTCGGGACAGGCAGTGTGACTGTCGAAAATGGCGGCTTGGTTTCCGCCTCCGGGGTCCTCATCGCCGACGATTCGGGCGCTGCCGGAACTATAGAACTCGTCGGCAGCGCTGGCAGCGGACGCGGCGTTCTGGAGACTGGTTATATCGATGGAGGCGCCGGCGACGCGAACCTCGTTTTTGACGGTGGCATTTTGCGCGCAACCGGCAATGAGGCGAATTTCCTGGGCGGTTTCAACGCCGGAGAGGTAACGTTCGACACCGGCGGCGCCTTTATCGATACGAACGGCTTTGCCGTCGGCATCGCCACGGATCTGCAAGGCGCCGGCGGTCTTACCAAGCAGGGCACGGGCACGCTGACGCTTTCCGGCACCAACAGCTACACCGGCGTGACGACGGTTGAGGCCGGCACGCTGCTGGCGGGCAGCGCCGGCGCTTTCGTGCAGAACGGCGCCTATGCGGTCAACGGCGGCATCCTTGATCTCGGCGGCTTCGACCTGACCATGACGCAGCTTTCCGGTAGCGGCGGCGAGATCGCGATCGGCAGCGCCGACCTCACGCTCGATCAGGCGAGCGACAGCACCTATGCCGGCATACTCTCCGGCACCGGCGATTTCACGATGCTCGGCAGCGGCACCTTGCGCCTGACCGGCAACAGCTCGGGCTTTGCCGGCACCACCACGGTTTCGAACGGCCGGCTGATCGTCAATGGCAGCCTTGGCGGCATCCTGATGATGACGGGCGGCAGGCTGGCCGGATCGGGTCATATCGGTGCGGTGACTGCCGGCGCGGGCGTTACTATCGCGCCCGGCAACTCCATCGGAACACTGACCATCGGCGGCAACCTCACTTTCGATCCCAACTCCACCTACGAAGTCGAGGTCGATCCCGTCGGCACCGCCAGCGATCTCATCTCGGTCACGGGGATCGCGTTCCTCAATGGCGCCAGCGTTACCCATGTCGGGATGAACGGCGACTACAAGCCTTTCTCCACCTATACGATCCTGACCGCTACCGGGGGGATCAACGGAACGTTCGGGACGGTCACGTCCAATTACGCCTTCCTGGCAGCCGACCTCTCCTATGACCTGAACAACGTCTATATGGAGATCGCGCGCAATGACGTCAGCTTCGCCGACATGGCAGCGACGCGCAACCAGATGGCCGCCGCGCAAGCCGCAGAAAATCTCGGAACCGGCAACGACATCTACGATGCCATCGTCACATTGCCCAATGACGAAACAGAGGTCCAGGCGAGCTACGACGCGCTTTCCGGCGAAATCCATGCCTCGATCAAAACGGCGCTGATCTCGCAAAGCCTGTTTGTCCGTCAGGCCGCCAACGAACGGCTGCGGTTCGCTTTCGGCGATCCGGGCGCGACGATGGTTCCGATACAGGCCTTCTGGCCGGGCGGACCGGAGCTGATTGCCGCCGACACCTCAGACAGCCCGGTTTTCTGGAGCACGGCCTTTGGTGGCCTCAGCGAAACATCCGCGGACGGCAATGCCGCCACGCTCCGCCACCAGACCGGCGGCTTTCTCGCCGGCGTCGACACCACCTTCGACGACTTCAGGTTCGGCGTGATGGCAGGCTACAGCAACTCTCGGTTCGACCCGCGGCACCGCGCCTCGTCGGGATCGAGCAACGACTATCACCTCGGCCTCTATGCCGGCACGCAATGGGGCTATCTCGCTTTTCGCTCCGGCCTTGCCCATAGCTGGCACGAGATCGACACCAGCCGCCGGGTCGTCATCGGAAGTTTCGATGACAGGCTGGAAGCGAGCTACGGCGCCGGAACGCTGCAGGCCTTTGCAGAGCTGGGCTACCGGTTCGATACGGCGGCGGCTTCTTTCGAGCCCTTCGTCAATCTTGCTCACGTGGGCATTCGGACGGCGGGCTTTACCGAAGAGGGCGGGGCGGCGGCACTCGACAGCGCCAGCCGCACGACAAACACCACGATCGCCACGCTGGGCCTGCATGCCGAAATGGATATCCGCCTGGGTGAGACGAATGCGACCCTGCGCGGCATGTCGGGTTGGCGGCACGCCGCCGGCGACATCGTTCCGCTGTCGACGCACGCTTTTGCCGGCGGCGACGACTTCACCGTCGCCGGTGTGCCGGTGGCGCGCAACGCCTTCGTTCTCGATGCCGGGCTCGATTTCGACCTCAATGCAAACTCTACTTTCGGCATTGCCTACTCCGGCCAGATTGCGGGCAATGCACAGCAGCACGGGGTCAAAGCGACGCTGTCGGTCGAGTTTTGAGGCGCACCGCGGTTCATGCGACCGAGGGCGTTCAAATCACTGAATCGTCGCCTTGGCGGCGAAGGAGAGGGCTGCCGACCGAACGCTGCACTATCGCGCCCTCCAACCCTGCTTCCATCGTGGAATCCGCAACCATTTCAAGCTTTTCCATGGCGGCGCAACTCAGTCGAGCAGAGCTAGAGTCCCGATTTTAATAGGCTTTTACCGGTCGTTAAAATACGAGCGTTTCCGTTTACGGCCGATGAACACCTGCATGTCATATCGGCTCGATGCGCCGGTGGCAGATCGCTTCCGCCGCGAAAAACGATAAGAATGGGAACGACATGGGCGCGGAAAGCATGGATCGCATCGGCCTGCGCAGAAAGCCGAAGCAGGAGCGCAGCATTCAGAGGCTGGACCTCATTCTTGCCGCCGCCGCCAAGATCATCGCGAAAAAAGGCGTCAGCGCCATGCGGATGACGGAGCTTGCCGTCGCCGCCAAGGTGCCGATCGGCTCGGTCTATCAATACTTTCCGGAAAAAGCGGCGATCGTCAAAGCGCTGTTCGATCAGCACGCTTCGGCGATCCAGGCAAAGACGGCGGCGATGTTCACCGATGTGCAGTCGCTAGACCAAGCGCTCGACCTCGTCTGCGCCACCATCGATTGGTATTACGAATCCTATCGCGACGATCCCGTCTATCTCGGCGTCTGGATGGGCACGGAGACCGATCAGGATCTGTTGCAGCTGAACATCGAGCATAGCGGCCGCGTCGCCGGCATCTTCCACGCCGCGGTAGGACGGCTGGCGCCCGACCTGTGCGACGAGGAGATGTACGCGCGCACTTATCTGTTCAGCCACCTGATCGGAGCCGTCATCCGGCTCGCCGCCGTCAGCGAGGAGGCCTTGGCGCGGCGCATGCTCGACGAGTGGAAACGCGTCATCCGCGCCTCCCTTTTCACTGCGAACGTCCAGACCGCCGCCTGAGCGGCTGCTACCAGCTCGGCACCATATTGGCGGCCTTCAGCCTGGGATAACGCCCCTGGGCGGATTTGACGTCCGCCTCGAGATTGTCGTCGATGACGGCAGGCGTGATGTTGTCGAGGCAGGCGGTGATGTGGGCGGTGATCGCGTTCATCAGCGAGATCGAAACACCCGGCCGCTTCATGATGCCGATCTGCACCGGTGGCAGCGCGGGGAAGCCGTCCGCCTGGCTCAGCACCTTCATACCCGTTCGCAACGCCGATTCCGGCATCACCGAAACCGCCATGCCGGCAAGCACGGCCGCGGCAACGACGGTGCAGGACCAACTGGTGAACAGGATCTGGTGTTCGCGGCCGACCGCATCGAGCGCCGAACAGGCAAGCTGGCGCCACTGGCAGTCGCGCCGCCCGACCGCAAGCGGCACCGGCGCGTCGTCGCGGATCGGATGGTTGGCCGATCCGACCCAGCAGAGCGGCTCGGTTCTGACCACATCCGACATACGCTCGCGCGGGTTATGGGTGACGAGCGCGATATCGAGCTCGCCCTTATGCATGCGCTCGGCAAGATCCACCGAGGGCTCGCAGACGATATAAAGCTCGACGTTCGGATGCGTCTTGGCAAAACGGCCGATGATCTCCGGCATATAGCGGTCGGCATAATCGTCCGGCGTGCCGATGCGCAGCGTTCCTTCCAGCCTGTTGTCGTCGAAGGCGGCGATCGCCTCGTTGTTGAGGCGGATGATGCGCCGGGCGTAGTTGAGCAGCTTCTCGCCCTCGAGCGTCAGCCGGTTGCCGCGGCCGTCCTTGATGAAGAGCTGCTTGCCGATGCGTTCTTCGAGACGGCGCATCTGCATGGAGACGGCCGACTGGGTCTTGTACACCTTATCGGCGGCCTTGGTGAAACTGCCGGAATCGACGATGGCGATGAAAGTCTGCAACTGGTCGAGATCAAGAGGCGCGGACATGGCTTCACCCATAAAGATAGCTGATGATAATCATTAGAAACATTCGTTGGACTGATCAATAGGTCTTTGGCATCTTCGGGATGCAAATCAAGCAAAGTGAAGGACAGACACCCTGCCTGTCCAAGCGGAATTCAGCTTGCTCCTTCCCGCACGACCTCGCGGGAGGGGTGAGTTGCGTTGCGCGCCGATCTAAAACGTTACAGCGCCCTTCGTACGTCTGAAAAGACGCGCGGCGCTGTACAGAAAGGAGAGTTCAATGCGCATGACAGACCAGACACTCGAACTCGACTGCGGCAAGCCGACCCCGACGTTTTCCCAGCGTCTGGCGGCGGGTCTCGCACCGTTGGGCTCTCTCTTTCGCGGGTTCCGCAATCGTATGGAGATCAACAGGCTGCATGATCTGAGCGATACTCAGCTGAGGGATATCGGCCTCACACGGGCCGACCTCACCTCCGCGTTCCTGGCGTCGACCTTCTTCGAGGACCCGTCGGAACATCTGACGCGCTCGGCCCGCAATCGCTGGCGCCTGTCGTCATTTCTGCGCTCCTGCGAAGAGTAGGAGCGTCGAGTTTCCCCGCAGGGTGATAGCCAATAGCCCTGCCGCTTGACCCGGTGATCGGCTTTTCCCAAGCCATCTCCGGGTTTTTTTATGCGCGCCGCATGAACCGGTTTGACCCGTCTCAGGTTTCCGAGGAAGGCTTGGGCCGATAGGTTTCGAAGATCGCTTCCAGGTTCTTCTGATAGCTCTTCTGCACTTCGAGGCCGCTGTCGAACATCGCGTTCAGCATCGCCGCATAGCTTTCGGCATTGGCCTTCGCCTCTTCCTTCGGTGCCTCAGGAGCCTTGGGAGCAGGCTGCTGAGCGGCCGGCTGCTGGCCAAGTCCCATCATTTCCTGGAAGGCTTTGGTGAAGGGATTGTCGAGGAAAGGGTTCGGTTGCGGCGCCGGCTCCGGCTTCGGCACCGAAAACATCAGCTGCATCGCCTGCGTGAACGGATTGTCGAAGATGTTGGGTTCCGGAGCAGCCTTCGGCTTCGGTGCGAAGCCGGTGCTCTCGAGCCATTTCTGGATGCTCTCGCCCATCGCCGTGTTGACGAAGGGATTGACGGGCGACGCCATCTGGCCGGTCGTCTGCTTGAACAGCCCGCCCATCAGCGTGTCGGCCAGCACCGGCAGCATCTGCTTGTAAATGTCCTGGCCGATGCCGGTCATCTGCGCGGCCTGGGCGGCGACCGCGCGCGAAACTTCCTTCGAGCCGAAAAGCTGGGCAAGGATGTTGTTGCCGTCGGAAATGCCCTCCGGCGTGAAGGCCCGGCTCATATCCTCGAAATAGCGGGCGTAGTTGCCGGAGGCGACCGCCTGCATCAGCCCGACGAAATCATAAGGGTTGCTGGTGCTGCGCTTCAGCCCGGCGGAAAAAGCCGGCATCAGGGCGGCCATCGCCTTCGTCGCCTGTTCCTGCGCCAGATTGAACTGCCGGGCGACCGCCTCCATCGCCGCGCCGTTCTGCGCCTGCATCATCATGTCGAAGAGTGGCAGCATGGAGGTCCCTTTCCCCGAGTCGTGACGCGTGTAACGTCACTATATCCGGAAATGGTAATGCGCAAACGGCTTTTTGCCAGAGGCGCTTAGGACGGTCTCAGTACTGATAGTCCTCGAAGACCGGCTCGACGGAACCTTGCCAGCGGCCGTTGTAGAGCGACAGCAGATCCTCGGCGAGCGTCGCCTTCTTGGCGAGCACTTCGTCGAGCGGCGCCAGGAAGATGCTCTCGTCCTGGCCTTCCCCATTGAGCTTGCCGCGCGCCTTGAGGCCGGCCCTTGAAATGCCGACCACTTCGCGCGCCATGTCGAAGAGCGCATGCCCGCGAAACTCTGCTTTCAATCCTTCGGCGGGAACGGCGTTGCGCAGGGCGCTCACCTCGGCAAAGCTCCAATCCTTGGTCAGTTCGTCGGCCGCGTCGAGTGCCGCGTCGTCATAGAGCAGGCCGACCCAGAAGGCCGGCAAGGCGCAGATGCGCCGCCAGGGGCCGCCGTCCGCGCCCCGCATTTCGAGGAAGCGTTTCAGCCGCACGTCGGGGAAGAGTGTCGAAAGATGGTTGGTCCAGTCGCCCATCGTCGGCGAGGGATCGGCGACCTCGCCCTTCAAGGCGCCGTTCATGAACTGGCGGAAGGTGACGTGCGTACAGTCGTGATAACGCCCGTCCCGGACGATGAAATACATCGGCACGTCGAGCGCCCACTCGGCATAGTCGTGGAAGCCGAAATCGTCGCGGAAGGTGAAATCGAGCAGGCCGGAGCGCCGGTTGTCGACATCGCGCCAGATATCGCCGCGCCAGGAAAGCAGCCCGTTCGGCTCGCCCTCGGTAAACGGCGAGGAGGCAAACAGCGCCGTCGCCAGCGATTGCAGCTTCATCGAGACGCGCATCTTCTTGCGCATGTCGGCTTCCGAGGAAAAATCGAGGTTCACCTGGATCGTGCAGGTGCGATACATCATGTCGAGACCCTTGGTGCCGACCTTCGGCATATAGCGGGTCATGATCTCGTAGCGAGATTTCGGCATTTGCGGGGTTTGCGCATAGGTCCATTTCGGACTGCCGCCGATGCCGAGGAAACGGATGCCCATCGGCTCGGCAATCTCGCGCAGCGTCGCCAGATGCTGGTTCGATTCCTTGCAGGTCTGATGGATCGTCTCCAGCGGCGCACCCGACAATTCGAACTGGCCGCCGGGCTCGATCGAGATCGCGCCCATGCCGTTCTCTTCGGCAAGGCCGATGATGTTGCTGCCGTCCAAGATCGGCTCCCAGCCGCTCTTTTTCTGCAGGCCGGTGAGCAGGGCGGAGATGCTGGCATCGCCGAAATAGGGAACCGGGCTGTTATCGGCGCGGAAGAAGGCGAACTTCTCGTGTTCGGTGCCGATCCGGAAGCGCTCCCGCGGCTTGTTGCCCGCGGCGAGATAGTCGGTCAATTCCTGGACCGAAGAGAGCGGCGTCTGGTCGGTAGTGTCGCGGGCCATGCGGGGTACCTGTATTCGAAAAGCGCCCAGGGGGCCGGGCAATTGGAAGGTGATTAGGACCCAAGCCACGTATGTTGCAAGTGAAATTCTTTCAACGAGGCATCAAAAAAACAGCAGTGATTTCCGCGTCAACCCGTTTTCGCAGTCACGTCCAGTCGCCGATCGCCGCCTGGACCACCGCCAGCGCTGCAACGGCCGCCGTATCTGCCCTGAGGATGCGCGGCCCGAGTGGAATGGCAGTAACGAAATCGAGGCTTCGAAGCCGCGCCCGCTCTTCTTCCGAAAAGCCGCCTTCCGGCCCGACGAGCAGAGCGAGATGTCTTTCCCGGATGCCTGCCAGCACCGGCAGCGGGTTTTGCCCGGCATCGCCCTCGTCGCAATAGATGATGCGCCGCTCGCTCGGCCAGCGGTCGAGCAGGTCGGAAAGCCTCACCGGCTCGGCCACCTCAGGGATGCCGAGAACGCCGCATTGCTCGGCGGCTTCCACGACATTGGCGCGCAGCTTGTCGAGATTGGTGATCTTGCCCTGCACGTGCTGGGTCATGACGGGCTGCAGCAGGCCCGCGCCCATTTCGACCGCCTTCTGCACGAGATAATCCATGCGCCCGACCTTGAGCGGCGCGAAGAGATAATGCAGGTCGCAAGGGGCCGGCTGCGGCCGCGTCTGCTCGGTGGCCGTCAGCTGGATGCGCTTGCGCGTGGGGAAGGAGAGGGAGGCCTTCCACTCGCCGTCACGGCCGTTGAAGAGCAGGATCTCCGCAGCGTCCTCCATCCTCAGCACATTGGCGAGATAGTTGAACTGATCGGCATTCGCCTCCACGACGCCGCCGCTGGAAAGCGGCGCATCGACGAAAAGCCGTTGCATGCGGAAATTGGCGCGCATTCGAAAAACCTGGGGTCTCAGACAAAGAGCGCGAACATAACCCAATAAATCATCGCCGCAAGCACTGCCGACACCGGCACGGTGATGATCCAGGCAGCGATGATCGTCATGAAATGCGAGCGGCGCACCAGATAGCGCCGCCGCGACTCGTGGATATTGGGCTCTTCCGGCTCGTCGATATCAAAGCTCTCGGTCTTGCGCCTGATATAGGCGATGCGCCGCTTGGAATGGCGGGTGTACCATTCGCGGAAGAAACCGACGCCGAAGACGGCGCCGACGGCGATATGGGTGGTGCTGACCGGCAGGCCGAGCCAGGAGGCGACGATGACGGTGAAAGCGGTCGACAGCGCCACGCAATAGGCGCGCATCGGATTGAGCTTGGTGATCTCTTCGCCGACGAGACGGATGAGGCGCGGCCCGAAGAGCAGCAGGCCGACGGAGATGCCGACGGCGCCGATCAGCATCACCCAGAGCGGCGGATGCCCGGCGCCGCCATCACCGCCGACACCGGCCGAATGGACGATCGCCGAAAGCGGCCCGACCGCGTTCGAAACGTCGTTTGCGCCATGCGCGAAGGAAAGCAGCGCCGCGGAGCCGATCAGCGGCAGCCGGAACAGCACCCGCAGCGAGCTGTTGCGGTTTTCGAGATTCTGCGCTTGGGCGAGGACGGGCGGCCGGGCGCCAAGCCAGCTCACCAGCCCGATGCCGATCCCGATGAGGATGATCGTCAAAGAAGGAAACCGGCCGGCAGGCGACAGCTGCAGCACCATATAGGCCATGAAGCCGCCGGCCATCACCGCGACCAGGACCGGCACCCAGCGCCGGGCCGCCGCGATCTTGTCTTCGCGATAGATGATGAGGGTCTTGACGAGATAGAGCAGGCCGGCCGCGATCAGCCCGCCGATCAGCGGTGAGGTGATCCAGCTCGAGGTGATCTCCAGCATCACCCGCCAGTTCACCGGCTCCGGCCCGACGGCGGCGATGCCGGCGCCGATCACCGCGCCGACGATCGCATGGGTGGTGGAAACCGGCGCATTCATCCAGGTGGCGAGGTTGATCCAGAGGGCCGCCGCGGTCAGCGCCGCCATCATGATCCAGCCGAGCACCGCCGGCGGCACCTGGCCGGCATCGACGATGTCGGAGGAAATCGTCCTGACCACTTCGCCGCCGGCGATCGTGGCGCCCAGGACCTCGAAGATCGCGGCGATGACGAGCGCCTGGCCCATCGTCATGGCGCGTGCACCGACGGCCGCGCCGACATTGTTGGTCACGTCGTTGGCGCCGATATTCATCGCCATGTAGCCGGCAAGGGCCGCCGCCGCCACGACGAGCACGGCTCCCGGCCGGTCGAAGACGTAAACGCCTGCAAAGAGCATGACGAGGCCGACGAAAATCAGCCCAAGACCGGGCGCCACCAGCAGTCGCACAACATGTTTCGTCACGTCCTCGGCATGGCTGATCTTGTCAAGATCTTTGTCGAGCGTGCGTTTCGTGAGAACTGCGGGACGTGGCGGCATTCTACTTCCTGAGGATGAACCTGCTTTGACACCGCTTTTCTAGCAGCGCAAGATGGCAGGATTCATTCCGCCGGAATCTGCTTCGCCTGAACCCGTTTCGCTTGGCGGGCCGCAAGTCTGTCGGCCATCTTTTGCTTGAAGGCGAGGAAAAGGTGGCGAAGCTCCGGTTCGCGCACGCGCCCGGCGGCTTCATCGAGCGAAACCCATTCGATGGTGCGCTCGCCCTTTTCCTTGAAGTTCTTCGCCATGTCGGTGACTTCGAGTGCATAGACCTGCACCCTGCAGACCACCTGCACCCCGTCGCGCAGCACTTTCGGATAGGTGTAGGAACCGAGCGTTTCCGCCTCGACGGAGCCGCGGACGCCGGCTTCCTCCAAGGCTTCCTGCATGGCAACCTCATGCGCGCACTTGCCGTTCATCGGCCAGCCCTTGGGAATGACCCAGCGGCCGGTGTCGCGGCTCGTCATCAGGAGCGCCTCGACCTCACCGCCCTTCTTCTTTACCCGGTAGCAGAGCGCACCATATTGCTGTCGCGGCGGGCGCCGGAACATAAGCTGCACATCGGATGCCAATCGGGCGAGAAGAGTCAATTGTCGGGTCACCTTCACAGTGGTTGTTAGGAATCACTCATATACGTGTATCACGGAACGCTGACACAATCCAAAGCCGCAGGCGATCCGAAACATGATTTTATCGCCGTTCATAGGGGAAATCGAGCTGGGGCAGGCTCAGAAATCCGTCACGACATGTCTCGAATGCGCCAATTGCACAGGTGTACAATATGGCTTCGTCCGGACTCCTAATCAATGGCGGGAGCAATTGTTCCACGATAATTTTGCGAGTGTGGTAACTATGCGTCTATCGCTCCCAATAGGGAACGGGTCCGTAAAGCTCGGCGAGATAGTCGATGAACAGCCGCACCTTGGCCGGCAGGAACTGCCGGCTGGGATAGACGGCCGACAGCGCGACATTCTGCGAGCTCTCATAGGCCGGCAGCACCTGCACCAAACGGCCGCTCCGGAGTTCATTGCCGATATCCCAGGTGGAGCGTAGCGCGATCCCGAGGCCGGCGATCACCGCCTCGCGGATCACTTCGCTGGAATTGGTGATGAGCATGCCCTCCGGGCGTAAGCTCAGCGGGCCCTCCGGCCCGTTCAGCCGCCAGGTGTCGTTGTTGTGCGCCGGCAGGCAGCGGTGGTGTTTCAGATCGTCGATGGTTCCGGGCTCGCCATGCGCGGCAAGGTAATCCGGCGAAGCACAGAGCAGCCGGCGCACCGGCGCCAGCCGGCGGGCGACGAGGCTGGAATCGGTGAGCTCGGCGATACGGATCGCCAGATCGAAGCCGCCGCCGACGATGTCGGAGAATTCGTCGGTCAGCACCAGGTTGATCGCAAGCTCCGGATGCGCCTCCATGAACTGCTTCAGATGCGGCGCGATATGCATGCGCCCGAAGGAGGTCGGCGCCGAAATCTTCAGCGTGCCGTGCATCTGCGCCGAGCGGCCGGAAATGTAGAACTCGGCCTCCTCCAGCCCGGCGAGAATGCCGAGGACGCGATCATAGAAACCCTGGCCGGCTTCGGTCAGCGAGATCTGCCGCGTCGTGCGCTGCAGAAGCCGGGTGCCGAGCCGATCCTCCAGCCTTTTGATCCGCTTGGAGACGACGGCCGGGGAAAAGCCGAGCGCGCGCCCGGCGAGCGACATGCTTCCCGTTGCGACGACCTTGGCAAAGATTTCGAGATCACCCAGATTGGTCATGAGGTTTACGACTTTTTCCCCTTTTGACATAAGTGCTTAGCATTTGCGCCGCTTTCGGGAAAGTGCTAAGCCGATGATCGGCGGCAGGCAGATTTGCGGGCCTCTTTCCGCCGTCATTTTCCGTCGTCAGGGCCAGGGAGAACGCCATGTCCGACGCCATTCCGTTTCTCGCCCCGCGCGCTGATGTTCTGGCGCGGCGCGCTCAGATCGTCGCCGATCTGAGCGACCTGCTGCCGCCGGAATGCCTGGTCCACGAGGCGCGCGAGCTGGTGCCGTTCGAAACCGATGCCTTCGTTTCCTACCGTCGCCTGCCGCTCGCCGTCGCGTTGCCGCGCACCACGGCCGAGGTGGCGGCCGTCATGCGCTATTGCCATCGCTATGGGATTCCCGTGGTGCCGCGCGGCGCCGGCACCTCGCTCTCCGGCGGCGCCATCCCGCAGGAGGATGCCGTCGTGCTCGGCCTGTCGAAGATGAACAGCATTCTCGAAATCGATCTGCCGAATCGCGTCGCCGTGGTGCAGGCTGGTGTTACCAACCTCAATATCTCCGAAGCTGTCTCCGCCGACGGCTTTTTCTATGCGCCCGATCCGAGTTCACAGCTTGCCTGCACGATCGGCGGCAATATCGGCATGAATTCCGGCGGCGCCCACTGTCTGAAATACGGCGTCACCACCAACAATCTGCTCGGCGTCAGAATGGTGCTGGTCGACGGTACGGTGATCGAACTCGGCGGTAAGGCGCTGGATGCGGCGGGTTACGATCTGCTCGGCTTGGTCTGCGGTCATGAAGGCCAGCTCGGCATCGTCACCGAGGCGACGGTGCGGCTGATCGCCAAGCCGGAAGGCGCGCGCCCCGTGCTCTTCGGCTTCGAAACCTCGGAAGAGGCCGGCGCCTGTGTTGCCGATGTCATCGCCGCCGGCATCATCCCGGTTGCGATCGAATTCATGGACAAGCCGGCGATCGAGATCTGCGAGGCCTTCGCCCATGCCGGCTATCCCCTCGATGTCGGGGCGCTGCTGATCGTCGAGGTCGAGGGTTCGGAAGCCGAGATGGACGCCACGCTGAAGGAGATCGTGGAGATCGCCCGCCGGCATGGCGTGAAGACCGTGCGTGAATGCCAGTCGGCGACGGAAGCGGCCTTGATTTGGAAAGGCCGCAAATCCGCCTTCGGCGCCACCGGCCGTATCGCCGACTATATCTGCATGGACGGCACCGTGCCGCTCAGCCAGCTTTCCCATGTGCTGAAGAGGACCGCCGAGATCGTCGACCACTACGGACTGCGCGTCGCCAACGTCTTCCATGCCGGCGACGGCAACATGCACCCGCTGATCCTCTTCAACGCCAATGACCCGGAGGATGCCGCCCGGGCGGAAGCGGCCGGCAACGACATTCTGAAGCTCTGCGTCGATGCCGGCGGCTGCTTGACCGGCGAGCACGGCGTCGGCATCGAGAAGCGCGACCTGATGCGGCATCAATATTCCGAGGCCGATCTCGCCCAGCAGATGGCGGTGCGCGCCGCCTTCGATCCCGGCTGGATCCTCAACCCGTCGAAAGTCTTCCCGCTCGAAGGGCGCCCTGCCGCATGATCGATCTGATGCCGACCAGCGAGGAACAGGCGGCGGCGATCGTCGCCGCCCATGCGGAAACGAACCGGCCGCTCGCCATCTGCGGCGGCGATACGCGCTCGGGTTTCGGCAATGCCGTTGCATCGGAAGACCGGCTGCGCTCGATCAGGCTTTCCGGCATCGTCGCCTACAATCCCGGCGAGATGGTCATGACCGTCCGCTCGGGCACGCCGCTTGCCGAGGTCGAGGCGGCGCTTGCCGAAAGCGGCCAGATGCTCGCCTTCGAGCCGATGGATCATCGCCCGGTCATGGCGAGGTCGGGCGAGCCGACGATCGGCGGCGTCTTCGCCGCCAATGTTTCCGGCCCGCGCCGCCTCATTGCTGGCGCTGCTCGCGACAGCCTGCTCGGCGTGCGCTTCGTCAATGGCAGGGGCGAGATCATCAAGGCCGGCGGCCGGGTGATGAAGAATGTCACCGGCCTCGATCTCGTCAAGCTGATCGCCGGCTCGCATGGCACGCTGGGTTTTATCACCGAAGTCACCTTCCGCGTGCCGCCGTCTCCGAAGACCGAGCGGACGGTGGTCTTGTCCGGCCTCAACGATGCCGAAGCGGCCAATGCCATGGCGGCGGCGATGGCGCTGCCGGTCGAGGTTTCGGGCGCGGCCCATCTGCCCCTGACGGTGACGTGGAAATTCCTCGCCGGCAAGCTGCCGGAAGGCGAGGCGACGGTGCTGCGTATCGAGGGACTGCCGGGCTCGGTCGACGTGCGCGTCGAAAAGCTTGCGGCGGCCATGTCTGCGTTTGCAACCGTTACCAGACTGGAGCAGCCGGAGAGCCGCAGGCTCTGGCAGGAAATCCGCGACGTGCTGCCCTATGCTGACGGCACCACGCGACCGGTCTGGCGAGTCTCGGTCGCCCCCGGCACCGGTCATCAGCTCGTCGCCGCCCTTCGTTTGGAGGCTGGCGTCGACGCCTTCTACGACTGGCAGGGCGGCCTCGTCTGGATGAGGATGGAAGCAGGCCCCGAAGCGGAACTGGTGCGCCGTTACATCAAGGCGCTCGGCGGCGGCCATGCGACGCTCATCCGCGCGTCGGCTGCGGCGAGGGCGGCAACGGCGGCCTTTCATCCGGAGCCCGAGGCAGTGTCGATGCTGTCGCGGCGGGTCAAGGAGAAGTTCGATCCGGCGGGGATTTTCAATCCGGGGAAGATGGGTGGCTGAGATGTTGTTTTCGAGCTATCTGGGAATATCGGCGTTGAGAGATGGTACTAAGGCTGGACTTGCTCCCTCTTCTCCCCAGCGCGGAGAAGGTGGCCCGAAGGGTCGGATGAGGGGGGCGGTACGGCAGATGTCATCTTCGCTTGCCGCTCAGATGCTCGCTCCTTTCGTCGCTCGCCCCCTCATCGCCTCGCTTTGCTCGGCACTTCTCCCCGCAGGGGAGAAGAGGGAGCAAGTGACTACCGCGCCGCTCCAGTGCAATGAAACTCGCCTGGAGACTGCGTGATGCAAACCAACTTCACCCCCGCCCAGCTCCTCGACCCCGATGTCGCCGAATCCGAGCAGATCCTGCGCAAATGCGTCCATTGCGGTTTCTGCACAGCCACCTGTCCCACCTATGTGACGCTCGGCAACGAGCTCGACAGCCCGCGTGGCCGCATCTATCTGATCAAGGACATGCTGGAAAACGGCCGTGCCGCCGATGCCGAGGTCGTTACTCATATCGACCGCTGCCTCTCTTGCTTGGCGTGTGTCACCACCTGTCCCTCGGGCGTCGACTACATGCATCTGGTCGATCACGCCCGCGCCCATATTGAAAAGACCTACAAGCGCCCGTTCATGAACCGGCTGACACGCGCCATCCTGGCTGCCGTACTGCCATATCCCGACCGGTTTCGCCTAGCGCTCAACCTCGCTCGCCTGGGGCGACCCTTTGCCGGTCTGATGCGCGGTAATACGCTGAAGCCCTTCGCCGCCATGCTGGCGCTTGCGCCGCGCCGCGTGCCCGCCGCTTCGGCCTTCGCAAAGCCCGGCACGCATGAGCCTGAGGCGCAGCGGCGCGGCCGGGTAGCCATCCTGACCGGTTGCGCCCAGCCGGTGCTCGACCCCGGGATCAACGAGGCGGCGATCCGGCTGCTCACGCGGCTCGGCATCGAGGTCGTGGTGCCGGAAGGCGAAGTCTGCTGCGGCTCGCTCGTCCATCACATGGGCCGCGCCGAGCAGGCGCTCGCCAGCGCACGGGCCAATGTCGATATCTGGACGCGCGAGATCGAAGGGCAGGGGCTCGACGCGATCATCATCACCGCCTCGGGCTGCGGCACGACGATCAAGGATTACGGCCACATGCTGCGCCTCGACCCCGCCTATGCCGCAAAGGCGGCGAGGGTTTCGGCGCTCGCCAAGGACGTCACCGAATATCTCGCGACCCTCGACCTGCCTGCGCATATGCCGAGGGGCCTCACGGTCGCCTATCATTCCGCCTGCTCCATGCAGCACGGCCAGCGCATCACCCTTGTGCCGAAGCAATTGCTGAAAGCGGCGGGCTTTACGGTGCGTGATCCCGCCGAAGGCCATCTCTGCTGCGGTTCCGCCGGCACCTACAATATCATGCAGCCTGACATTTCGGCGGCGCTGAAAGCGCGCAAAGTGAAGAACATCGAGGCCACCAAGGCCGATATCATCGCCACCGGCAATATCGGCTGCATCACCCAGATCGCCACCGGAACCAACATTCCGATCCTGCATACGGTTGAGCTTCTCGATTGGGCCTATGGCGGCGCTGTGCCTGAAAAATTAACGGGTTTGCCCTTAGGCTGAAACCTCTGACGGCCCGCCTGGCCGTTCTCGGGAGGTTAGGCGATGTGGCGCGGAATGATTGTTTTTGCGGGTTTGCTCGGGCAGGCGGGCATGGCCCACGCCGACAGCCGCTTTTTCTGCTCGGCCGATGACAAGCAGGCCCGTTTCACGCTCGAAAGCGGCTTCGAAAGCGATGCCGGCCATCGGCTCAACCATTTCCGCGGCGCGATCGTCGTCAAGGATCCGGCCCAGGCGACCGCATTCGGAAAGCGTGTTTTTGAATCGCAGCATCTGACCAATCATTGGTCCCATGACGGCGATCTGCTCCTGGAAGTCTTCGACGGGGGTGATGACGATACCGGCGGGGCAACGCTGGATCTGGTGGTGGTGGCCGGCGAGCGCGGCAAGGCCGCGGCAAATTTCGGCGGCACCTATTCCCTGACGATTGCAGGCGGCAGCGCGCCCTATGCCGTCGTGGGCAAGGTCAGCTGCGGCACGAAATAGCGCCGCAGCCGAACTTCAATTCATTACCAGTGGAACGATACGCCGACGTTGACGGCATTGGTGAAGATGTTGGTCTTCAGCCGGTCGCCGCTGTCGATCGGAACGTCGACGCGCGAATAGGTGCCCTTGTATTCGACGAAGGTCGACCAGCGCTCGGTCACCTTGAAGTCGACGCCGGCCTGAGCCTGCAGCGTCACGCCGCCGAATTCGTAAGCCCAGGTCTTGCCCTCGGGGCGAATCACTTCGACATGCGGAATGTTCACGCCGACACCGGCGCCGAGATAGGGCGTCCAGCGGCGGGTCGGATCCTGGAAGCGATAGAGACCGTTCACCGTGAGCAGGTTCAGGCCGTCGGTGAATTCGAAATGCGACCAGCCCGCTTTGGCGAGTGTGTCGTCGTCGGCATAGACCTTGTCATGGGTGTAATCGAGCGAAATACCCCAGTTCGGCTTGTTGAAGTTCTCGAGCCACCAGGTAACGCGGCCGCCGTAGTAAGGCGGGCTGCCGAAGGACTTGCCTTCCCAGCCGGCGGTGAAATGCGTGCCGTCCGAGACGTCGACGCCGCTGTGCGGCGCTGTCTGATAGCCGCCGTAAATGGAGAATTCCAGATCTTCCGCCGAGGCGGAGGCTGCTGAACAGATGGTGAAAAGCGCGATGCCCGCAAGCAGGGAAGCGGAGGAACGCAGCGCATATGTCATTGAATAGCCCCGATATTGCAAATATGTCGACTCTTAGGCACGTGTGCCAGCTTTCCGCCGTAAAGTCTAAGGAAAAGAAAAGGCGCGTCAAACCGCGCCTTTCGTTTTTTCGAAAGTGTTGCTCAGCCGCCGAACATCGTGCGCAGCACGTCGATACCCCTGTCCTCGAACGCCACCTTGCCCTGGCGGTTGCCGGGGCCGACGACGATCACCTTGGTGCCGACGGGGGCGCGATCGTAGAGATGCATTACGTCGGTGTTCATCATGCGGATGCAGCCGGAAGACATGTTGAGGCCGATCGTCCAGGGCTGGTTGGTGCCGTGGATGCGGAAGATGGTGTCGCGGCCGCCCTGGTAGAGATACATGGCGCGGGCGCCGAGCGGATTGTCCTCGCCGCCTTCCTGGAAAGCGGGAATGATGTGGCCCTTGGCGGCCTCGCGGCGGCGCATCTCGGCCGGCGGCGTCCAGCTCGGCCATTCGGCCTTGCGGCCGATCTTGACGATGCCCGACCAGCCGAAGCCGTCGCGGCCGACGCCGATGCCGTAGCGGGTGGCGCGGTTGTTGCCCTCGATGAGGTAGAGATACTTGTTGTTGGTATCGACGATGACGGTGCCGACCGCTTCCGTCGTCACCAGGCGCACTTTCTTGCGCTTGAACTGCGGCTTCACATATTTCGGCATCTGCGCCACGCGCACGATCTGCGCCGGCCGCTGTGCGCCGTCGGAAGCCGGGCCGGCAGGCGCGGCCAAGGCTGACGTAGACATCAAGGACAGGACAAGTCCGGCCGCGGCCAGTCCCGGCATCAATTTGATCATATTTGGTTCCCCTCAAGCAAATCCGCTCGAAGCTACATGATCTTTTGCCCGATTCAAGATCGGTATGGCCGGATAAAGCAATTTTGGCGAGTGGGGCCGCTTGTTCTTGCCGCCCCCAAGCTATTGCAGGCGCCGTTACATGACGATGACGCGGGTTCCGACGTTGACGCGGTCGTAGAGATCGACGACGTCCTCGTTGCGCAGGCGGATACAGCCGGAAGAAACGGCGCTGCCGATCGACCAGGGCGCATTGGTGCCGTGGATGCGGTAGAGCGTCGAGCCGAGATACATGGCGCGTGCGCCGAGCGGGTTTTCCGGGCCGCCGTCCATGCGTGCCGGCAAATAGTGGCCCTTGGCGGCTTCGCGGCTGATCATCTCGGAAGGCGGCGTCCAGTCCGGCCATTCCGTCTTGCGGGTGATCTTGTGGACACCCGCCCATTCGAAGCCCGGCTTGCCGACGCCGACGCCGTAGCGCCGCGCCTTGCCGCCTTCCATCACCAGGTAGAGAAAGCGGTTGTTGGTATCGATGACGATCGTGCCGGGGTTTTCTTTGGTGTCGTAGTCGACCATCTGCGGCAGGAATTGCGGCTCGATCGGATTGCGGATCGACGGTATGCCGGGCTTGATCGCCGAAACGGTCTGAGGTGCCGCCTGCGGCGCCTGACGCAGGGCGCGGCGCTGGAAGAGGCCGCGCTGCTGCCGCTGGACGACCGGTCGCTGATAGACGACGGGGCGAACCGTGCCGCCGAGCTGATTGATCCATGGTGCGGTCAGGTCGGGGCTGAGCACGACGGGCGGGCGGGTGGCGTAGCGGTCGTCTGCAAGGGCGGCCGTGGAGAAGATGCCGGCAAGGGCTGCGGCGAGAACAAGGTGTTTCATCATCGGACGAACTCTCTACAAATGACCGAAAATGCGCTGGCGGGACATCGCCGCCCGCTGAGACGCTGCCACCCTATCCGCCAGCGAATGGTAAAGATCGAATCATGAAAAGCCGACCGACCGGATAAACTTTTCGTCAGGGTTATCGATCGGTTTGGAAAGACGGTTTGCAAATGGTAAAGCCGGAATCAGAACCGGAGAACGGGGCCGACCCCGGAGAACGAAGCGGACATGAGCACGACTGGCATCATCATCGGCGAGGACGGCAGGAGCCGCTGCCACTGGCACGCCAACCTGCCGGACTATCTCAGGTATCACGATGAGGAATGGGGCCGCCCCGTCACCGACGACATCCGCCTCTTCGAGAAGATCTGCCTCGAAGGCTTCCAATCCGGCCTTTCCTGGCTGACCATCCTGCGCAAGCGGGAGAATTTTCGCGCCGCCTTCGCCGGTTTCGATTTCGAGAAGGTCGCCCTCTTCGGCGAGGGGGATGTGGCGCGCTGCCTTGCCGATGCCGGCATCATCCGTCATCGCGGCAAGATCGTCTCCACGATCAACAATGCCAGGCGCGCCATCGAGCTCCGCGACGAATTCGGCTCGCTCGCCCATTATTTCTGGCGTTACGAGCCCGGCCATAACGAGCGGCCGGCTGTGGTCGACCGGGACCACATCGTCGCCAATCCGACGACGCCGACGTCGGCGGTCATTTCGAAAGATCTGAAGAAACGCGGCTGGACCTTTGTCGGCCCGACCACAGTTTATGCCTTCATGCAGGCGATGGGTCTCGTCAACGATCATCTGGAGGGCTGTTATTGCCGGCCCGAGGTGGAGGCGATGCGCAGCGCTCTGGTGCGCCCATGAGAGATGCATTGATGAGAACCATGATCGCCGCCGCTACGCTGTTTCTGCTGACGGCCCCAGCCATGGCGCAGGCGCCGCAGCTCGAACCGGGCGAGAAGCTGGAGAAGCTGCAATTCCCTGCGGTCGCCATGCAGCTGAAGGGCTGGACGAAGTTCGGCAACAGCCACGTCTATACGCTGCCGGTGCGCGCAGGCCAGCATGTGAAGGTCAGCTTTGCCACGAAGAGCAAATATGCCTTTCTGGCGATTTTCGACCTGTCGAAACCCGATGACGAGGCTTTCTTCGGCACCGACGAAGACGGCATGAACTTCGAGACGACGGTCAAGGAAAACGCGACCTGGCTGCTGCGGCCTTATTATTCCAAGGTCTCGCCGCGCCGCGGCCTCGGCGCTCCCTTCAGCGTCCTGATCGAGCCTTTGGCGGCCGCCCCGCAGCAGCCGCAGCCGGCGGCCGAGCCGGAGCGCCCATCGCTCTTTCCGAAGGCGCCCCCCAGGCAATAAGCGCTTCGATCCGGGCTTAGAGCATGTCGCGCAAAAGTGTGCAGCGGTTTTGCGGATAACGACATGCGTAAAAACAAAGACCTAAAGCGCGGGGAGCGAATCTGAAAGATCGCGAGGCGCTTTAGGCCAGCCGGTCGATCAGGTCGCGCAATTCACCGAGATGGCCGATCTTGCGAAAGCGTGGCGCCTCCGTCGGCTCGTCGACATGTTCCAGCACCCAGGTCAGCTCATGCGGCACGAAGACGCCGTAGCTGCCGGCGGCGATGGCCGGCACGATGTCCGATTTCAGCGAATTGCCGACCATCATCGCCCGCTCCGGCCCGTCGCCCACCTTGGCGAAGATGCGGCGGTAGGTGACGGCCGTCTTGTCGGAGACGATTTCGATGGCGTCGAAGAAGTCGCCGAGCCCGGATTGGGCAAGCTTGCGCTCCTGGTCGAAGAGATCGCCCTTGGTGATCATGACGAGCAGATATTTGCCGGCAAGCGCCTCCAGCGTGTCGCGCACATGCGGCATGGTCTCGACCGGATGGTTGAGCAGATCGCGGCCGGTATCGAGGATCTTGGCGATGACGCTTGCGGGGACCTTGCCCTCGGTGATTTCGATCGCCGTCTCGACCATCGACAGCGTGAAGCCCTTGATGCCGAAGCCGTAATGGCGAAGGTTGCGTTTTTCCGCCTCCAGCAGCCGTTCGGAAATCTTCGGTCCTTCGGCGAAATCCGCAAGCAATTTCGTGAAATGCTCTTCCGTCAGCCGGTAATATTGTTCGTTCTGCCAGAGCGTGTCGTCGGCATCGAAGCCGATCGTGGTCAGTGGACGCGTCGCCATATGCGCACCTCTTGAAATAGGGCCGGCAATCTATCGGCCGCCTGTGTCGAGACAAGGGCGATTACCTCAAGCTGCGGCAAGTCGCGGCGTTGAAAAGCGCCGCCGCCGCACTACATCGAGGTTGCCTCACCCTGCAGCCAGCTACGGCTGTGCCTGTCACGCGCAGGCCAATAATCAAAAAATGAAGTTCGCCAGTTCGCAAGCCCCTCTTGCGGCAGACACAAGGGAATTTTCGACCATGCGTTACAATCAGCTCGGAAATACGGGACTTTTCGTCTCGGAAATTTGTTTGGGCACCATGACTTTCGGCGAAGCCAAGCAAGGCAGCGCCTGGGGCGCCATCGCCGACGTCGACCAGAATGCCGCCGACCGGATCGTCGAGCGCTCGCTGGCATCGGGTGTCAATTTCATCGATACGGCCGACGTCTATTCTTTCGGCGAGTCCGAAAGGCTGCTCGGCCAGGCGCTGAAGAACCTCGACGTGCCCCGCAAGGACGTCGTCATCGCCACCAAGGTCTATGGCGTCATGGGCGACAAGCCGAACGACCGCGGCGCCTCGCGCGGCCACATCATGGATTCCGTCGAGGCGAGCCTGAAGCGCCTGCAGACCGATCATATCGACCTCTACCAGATCCACGCGACCGATACGGTCACGCCGATCGAGGAGACGCTGCGGGCCTTCGACGATCTCGTCTCCCGCGGCCTCGTGCGTTATATCGGCGTCTCCAACTGGCAGGCTTGGCGCATTTCCAAGGCGCTCGGCCTCTCCGAACGCCGCGGCTTTGCCCGTTTTGAGAGCGTGCAGGCCTATTATTCCATCGCCGGCCGTGATCTCGAACGCGATATCGTGCCGATGATGCAGGAGGAGAAGCTCGGCCTGATGGTCTGGTCGCCGCTTGCCGGCGGCCTGCTCTCGGGCAAATACGGTCCCGGCGCGCCCGGCAACGGCGAGGGCCGCCGCGCCAATTTCGATTTCCCGCCGGTCGACAAGGACAAGGCCTGGGCCTGCGTCGCTGTCATGCGCGAAATCGCCGAAAAGCACGGCGTCAGCGTCGCCACCGTGGCGCTCGCCTATATCCTCGCCAAGCCTTTCGTCACCTCTGTCATCATCGGCGCCAAGCGTGTCGACCAGCTCGACCAGAACCTGGCGGCGGTCAAGCTGAAGCTTGATGAGGGGGATATGAAGAGGCTCGACGAGGTGAGCGCCCTTGCGCCCGAATATCCCGCCTGGATGCTGGCGCGACAGGGCGCTGGCCGCCGCCCGGCCGATTTCGAACCGAAGGGCTGACAGCGCGGCTGAACTGCTGGGAAACGCCTGATATCAGGCGTTCCCCAGTTTGTTGACAAAGTCTCCTCCGTCATGCTCGGCCTTGTGCCGAGCATCTAACCCCCGCAATTGTTTGACAGGAAACATTTATGTTCAGATGCTTAATTGGAGCTGCGTAGATCCAGGCACAAGGCCGAGGATGACGTCGTGGGTGTTGCCGCGGTTTGTCAGCAGCCTCTGGGAACGCCTGAAACAGGCGCTCCCTTCCCTTAATCATGTTACTTGCCGTGGGCCTTGAGCCAGGCATTCATCTCGGCGATCTCGGCTTCCTGCGCCTTGATCACGGCTTCGGCGAGCTTGCGGATCTCAGGATCCTTGCCGTATTGCAGCTCGATCTTGGCCATATCGATCGCGCCTTGATGATGGGGGATCATTCCGCGGACGAAATCCGTATCGGCGTCGCCGCTATATTTCATCATCATATCCTTATGCATCTTGTCGTTCGCCATCTTGAACGCCTGGCTGGAGGCATCGTGGCCGGCCATCGGCTTGCTCATGTCCATCGGCATGTCTTCGGCAAGGGCGGGGACGGCAAGGGTGGCGAACATTGCGGTGAGGGCGATGATTTTCAAAGACATGAGAGTTCCTTCCTCTGTCTGACGATAGATTTCCCGGGCAGCCATCGCTGCCATTCTGCATGAATGAATGCGAGGTCAGGCCAGTCGGGGAGGGGGCGCCAGCGGAGCAGGGCGGTTGTCATAGAGAACGCGGGCAAGCGCCGGAGCGGGATAGGCGAAAACCGGCTTTGCGCCAGCGGTCGCCATAGCCGCCGGCGGCAGCAGCAGACAGGCTGCGCAAAGCGGCATATGCGCCGCCCTGCCGGTAGCGCAGGGATCTTGCAAAGCTTTTGCCTGGCCCGCCGCTTCGGGCATATCCATCCCCGCCATCGCGTGGTCCATGGTGCCCTGGTCCACGGAGGCGGACTTCGCCGTCGCCGGCCCGTTCATTGATGCGCATGTCGGACACCCCGCCCATGCGGACATGGCACTGTAGACCAGCCAGCCGAGTATCATCGTTATCAGAGCGAGCGTGCGCATGGTCTTCTATGTAGGCACATGCCGGCTTAAACCAAGTCCGGAGCGTGAATCTCGATCGATCGCGGTCGCCGCCCCGCTTTTTACCAGGCGGCGACGACCCTGTGCTCGATGCGGTAATCCCTGCTTTCCTCGCCGAGCGGCGCGACCGGCCATGTCCAGGCTGCTTTTGCCGGTGGCGGCGAGACGCCGTGCAGCAGGTCGGCCTCCTCATGCGTTTTGCCGTTGCGGTCGATGACGGCATAGGAAATATCGGTCACCAGGCAATGGCGGCAGGCAAGCCCCGAGAGCCCGTCAAGATGCGCGCCGATCAGCCTTTCCACGGTATCTTCAGGCATTCGACCGGCGTCGGCCTCGTGCCGCCGTTTCACGCCGCGGCCGATCTGCGACAGCAGATTGGCGGAAACCACGAAATCGAGATAGGGCACGGAGCGCAGGAAGCCGAGCGGTTCCGGCTCGCCTCCGGCCGCAAGCTCGTCATAGCCGGAAAGATCGCGCTCGATCAGCCTGATATTGCGATAGCCTTTGGCCGTAAGCCACAGGCGCACCGAGGCGAGATGAACGAGATCGATGAGGACGACGGTGTCGAAGCTCCTTGCCAGTTCCTCGATCGGCACGTCCCGCAACAGGCCGGAACCGAGCACCACGGCGGTGCGCTTCTGCCTGAGACCGGCCGCCGCCGCCCGGATCGCATCGCGGCTCATCTCTTCATGCCCAGCCCAATCCTTGGCGCAGCGGCCGGCGCGGGACCAGAGATTGACGGAATAGCGGATGAACTTTCGGTGCGGCTTGCCGGTAAGCGGCAAGGTCGCGGCATAGAGAAGCGCTTCAGCGATCATGATGCATATCCCGCATTGCTGATGGATGCCCCTTCGTTCAATCGATTCTCGCAGCCACATCAAGACCCTTCGCCCTTGCCGCTCCCCGCCCGATCGGTTAGGAAACCGCCACTGTCACAGTCAGCGGAACTCCCGGAAATGAACGACAAGCAGAAGAAACCGCAAAAGCTCAAGGCCCGCCTGCCGCGCGGCTTCGTCGACCGTGCGGCCGACGATATCCGCGCCGTCAACGAGATGACGGCAAAGATCCGGGAAGTCTATGAGCATTATGGTTTCGATCCTGTGGAAACGCCGCTGTTCGAATATACCGATGCGCTGGGCAAGTTCCTGCCCGACAGCGACCGGCCGAACGAGGGCGTCTTCTCGCTGCAGGACGACGACGAGCAATGGATGTCGCTGCGTTACGACCTGACGGCGCCGCTCGCCCGTCATGTCGCGGAAAATTTCAACGAGATCCAGCTTCCCTACCGCACTTATCGCGCCGGTTATGTCTTCCGCAACGAGAAGCCAGGCCCGGGCCGCTTCCGCCAGTTCATGCAGTTCGACGCCGATACGGTCGGCGCGCCTGGTGTTCAGGCCGATGCCGAAATGTGCATGATGATGGCCGATACGCTGGAAGCTCTCGGCATCAAGCGCGGCGACTACGTCATCCGCGTCAACAACCGCAAGGTTCTGGACGGCGTGCTGGAGGCGATCGGTCTCGGCGGCGACGACAAGGCCGGCCAGCGGCTCAACGTGCTGCGCGCCATCGACAAGCTCGACAAGTTCGGGCCGGAAGGTGTGGCGCTGCTGCTCGGTCCCGGCCGCAAGGATGAATCCGGCGACTTCACCAAGGGCGCCGGCCTCAATCAGGAGCAGATCGACAAGGTGCTGTTCTTCGTCGGCATCAAGGATTATGCCGAAAGCGCAGCAAGCCTTGCCGAACTCGTCGCCGGAACCTCCAAGGGTGTCGAAGGCGTCGAGGAGCTGAATTTCATCGGCGCGCTCGTCACGAGCGCCGGTTACGGCTCCGACCGCATCAAGATCGACCCTTCGGTCGTTCGCGGCCTCGAATATTATACCGGCCCGGTCTACGAAGCCGAGCTTCTGTTCGACGTCACCAACGAGAAGGGCGAGAAGGTCGTCTTCGGCTCCGTCGGCGGCGGTGGCCGGTATGACGGCCTCGTCTCCCGCTTCATGGGCCAGCCGGTTCCGGCGACAGGCTTTTCGATCGGCGTCTCGCGCCTGATGACGGCGCTGAAGAACCTCGGCAAGCTCGGTGCGAGCGCGGTCATCGAGCCGGTGCTGGTGACTGTCATGGACGGCGACGTCGAGGCGATGGGCCGCTACCAGAAGATGACGCAGCAACTGCGCGCCGCCGGCATCCGGGCCGAGATGTTCCAGGGCAACTGGAAGAAATTCGGCAACCAGCTGAAATATGCCGACCGCCGCGGCTGCCCCGTCGCCATCATCCAGGGCGGCGACGAACGCGCCGAGGGCGTCGTGCAGATCAAGGATCTGATCGAGGGCAAGCGGCTCTCCGGCGAGATCGAGGACAATGCCAGCTGGCGCGAAGCCCGCGTGGCGCAGGAGACGGTTGCTGAAGCCGATCTCGTCGCCAAGGTGAAGGAGATCCTTGCCGCGCAGGCGGAGGATCGGAAGAGGGCGACGAATGCGCAGTAGACCCCTCCCCAACCCCTCCCCACAAGGGGGAGGGGCTTCACGCGGCGCCGTTGTGCCCAACTCGACGTTCGCTTCGCCCACGGCGCTCTCGATTCGTTTCGACGGTTGCCGCGAGTTAGTCCCTCCCCCTTGTGGGGAGGGGTTGGGGAGGGGTCTTCTCCCGGGAGCGATCCAATGCCCCTGATCAACCTCCCCGAATTCGCCGCCGACCTGCTGGCCGAATTTACCACGCGTAACGCCGAGCGCATCGACACGCCTGTCATCCAGCCGGCCGAACCCTTCCTCGACATCGCCGGCGAAGACCTTCGCCGCCGCATCTTCATGACCGAGAGCGAAACCGGCGCCAGCCTCTGCCTGCGGCCCGAATTCACCATTCCCGTCTGTCTGCGCCATATCGAAACCGCGACCGGCACGCCGAAACGTTATGCCTATCTCGGCGAGGTTTTCCGCCAGCGCCGCGACGGCGCCAACGAATTCTATCAGGCCGGCATCGAGGATCTGGGCGATATCAATCTTGCCAGCGCCGATGCCCGCGCCATCGGCGACGCCACCGGCATTCTCGCCCGTCTGCTGCCGGGCCGGCGCCTGTCGGTGACACTTGGCGATCAGGCGGTGTTCGAGGCGGTCGTGCAGGCGCTTGGCCTGCCGCTCGGCTGGCAGAAGCGCCTGATCCATGCCTTCGGCAACATGACGCAGCTGGAGGCGCTGCTCGCCAGCCTCGTCAGCCCGCAATTCGTCACCGGACTTGACGACGATATCGCCAGGCTTGTCGCAGCAGGCGACGAACAGGCGCTGATCGCCCATATCGAGCACGAAATGCAGGCGACGGGTTACTCGACCAATGCCAGCCGCTCGCCGCTGGAAATCGCCCGCAGGCTGAGGGAAAAGTTGATCCTCTCCGAAACACGTCTCGACGACGCGGCCTTCCACGTGCTGGAAGAATTCCTGTCGCTCGACGTGCCGCTCGTCAACGCGTCCGCGGCCCTTGCCGGTTTCGCCGACGCGGCCGGCCTGAAACTCGGCAACGCGCTCTCCCGTTTCAACGGACGGGTCGCGGCCCTTGCCAATGCCGGCGTCGATCTCTCCAGTCTTGGCTACCGCGCCGCCTTCGGGCGGCCGCTCGACTATTACACCGGCCTCGTCTTCGAGGTGAAGGCGGAGGGTTCGGCCGCGGTTCTGGCCGGCGGCGGCCGCTTCGACAAGCTCCTGACGTTCCTCGGTGCGACGGACCGCATTCCGGCCGTCGGCTTCTCCTTCTGGCTCGACCGCATCGAAACCGAAAGGGCAGCCGCATGACCATCACCATCGCGCTTCCCTCCAAGGGCCGGATGAAGGACGACGCTTCGGCGATCTTCGAACGTGCCGGCTTGCGGATCACGGCCGTCGGCAACGACCGCTCCTATCGCGGCCGCGTCGAAGGCCGGGACGATGTCGAGGTCGCCTTCCTCTCGGCTTCCGAAATTTCCCGTGAGCTCGGCAACGGCACCGTCGATTTCGGCGTCACCGGTGAGGATCTGATGCGGGAAGGTTTTGCAGAGGTCGACAAGCGCGTCGAATTCTGCGCCCGCCTTGGCTTCGGCCATGCCGATGTCGTCGTTGCCGTGCCTGAGATCTGGCTCGACGTCGAGACCATGGCCGATCTCGGCGATGTTGCTGCCGATTTCCGCGCCCGCCACTCCAGGCGCCTTGCCATCGCCACCAAATACTGGCGGCTGACCCAGCAGTTCTTTTCGAGCCAGCACGGCATCCAGCTTTACCGCATCGTCGAAAGCCTCGGCGCGACCGAAGGGGCGCCCGCGTCCGGTTCGGCGGATATCATCGTCGATATCACCTCCACCGGCTCGACGCTGCGCGCCAACCACCTGAAGGTGCTCCAGGACGGCGTCATCCTGCATTCACAGGCCTGCCTCGTGCGCGCCCGCCGGGAAAGCCATGCGGATGAGCCGGCGGTGCAGGCGATCATCGACGCGGTGCGCGCCGTCCTCTGATCTCAATCATCGAGGCATAGAAAAACCCGCCGTCGGATGACGGCGGGTTTCGTATTTGCGGGAGGATGTCTGCTAGAGCAATTCCAGCAAAAGTGTGCAGCGGTTGTCTAATCGCATTGCCTTAGTCAAGGCTGTTTTGTCATTAGGCATCGGCGCCGCTTTTGGGGACGGCGTAGCGCGGTGGATTCGATTGGTTGGGCGATGTTGTCTTCAAAGCTGTCCAGCGCCGGGAGCAGGGTTGTCTGCGCGGTCGGCACACGGCCGCCGCATGATGGGTCTTCGCAGGCAGGACCTTCCTATGT
>NZ_JARWKX010000017.1:102500-131788 GCF_047445895.1 Rhizobium sp. BR 249 | reverse complement strand
AGACSGAGAACTTCTGCAATGCCGCCGGCACCGACTTGTCCCAGCCTTCCTTCTTGGCCGTCTCCGTCAGGTCACCCATGACACCGGCCTGGGCATAATCGAGCACGGTATAACCCAGCATCTGCGAGGCCGTCGGATAGGTGCCGGCCGCCACCATCGCCTTCAGCGCCGTCATCGCCGCATCACCGCCGCCGCCGGCAACCGGAACATCCTTCCAGGCAAAGCCTTCCTTCGACAGATCCTCCTTCAGGACATTCAAAGCAGCCGCCTCGCCGCCTGACGTCCACCAGTGAAGCATCTGGACTTCCTTTACGTCGGCAGCCTGCGCCGCACCCAAACCAGCAACCATCACGACAGCAATCGCCGCCGAGCTCATGAACTTGCGCATGAATTTCCTCCCGTTTGAAATTGGCGGCAGGACCCTCCCCGCCACCAGATGCGTCCCGCCATTGCAGCAGTCGGCATGAAGCCGCGCTCCTCCGCGCGGTTAACAATTTAAAACGTTATAAGCCCTTGGTCGTCAAGCCCTTTCTCGACTCCCGAGAAAAATGTAGTTATCGCCATAACACCTTGAATTATATTAATATAATCCAAAAGGATAATGAGGCAGTAGAATTTAAAACGTTTTCATTGGCCAGATTGCACACCTGAGTCATCGTGTTATTGTATCGGCAATTCCAGCATGGAAAGCCCAGAGTGACCGAACCGTCCCGGCCGCATCGCGGCGAAAATCTCGATATCGCCCCCAAGCGCAGCAAGCCGACATTGCGGACGATCGCCACCATCACCGGCCTGGCGGTGACGACGGTGTCACGGGCGCTTTCCGATGCCCCGCAGATTTCGCTCGAGACCCGCCAGCGCGTGCACCGCATCGCCCGCGAGATCGGCTATCTCCCGGATCGGGCCGCACAGCGTCTCAAGACAGGCCGCACCAATGTCGTCGCCATCCTGCTCGATCCCCACGAGGAAGTGGTCGGCTTCACCACCTCGATCATGTACGGCATCGCCAAGGCGCTGAAAGAAACACCCTACCATCTTGTCGTCGCCCCGAACTTCCTGTCGACGACCAACGCCGAGGCCGCCGAATACATCATTCGCAACCATCTGGCCGACGGACTGATTTTCACGCGCACCGAGCCGCTCGACGCCCGCGTCCGCCTGCTGCTCGAAACCGGCTTTCCCTTCATCTGTCACGGCCGCACCGAATTTTCGACGCCGCATCCCTATGTCGACTACGACAATTTCACTTTCGCCTATGAGGCGACGCGCCGGCTGATCGTTAAGGGCCGCAAAAAAATGGCTGTGATCCTGCCGCCGAAACGGCTGACCTTCTGCCAGCATATCCTGCACGGTTTCATGACGGCGGTGCGCGAAGCCGGCATCGCTTACGAGATCCCCGAGACGGTCGATCTCGATACGCCGGCGGATACGCTGCGCGATTTCATGCGCGTCCGCGCAGCCGCGCCGGATGCACCCGATGGCTTCATCTGTCCCGGCGAAGTCTCCGCCCTCGCGGTCATCAGCGGCATGAACGATGCCGGCCGCACGCTCGCCGCCGATTACGATATCGTCGCCAAGGAGACATCCCGCCTTCTCACCCAATTGCAGCCGAAGGTCGATACGATCCACGAGGACCTGACGGCGGCTGGCGAAGATCTCGGCCGCATGCTGCTCCAGCGTATCAACAATCCCGAAGCAGAAAATCTACACCTCCTGCTGCCGCCGCAAATCAACTTTCCGGTCGGTCAGCGCTAAAACTGTTTCCATGACGCGCGATTTGGCTTAGAAGCGCGCGCGTAATCCGGTCGCAGCCCACCCGGTCAAAACAAGGGAATCCAAAATATGAAGACTATCGTCGTCTGCTCCGGCGGACTCGACTCCGTTTCGCTTGCCCACAGAATGGCGGCGGAAGAACAGCTTATCGGTCTCGTCTCCTTCGACTACGGCCAGCGGCATCGCAAGGAACTCGACTTTGCCGCCAGATGCGCCGCGCGGCTTGCCGTTCCCCATCACATCATCGATATCGCCGCCATCGGCGGCCATCTCAGCGGATCGGCCCTGACCGACGATGTCGAGGTTCCGGACGGCCATTATGCCGAGGAAACCATGAAGGCCACCGTGGTGCCGAACCGCAATGCCATCATGCTGGCCATCGCCTTTGGGCTGGCAGCCGCGCAGAAGGCGGATGCCGTTGCCGTCGCCGTGCATGGCGGCGACCACTTCATCTATCCGGACTGCCGGCCGGGCTTCATCGATGCTTTCCAACGCATGCAGAACGAAGCGCTCGACGGTTTTGCCAGCGTCAAACTGCTCGCACCCTATGTCGAGGTCCCCAAAGCCGCGATCGTGGCCGATGGCGCAAAACATGGCACGCCTTTCGCGGAAACCTGGTCCTGCTACAAGGGCGGCAATCTCCATTGCGGGCGCTGCGGAACCTGCGTCGAACGCCGCGAAGCCTTCCATCTCGCCAATGTCGCCGACCCGACGGAATATGAGGACCGCGACTTCTGGAAGGCGGCGGTGTCGCAATATACCGCGACGGAGGTGCGTTGATGTACCGCATCACCAAGGAGTTTCATCTCTCCGCCTCGCATCAATTGGATCACCTGCCAGCCGATCATCAATGCGCCCGGCTCCACGGCCACAACTACATCGTGGTCGTCGAACTCTCGGCCGAAAACCTGAATGACGACGGCTTCGTTCGCGATTATCACGACCTCTCGCCGCTCAAGCGCTATATCGACGAGGCTCTCGATCATCGCCATCTGAACGACGTCTTCGGCCACTCGAAGGTGACGTCCGAATTCCTCGCCAAACATTTTTACGACTGGTGCAAAGAGCGCTTTCCGGAGACCTCTTCCGTTCGCGTCAGCGAGACGCCGAAGACCTGGGCGGAGTACAGGCCATGAGCGCGGAGACCATCCGCGTCAGCGAGATCTTCGGCCCGACCATACAGGGCGAAGGCGCCTTGATCGGCCTGCCGACCGTTTTCGTCAGGACCGGCGGCTGCGACTACCGCTGCTCCTGGTGCGACAGCCTTCACGCCGTCGACAGCGCCTTCCGGGATCAATGGATTCCCATGTCGGTCGAGGCGATCTGGCAAGAGGTCACGGCACTCTCCGGAGGCAAGCCGGTGACGGTTTCCCTGTCCGGCGGCAATCCTGCGATCCAGCCCCTGGGACCGCTGATCGAACTTGGCCATTCCAAGGGATACCGCTTCGCGCTGGAAACGCAGGGAAGCATCGCGCGGAACTGGTTTCGCGATCTCGACATGCTGGTCCTGAGCCCCAAGCCGCCGTCAAGCGGAATGCAGACGGATTGGGGCGAGGTCGACAACTGCCTCCGGCTCACCGCCGGCGGACCGGAGATCGCATTGAAAATCGTCGTCTTCGACGATGCCGACTATGCATTCGCCAGAGAGACGGGTCAGCGCTACCCCTATATTCCCTTGTACCTCCAGCCGGGCAATCACACGCCGCCGCCGCCCGAAGACGACGACGCGCGCATCGACATGGATGGCGTGATGGATCGCATGCACTGGCTTGTCGAAAAGGTGACGGCCGACCGATGGTTTTCGCCGCGCGTGCTGCCGCAGTTGCACGTGCTGCTCTGGGGAAACAAACGAGGGGTGTGACCCCCCGTCCGTCTACCGCTCCGGAAAAGCGAAGACGTCGACAGGCTCCCCGAGCCCGCGCAGCGGGAAGGTGCCGAGGCTGTCCATGTCTTTCGCGCAGCCCGCCATTTCGACGAAGGCCCGCGACAGGAGCACCGGACGCTTGACCTCCTTGGTCAGGCTTTCCAGCCGCGAGGCGACATTGACCGCCGGGCCGATGACGGTGAAATCCAGCCGCCGGCGCGAGCCGATATTGCCGTACATGACGTCGCCGACATGCACGCCGACGCCGTAGCGCAGCGGATCGCGCCCCATGCGCACATGCTCCTCGTTCAATTCAGTCATCGACGCCTGCCCCTCTCGGATCGCCTGCAGCAGATCGAGGCAGGCCGTGTCCTTGCTCAGCGGGAAGATCGCCAGCAATCCGTCGCCCATGAACTTCAGGATTTCGCCGCCGTAGCGTTCGATCGGATCCGACATCGCGTCGAAATAATCGTTGAGCAGATGGATGACATCGTCGCGCGGCCAGAGATCGGAGATCGCCGTAAAATCGCGCAGGTCGCAGATCATGATTGCCGCTCCGACAGTGGCGCCGCTGCCGCGCGTCGTCACACCCGACAGGATCTGCTCACTCGCATGCGGCCCGACATAGGTCTGCAGCAACGTGCGCGCCATGATGTTTTTCAGCCGGATTTCGCTGACAAGCGTTAGCGCTGGCAGGAGATCGCGCAGGAAATCGACATGTTCGCGCTCGAAGCCGCCCGGCCTGTTGGTGGAAAATGTAGCGACATGGCGTTTGCCTAAGGTATGTTCGACGGGCCATGCGATATACTCGGTCAAACCGTCGTCGCGCAGGTCCTGATAGAATGAATCCATCTCGCCGTCGGCTGCGCCTTCCAGCTGCCTGCGCACCTCCACCACACCCTGATGGATCGCGTTGACCGGACTGGTCAGGAACTCCGGCGTGTTTTCGACGCCATAGGCGAATGTATCGATCTTCGCCTCCGCCAGTCCCTCCTTCCAAAGAATGCGGGCACCGACCCATTGCGGGTGGTTCACCCTGAAATGCAGCGTCGCCCGCGCCACCGGCACGCCGGCCGCCAGCAGCTTCCCACACATGTCCACCAGAATATTGTCGATGAAACGCTCGCCGCGCGTCTCGTTCACGAGCCAGTCGAGAATCCGTCTCCGACGAATCGGCCAGACGCCTTCGTCCGCCTCGACTGAAGTCCCGACCTTGTTCAAAAAAGACGACATCTAAAACCCCCGCTACGCCACTTCACTGGCGAGTGCCGAACTCAATCTTCCCGCTGAATGTGGTCGATGGGAAAGCAAATGATAAGGGGAGGTATCGATTAAACCTCAGAAATCCCAATCCTCGTCCTCGGTCGCCACGGCCTTGCCGATGACATAGGACGAGCCGGAACCCGAGAAGAAGTCGTGGTTCTCGTCGGCATTCGGCGAAAGCGCCGACAGGATCGCCGGATTGACCTTGCAGGCTTCGGCCGGAAACAGCGCCTCATAGCCGAGGTTCATCAGCGCCTTGTTGGCATTGTAGTGCAGGAACTTCTTGACGTCCTCGCTGAGCCCGACGCCGTCATAGAGCGCTTCGGTATATCTCGCCTCGTTGTCGTAAAGTTCGAGCAGGAGATCGAAGGCGAAATCCTTGATTTCCTGCCGGCGCTCCTCGGGCAACCGCTCCAGCCCGCGCTGGAACTTGTAGCCGATATAATAGCCGTGCACCGCCTCGTCGCGGATGATGAGGCGGATCATGTCGGCCGTGTTGGTCAGCTTGGCCCGGCTCGACCAGTACATCGGCAGGTAGAAGCCGGAATAGAACAGGAAGCTTTCGAGGAAGACGCTCGCGACCTTCTTCTTCAAGGGATCGCCGGAGGCATATTGCTTCATGATCAGCGCCGATTTCCGCTGCAGGAACTCGTTTTCCTCAGACCAGCGATAGGCGTCGTCGACATCGGGCGTCGAGCAGAGTGTCGAGAAGATCGAGGAATAGGAGCGTGCATGCACCGCCTCCATGAAGGAGACATTGGAAAGCACCGCCTCCTCATGCGGTGTTGCCGCATCCTCCATCAGCCTGATGGAGCCGACACCGTTCTGGATCGTGTCGAGCAGCGTCAGTCCGGTAAAGACGCGAATGGTGAGCTGCTGCTCGGCCGCCGTCAGCGTCGCCCAGGAGGGAATGTCGTTCGACAGCGGCACTTTCTCCGGCAGCCAGAAATTACCGGTGAGGCGATTCCAGACTTCGAGATCCTTATCGTCCTCGATGCGGTTCCAGTTGATGGCGCGGACGCGGGAGGCTGGCTTGATGGATATGTTCATTGGGTAGTCTTTCTTCCATAAATTCTAACGGAGTGCGGAGCCCCTCACCCTGCCCTCTCCCCGCTGGGGAGAGGGGAACGCCGTGCACGCGGCTTGTCTCTTCTCCCCAGCGGGGGTCCGAAGGACGGGTGAGACCCGTGGCTCACCCAGGTCGGTGCCGGCAGGCGGATGAGGGGGCCACTCGCTCAAAGATTCGCGGCTGAAATCAAATCAAAGCGTACAAGACACACATCCCTGCACCTCGGTGCCGGACAGCGCCATCTGGCGAAGGCGGATGTAGTAGATCGTCTTGATGCCCTTCTTCCAGGCGTAGATCTGCGCCTTGTTGATGTCGCGCGTCGTTGCCGTGTCCCGAAAGAACAGGGTCAGCGACAGGCCCTGGTCGACATGCTGGGTGGCTGCCGCATAGGTGTCGATGATTTTCTCCGGCCCGATCTCGTAAGCGTCCTGATAATAATCGAGATTGTCGTTGGTCATGAACGGCGCCGGATAATAGACGCGGCCGATCTTGCCTTCCTTGCGGATCTCGATCTTCGAAACGATCGGATGGATCGAGGAAGTGGAGTGGTTGATGTAGGAGATCGAGCCCGTCGGCGGCACCGCCTGCAGGTTCTGGTTATAGAGGCCGGAGGTCATCACCGCCTTCTTCAGCGCAAGCCAGTCTTCCCGCGTCGGAATGTGGATGCCGGCAGCGTCGAAAATCGACTGCACCTTCTCCGTCGCCGGCTTCCATTCCTGCTCCGTATATTTGTCGAAATATTCGCCCGAGGCATATTTCGAATTCTCGAAGCCCTTGAAGCTCGCACCACGCTCGGCCGCCAGCAGGTTCGAGGCGCGGATGGCGTGATAGGTGACCGTATAGAAATAGATATTGGTGAAATCGACGCCTTCCTCGGAGCCGTAGAAGATGCGTTCGCGGGCAAGATAGCCGTGCAGGTTCATCTGGCCGAGGCCGATCGCATGGCTCTCGTCATTGCCCTTCTCGATCGAAGGAACCGAGGCGATATGGCTCATGTCGGAGACGGCCGTCAGCGCCCGGATCGAGGTCTCGATCGTCTTGCCGAAATCGGCCGAATCCATCGCCGCTGCGATGTTCAGCGAGCCGAGATTACAGGAAATATCCTTGCCGAGATGCTTGTAGGAGAGATCGTCGTGATACTCGCTCGCCTCGCTCACCTGCAGGATCTCCGAGCAGAGATTGCTCATGGAGATGCGGCCGGCAATCGGGTTCGCCCGGTTCACCGTGTCTTCGAACATGATGTAGGGATAGCCGCTCTCGAACTGGATTTCGGCGATCACCTGGAAGAATTCGCGCGCCTTGATCTTCTTCTTGGAGATGCGGGCATCCGCCACCATCTCACGGTACTTTTCCGTCACCGAGATCTCGGTGAGGGGTACGCCGTAGACCCGCTCCACGTCATAGGGCGAGAACAGATACATATCCTCATTGTTCCTGGCGAGTTCGAAGGTGATGTCGGGCACGACGACCCCGAGCGACAGCGTCTTGATGCGGATCTTCTCGTCGGCATTTTCGCGCTTGGTGTCGAGGAAGCGCATGATGTCGGGGTGATGGGCGTGGAGATAGACCGCGCCCGCGCCCTGGCGCGCGCCGAGCTGGTTGGCGTAAGAGAAACTGTCTTCGAGCAGTTTCATCACCGGGATGATGCCGGAGGACTGGTTCTCTATCTGCTTGATCGGCGCGCCGGCCTCGCGGATATTCGTCAGCGACAGGGCCACGCCGCCGCCGCGCTTGGAAAGCTGCAGCGCCGAATTGATGGAGCGGCCGATCGATTCCATATTGTCCTCGACGCGCAGCAGGAAGCAGGAGACGAGCTCGCCGCGCTGCTTCTTGCCGGCATTCAGAAAAGTCGGCGTTGCCGGCTGGAAACGGCCGGAAATGATCTCGTCGACCATGTCGCGGGCAAGGGCTTCGTCGCCGCGCGCCAAAGCCAGCGCCACCATGCAGATGCGGTCTTCGTAGCGCTCGAGATAGCGCTTCCCGTCGAAGGTCTTCAGCGTATAGCTGGTGTAATATTTGAAGGCGCCGAGGAAGGTCGGGAACCGAAATTTCCTGGCATAGGCCTGGTCGAACAGGTCGCGGACGAAATTGAAGGAATACTGGTCGAAAACCTCCTGCTCGTAATAGCCTTCGGTCACGAGGTAATCGAGCTTTTCCCGGAGATTGTGAAAGAACACGGTGTTCTGGTTCACGTGCTGCAGGAAATACTGCTTGGCCGCCATGCGATCCTTGTCGAGCTGGATCCTGCCCTCATCGTCATAGAGGTTCAGCATCGCGTTCAGCGCATGATAATCGAGCGTTTCAGCCGCTTTCAGCGGCTTTGCGCCCGCATCCCGCGTCAGATTTGTTCCCGTGTCCAAAATCGTCCCATCCCGTCTTTGACATTGGCGACATCCCAGGCCGTTCCCAGAAGCTCGAACCTGTAGAGATACGGCACCTGGCATTTCCGCGAGATCACGTCGCCGGCAAGCCCGTAGGTCTCGCCGAAATTGCTGTTGCCCGCGGCGATCACGCCGCGGATGTTGGAACGGTTTTCCGCATCGTTGAGGAAGCGGATCACCTGCTTGGGCACGGCTCCTTTGCCGCCGTCACCGCAATAGGTGGGCGAGATCAGCACATAGGGTTCGTGAATGTGGATGCCTTCAGCGTCGACGGGAATGCGCGCCGCGCGCAGTCCCAGCTTCTCGACGAAACGATGGGTGTTCCCGGATCGGCTCGAATAATAGACGATCAGCCCCATCGCTTTTCTCCGCTCAGGAGAGCGCGCTGATCATGTCGGGACGGAAACCCGCCCAATGCTGGCTGCCGGCAACCACGACCGGAACCTGCATGTAGCCCATGCCGCGCACGCGATCGAGTGCTTCGGCATCCTCGGAAATATCGACGATTTCATAATCCACGCCCAGGCGGTCGAGGGCGCGATAGGTGGCGGTGCATTGGACGCAAGCCGGCTTGCTGTAAACGGTAACGCTCATCATGTTCCTCGTGATGTCAATGAATTCAGGACACGGGACTGGGATCGGGCGCCGTGCGGCGTCCGGGGCAACGCTTGATAATGATCTGGCAAAGTTGGCGCTTAAACGCCTGACGTCGTCCCTCGCAGAATCTGCGCAGGCGGCGGCCTTGATGCTCTCGACATGACTTCAAACCCCGAAGTGCTCATGCGGACGTTCGGGGCAGCGCAACAGACACGGATTTATTCCGCCTTCGTAGACGCGACCTTCCGGACACCCCGCCCGTGGACGTTTCGTTCGAGGCAGGTCTCCTGGCTCACGGGTCGAAGCACCCTGCCCAGCCTTCCCGGAGCATCATACTCCAGTGACCTGAAATCGGACAGTTGCTCGCCGCTTACAGTTGCGGGGGCAGCTCCGGCATTGCCGCGCCATGATGGCGCAACGCACCGTATTCCCGTCTTAGCCCTCGATCCTCACGAATCGAGGGAACCTCGAACACTAGATATAGTACGCGAATCCGAATTCACGTCAACGGATGGTTTGTGCATCGCGTTACGGCAGGTTTGAAATCGCTGCGTTCCTGTGAAAAACAGGGATAACGAAAGCTTAACGAAACCAGACCGCCATTCGGGAAAACATTCACGCCTTTACACGCAGCAGCCTCAGCGCATTGATCGTCACCAGCACCGTGGCGCCGGTGTCGGCGAGGATCGCCGGCCAGAGCCCGGTAATGCCGGCGATCGTCGTCACCAGGAAGACCGCCTTCAGCCCGAGCGCGATGGTGATATTCTCAAGGATATTGCGCATCGTCCGCTTGGAAAGCGCGATCATCCTCGCCACGTCGCCGACGCGTCCGTGCAGCACGGCGGCATCCGCCGTCTCCAGCGCCACATCGGTGCCGCCGCCCATGGCGATGCCGATATCGGCGGCGGCAAGCGCCGGAGCATCGTTGATGCCGTCGCCGACCTTGGCGACGACGAAGCCCTCGCGCTTCAATTCGCCGACGACCCGCTGCTTGTCCTCCGGCATCATCTCGCCGCGCCAATCGATGCCGAGCATGCCGGCGACGGCTGCCGCCGTCCGCTTGTTGTCGCCCGTCAGCATCATCGCCTTGACACCGGCCGATTTAAGCGCCGAGAGCCCGGCCCCGGAATCCTCGCGCGGCTCGTCGCGCATGGCGATCAGGCCGGCCGCAGCGCCGTTGACGAGCAGCACCGACACACTCTTGCCCTCGTCGTTGAACGCCGTGATGCGCGACTCTTGTTCCCCGTCCAGCGCCCCGCGCTCGCGGGCAGCCGACGGCGACAAGAGATCCAGCGTCTCGCCGCCAACCTTGCCGCTGACGCCCTTGCCCGGCACCGCTTCCAGCTCGAAGGCGGGCGGCACGGGAACGCCGTCGGCCTTGGCGCGGTTGAGGATGGCGAGCGCCAAGGGATGGCTGGAGCCCTGCTCCAGCACCGCCGCGCGCGACAGGAGCTGCGCCTCGCTCAATCCGAAGGAAACGATATCGGTCACCCGAGGCTTGCCTTCCGTCAGCGTGCCCGTCTTGTCGAAGGCGACCATCGTTACCTTGCCGAGCGTCTCCAGCACCGCGCCGCCCTTCATCAGCAGCCCGCGCCGGGCACCCGCCGAGAGCGAAGCGGCGATCGCCGCCGGCGTCGAGATGACGAGCGCACAGGGGCAGCCGATCAGCAGGATGGCAAGACCTTTGTAGATCCATTCGTTCCACGAGCCGCCGAAAAACAGCGGCGAAACGACCGCCACCAGCGCGGCGACCACCACCACGCCGGGCGTGTAATAGCCCGAGAACCGGTCGATGAAGCGTTCCGTCGGCGCTTTCGATTCCTGCGCCTCCTCCACCAGCTTGACGACGCGGGCGATGGTATTGTCGGCAGCGGCCGCCGTGACGCGAACCCTGAGCACTGCATCGCCGTTGACCGTACCGGCATAGACGACTGCATCGACGCCCTTGCGCACCGGCGTGCTTTCGCCCGTCACCGGAGCCTCGTCGACCGCGCTCTCGCCGGAAACGATGACACCGTCCGCAGAGATGCGGTCGCCGGGGCGAACCATGATGATCGCGCCGACGGCAAGGCTTTCCGCCGGCACCTCCCGCATCTGGCCATTGTCTTCGAGCAGCGCGGTCTTCGGCACCAAGGCCGTCAGCGACTGGATGCTTTCGCGCGCCTTGCCCGCCGCCACACCCTCCAGCAGCTCGCCGACGAGGAACAGGAAAACGACGGTCGCCGCTTCCTCTCCCGCATTGATGATGACGGCGCCGACAGCGGCGATCGTCATCAGCATCTCGATCGAAAACGGTGTGCCGGATAGCGCCGCCATGACCGCACGCCGGGCGATCGGCACGAGACCGACCAGCATGGCGACGATGAAGGCATAGGATGCAATCGCCGGCACGAGATGACCGACGGCATAGGCGGCAACGAGCGCCACGCCCGAGAAAATGGTCAGCCGGCCCTTCTTGCTCTGCCACCAGGGACCGGTCATCGGCGTGTGGTCGTGCCCGTGCAGACCTTCGATTTCCTTTTCGCCATAGGCGTGGTCGTGACCATGGCCTTCATGATCGTGATCATGACCCGCGTGATCATGGCTCGCATGATCGTGGTCGTGGCCCGCGTGATCGTGATCATGATGATGCGAACCGCGTTCAGGCACAGAGGCTGCCCCTCCGGTAAAAGGCGAGACGGAATAGCCAAGCCCCGTCACCTTCTTCTCGATCGCCTTGAGGTCGCTGCTGCCGTCATGCCGGACAGTCATCGTGCCCGCCACCACCGAGACGGAAACATCGGCGACGCCTGCCACGCGTCTGACCGCCGTATCGATCTTGGTCGCGCAGGCGGCGCAATCCATGCCACCGACCCGGTATCGTGTCTCGCTCGTCTCAGCCATGATCCGCTTCCTTGTCAAACAGAAGCATCCCACCTACATCCTCTAGCGACTAGAGGTGCAAGAGGAAAATCATGAAAAAGATCACCATCGGCGAAGCGGCTCGCCGGAGCGGCGTCAAGGTGCCGACGGTGCGTTATTACGAGAGCATCGGCTTGCTCGCCGCCCCAGGCCGCAGCGAAGGCAACCAGCGCTCCTTCGAGCCCGCCGACATCAACCGCCTCGCCTTCATTCGCCATGCCCGCGAACTCGGTTTCGAAATCGAGGCGATCCGCACGCTGCTCACTTTGCAGGACGATCCGCATCAATCCTGCGCCTCGGCCGATGCCATCGCCAAGGCCCGCCTCGTCGAGGTCGAGCAACGCATCCGCAGCCTGACGGCGCTGAAGGCCGAGCTGGAAATTATGGTGGAAGGCTGCGGCCACGGCCGTGTCGACCAATGCCGTGTCATCGAGGTTCTCGCCGATCATGGCCAGTGCACGCATTCGCACCACTGACGTGGTTGCGCCCTTGCAGGTGACTCGTCCTCGCGCCAAAACTGCATCAGAAAGAATCGGGCGAAGACATTCATGAACCAGAAGCGGGTTGCGATCATCGGCGGTGGCCCGGCGGGCCTTGCGGCTGCCGAACTGCTTTCGCTCTCCGGTCATTTAGTGACGGTCTGTGACGCCATGCCGACCTTCGCCCGCAAGTTCCTGCTGGCCGGCAAATCAGGTCTCAACATCACCCATTCCGAGGACTATATCAGTTTCGCCACGCGGTTCGGCACAGCCTCCGACCGTCTGCGCCCTGCGCTTGATGCTTTTACCCCCGATGACATCAGGGAGTGGGCTGCAGGGCTCGGGACCGAGACCTTCATCGGCTCCTCCGGCCGGGTCTTTCCGACAGTGATGAAGGCTTCTCCCCTGCTGCGCGCCTGGCTCAGGCGACTGGAAGGCCAAGGCGTTGCCCTGCGCACCCGCCACCGCTGGATCGGTTTTGCCGAAGAGGGCTACGTTTTCGAAACGCCGGAAGGCCGCAGCATCGTCCATTGCGATGCTGCCCTGCTGGCGCTCGGCGGCGCAAGCTGGCCGCGCCTCGGCTCCGATGCGAGTTGGCTGCCCTGGCTGTCGGAAAGGGGCGTCGAGATCGACACCTTCCGGCCCGCCAATTGTGGCTTCGTCATCGGTTGGAGCGCGAATTTCAGTGAGCGTTTCGCCGGCGAGCCGGTCAAATCCGTCACCGCCACATCCGAGGCAGGCAGCATTCCCGGAGAATTCGTCATCACCGCAAGCGGCATCGAGGGCAGCCTGATTTATGCCCATGCCGCCGCACTGCGCGACCGGTTGCAGAGCCATGGCAACGCCATCCTGACTCTTGACCTGGCACCAGGCCGGACGATCGAGAGGCTGGCGCGCGACCTTGCCCGGCAGGACACCAAATCGAGCTTTTCAAACCGGCTGCGCAAAGGCGCCGGCCTCGATGGCGTCAAGGCGGCCTTGCTGCGGGAACTCGTGCCCGAGCGCGAAAGAACCGATCCCGGGCGGCTCGCCGGCATGCTCAAGGCCCTGCCGATCCCGGTTCTCGACACAAGGCCCATCGGCGAGGCGATCTCCTCGGCCGGCGGTATCCGCTGGAGCGGCATCGACGAAGGCTTCATGCTGAAGGCCCTGCCCGGTACCTTCGTCGCCGGCGAGATGCTCGACTGGGAGGCACCGACCGGCGGTTATCTCCTCACCGCCTGCCTTGCGACCGGCCGGGCGGCCGCGCGCGGCATCGAGGCCTGGCTGTTGCGGTAGACGCGGATGATCTGAAACCGGATCTAGATCAATGAAGCGGAGCGCTATGCCGTGCGAAGATCGCTCACACTATTCAGCATCATGCCCTGATCGCCCGGGGTGAGGAAGAGGCGGCCGTCGAAGCGTGCAATTGCCAACCGATGGCTTTTCCATCAGACTATGCTGAAGTTCCGTGGGAGGAGCAGATGCAAGAACAGTCAGCGCATGCGGAACATGTCTACACCTCTGCGCAGCGTAATTCCGCCGCCGCGAGTTCTCCGATCGTCGCGTCCTGGCGGCGCTGCATGACCATGCACCAGCTCGCTCCGGAAGACGAACGCGCGCCGCTACGCCTCACCGACGGCGAATTCCACCATGCACGCGCGCAGTCCGAACGGCTGATCGCCGGCGCCACCGACGAGCTCGACCGCCTCTTTACGACGGTCGGCAAGGCCGGCTGCTGCATCCTTCTGACCGACAGGAACGGCATCGCGCTGGAGCGCCGGGGCACATCAGGCGACGACAAGGACTTCCGCGATCTCGGCCTCTGGACCGGCTCGATCTGGACCGAGGCGAGTATCGGCACCAATGGCATCGGCACCGCGCTCGCCGACGAGCGCGCCGTCGCCATCTTCCGCGACCAGCATTTCTTCTGCTCGAATATCCGCCTGAGCTGCACGACGGCGCCGATCCGCGATCATCGCGGTGAGCTTGCCGCCGCCCTCGATATCTCCACCTGCCGCGAAGACGTCAGCGAAATGACGCTGGCGATCCTGACGCAGACGGTGCGCGATGCGGCGATGCGCATCGAACTCAATCTCTTTCGTTCGGCGTTTGCAGGCGCCCGTTTCCTGATGGTCCCCACGAGCGCCAATTCCGCCGCCGCCCTGCTTGCGGTCGATCGGCACGACCTCGTGCTGGGCGCCACCCGCGCCGCCCGCATCGCATTGCAGCTCGACGACAAACGGATTGCAGCCGGCATCCCGGCCTCCGATGCGCTTCAGGAAGCCGCCGTCTCGCAGCAGGAAGAGATGGTCGAAGCGGAAAAGGCAGCCCTCTTGCGAGCTCTGTCGCGCACCAGCGGCAACGTCTCGCAGGCGGCCGCAGCACTCGGGATCAGCCGTGCCACCCTGCACCGGAAGATGAAAAAGTTCGACCTGCACTGAGCAGTGGGCTCGAAGGTTCCACGGACATGGGCAATCATGACGCGATCTGTCGCAACCCTGCGACAGTGTGCACTGCGGTATCGATGCCGCACTCTGTTCCCTTCGGCAAAACGCGCACATTTTCCTCCCACTGGTTCGATTGGAACCTGGACCATCAAGGGAGGATGACATGCTTCATCAGAAAGTCGTCGAATCGCCGTTCAAGCTCAAATACGGCAACTATATCGGCGGCGAATGGCGCGAGCCGGTCGAAGGCAAATACTTCGAAAACCTGACGCCCGTCACCGGCGGCAAGCTCTGCGACATTCCCCGCTCGAGTGAAAAGGACATCAATCTGGCGCTCGACGCCGCCCATGCGGCCAAGGACAAATGGGGCCGCACTTCGGCTGCCGAGCGCTCCAATATGCTCATGAAGATCGCCCAGCGCATGGAGGACAAGCTGGAATTGCTCGCCCAGGCCGAGACCTGGGACAACGGCAAGCCGATCCGCGAAACCATGGCCGCCGACATTCCGCTGGCGATCGACCACTTCCGCTATTTCGCCTCCTGCATCCGCGCCCAGGAAGGCTCGATCGGCGAGATCGACCATGACACCATCGCCTATCACTTCCACGAGCCGCTCGGCGTCGTCGGCCAGATCATTCCGTGGAACTTCCCGATCCTGATGGCGACCTGGAAGCTCGCGCCGGCACTTGCCGCCGGCAACTGCGTGGTGCTGAAGCCCGCCGAGCAGACCCCGGCCTCAATCCTGCTCTGGGCCGAACTCGTCGGCGATCTCCTGCCGCCCGGCGTGCTCAACATCGTCAACGGCTTCGGCATCGAGGCCGGCAAGCCGCTGGCAACCAGCCCGCGCATCGCCAAGATCGCTTTCACCGGCGAGACGACGACCGGCCGTCTCATCATGCAATATGCCAGCCAGAACCTCATTCCGGTGACGCTCGAACTCGGCGGCAAGTCGCCGAACATCTTCTTCGCCGACGTGATGGCGGAGGATGACGACTTCCTCGACAAGGCGCTCGAAGGCTTTGCGATGTTCGCCCTGAACCAAGGCGAGGTCTGCACCTGCCCGAGCCGCGCCCTCGTCCAGGAATCGATCTACGACCGCTTCATGGAAAAGGCCGTCAAACGCGTCGAGGCGATCAAGCAGGGCAACCCGCTCGACAGCGCGACGATGATCGGCGCCCAGGCATCGAACGAACAGCTCGAAAAGATCCTCGCCTATCTCGATATCGGCAAGCAGGAAGGCGCCGAAGTCCTGGCCGGCGGTTCGCGCAACGATCTCGGCGGCGAACTGGCGAACGGCTATTACGTCAAGCCGACGATCTTCAAGGGCCACAACAAGATGCGTGTGTTCCAGGAGGAGATCTTCGGGCCGGTCGTATCCGTCACGACCTTCAAGACCGAGAAGGAAGCGCTCGAAATCGCCAACGACACGCTCTACGGCCTCGGCGCCGGCGTCTGGAGCCGTGACGCCAATCGCTGCTACCGTTTCGGCCGCGAGATCCAGGCCGGCCGCGTCTGGACCAACTGCTACCACGCCTACCCTGCCCATGCCGCCTTCGGCGGCTACAAGCAGTCCGGCATCGGCCGCGAAACCCACAAGATGATGCTCGAGCACTACCAGCAGACCAAGAACATGCTGGTGAGCTACAGCCCGAAGGCGCTCGGTTTCTTCTGAGGGGCTTAACACGTTGAACTGCCCCGTTCTAAAAGCGACGCATCGCCTTGCTGAAACCTTCGTAAGGAAAACAGCGGAGGCGGCATCCTAAGCCCCTCCCCCTTGTGGGGAGGGGTTGGGGAGGGGAATCCCCTTTCCAGAACATTGGAGGAAGAACCATGGAAACGACCGTCAACGGTGAACCACGCGTTCTCGCAACCGACGCGGCTCTCGATCTGATTGCCGAAATCCGGCGGGACCATCCCGATATCCTCTTCCACCAGTCGGGCGGCTGCTGCGACGGCTCCTCACCCATGTGTTATCCCACAGGCGAATTCATGGTCGGCGACAGCGACGTCAAGCTCGGCGAAATCGGCGGCGTGCCGGTCTATATCAGCGCCAGCCAGTTCGAGGCATGGAAGCATACGCAGCTCATCATCGACGTCGTGCCCGGCCGCGGCGGCATGTTCTCGCTCGACAACGGCCGGGAGAAGCGCTTCCTCMCCCGCTCCCGCCTCTTCGGCGGCGGCGAGGCCTGCGCCGTGCCGGATACCAGGGCCTGAATATCCTCATACTCCTTCGAGGCTTGCGCCGCCGCCGAGCATGGATCAACAATGCGGTGTCGTCCAACACCGGCCCGCGGGAGATCCATTGCCATGAGTGACCAGAAAGCCGTGATCGTCACAGGCGCGGGAGGAAACCTTGGCCGCGCCGTCGTCCGCGAGCTTGCCGCATCCGGCATGAAGCTCGTCGGCATCAACCGTTCGAGCCGTGGGCTCGAAGCCTTGGCGGGCGATCTTCCCGCCTCCGCCGAGTTTCTGCCGATCGCGGGCACGGATCTCACCGATTACGGCTCCTGCACTGCCGCTGTTGCCGAGGCCGTCGCCCGTTTCGGCGGCGTCGGCGCATTGGTCAATACGGTCGGCGGCTTCCAGATGGGACCGGTCGGGCCGGATGCTCCCGCGCAATGGCGGATGATGATGACCGCGAATGCCGATAGCGCGCTGACGATCAGCGCTGCCGTCCTGCCCATCATGAAGGCCGCCGGCTACGGCCGCATCGTCCACATCGCCGCCGCGCCCGGCCTGAAGGCCGGCGCCAACCAGGCCGCTTACGCCGCTTCGAAAGCCGCCGTCATCCGGCTGACCGAAGCGATCGCCGCCGAATGCCGCGACGACCGCATCACCGCCAACTGCATCCTGCCCGGGACGATCGACACGCCTGAGAATCGTGCGGCCATGCCCAATGCGAAGACGGACGGCTGGGTCTCGCCGCAATCGATCGCCCGCCTCATCGCCTTCCTGATTTCGCCGGCCGCAGCCGTCGTCACCGGCGCTGCGATCCCGGCCACCGGTCGCGAATAAAACCTGGCGCGTTTTAGCCGGTTACACGCCGTCCGGCTTGAGGTACGATCCTGTCGATATTCAGGACCGGTGGCAACGAGGGGGATGGTCTGTTCAGACCGGGCACAATGGTGTTGATGATCGCATCGCGACGGCATTTCCCGAAGGCCGGTGGTTGTCATGACTGACGAACCGGCAGCGCGCACCATCAACGGGGTGAGCCTGCGCGGGGAATGGTTCCTCGCCGTCAGCATCGCAACCAGCCTGATATTCATTGCGTTCCCCGAACCGCTCTTCGCGCGGCTTTCCGATCCGTTTTGGTTCACCGTCGTTTTCGGCTGGCTGTTTGCCGTCGTCCTCGGCTCGGCCCTGTCGGTCGTTCGGCATGCGGATCGTTTGGCGGAGCGGCTGAAAGAGCCATACGGCACGCTCATTCTGACGCTTGCCATCACCTCGATCGAGGTGATGGCGATTTCAGCCGTCATGATTCACGGCGAAAACAACCCGACGCTTGCGCGCGATACACTGTTTGCAGTCGTCATGATCATCCTCAACGGCATGGTCGGCCTGTCATTGCTGCTCGGGGCCTGGCGGCGGCCGGAACAGCAGCACAATCTGCAGGGCGCCAATGCCTATCTCGGCGTCATCGTGCCGCTCGCGACGCTGAGCCTGGTCATGCCGACATTTATTGCCGGCCCGGACGGGCAGCATCCATCGGCGCCGCGGCAATTGATATTGGGTATCGTATCGGTCGGCCTTTACGCCACGTTCCTGTTTCTTCAGGCCGGCCGCCATCAGGATTATTTCGCCAGCGACGGCAACCGCCAGCATCACGGGGAACGCGCTCCGCCTCATGGATCGGCCTGGCCCCATGCCCTTCTGCTCTTCGCCTATATGGGACCGGTCGTCTTTCTGGTCGAACAGCTTGCGCGGCCGATCGATTACATTATCGAAACCCTGCACGCTCCGACCGCCTTCGGCGGTGTCGTCATGGCCGTGCTCGTCGCAACGCCCGAGGCAATCAGCGCCGTGCGCGCATCCATCGCCGATAATCTGCAGCGCTCCGTCAATATCTTTCTGGGCTCCGTCCTGTCGACGATCGGGCTGACCGTGCCGGCAATGCTCGTCGTCAGCCGCCTTTACGGCCACCCCGTCACCCTGGGTCTGGAACACAGCGACCTGGTGATGCTCCTGCTCACCCTCGCCGTCAGCATCATTACCTTTGCCAGCGGCCGGACGCATCTCATGCAGGGCGCCGTCCATCTGGTGCTCTTCCTGGCTTATGTATTGCTCATTTTCCAGCAATGACCCGCGGATATGGTCTCGTTCAACGGCCGCAAAAGAAGACGAAAGTAAAGATTCCACGCGTTATCGGTCCTCCGCTATGATGGTGGAAGTTCTCGTGCTTCTCACAACTACGAGATCGGCGCGACGGTAGGGGAAACCTAACTTGAGCTCACTGTTGCTTGGCGGGCTTGTCTTTGTCTTTCTGTCTGCGGCAACGTCGATGGGAATGGTAATGCGCGCCCGCCTGCCGGATCATCATCTCAATCCGGAATCCAAGGATGTCATCCGGCTCGCGACCGCGGTGGTGGGGACGCTGTCGGCCTTGGCGCTCGGCCTGCTGATCGCATCCGCCAAATCTTCTTATGACAACGCCGAAGCGGAGATGAGAACGGCGGCGGCGCGGGTCCTGCTACTGGACCGCGTCATGGCGCATTACGGCCCGGAAACCGGCCATGCGCGCCAGCTTCTGCGTGAACTCATCGACAAGCGGCTGAGCCGCGGCTGGACCGCCGAGACCACCGACGAAACGGCAGGCAAGGCGCTGCCGGAATATCAGGATATCGAGGCGGTTCAAGACAACCTTCGAGCCCTGTCGCCCCGGGATGCCGCACAGCATTCTCTCCAGGCGCGCGCGCTTGAGGTGAGCGGCATGGTGGCCGAAACCCACTGGCTGCTGGTCGAATCCGGCAGCGAAGGCCTGCCCTGGGCCTTCCTTGCCGTTCTCGTCTGTTGGCTCTCGCTGCTTTTTGCGACCTTCGGCCTGCAGGCGCCTCCGAATCCGACCGTCTTGTCTATTCTGTTCGTCTGCGCCCTGTCCGTCGCCGGCGCCGTCTTCCTGGTTACGGACATGGCCAATCCCTACATCGGGCTGGTCCGCGTTTCAGACGCACCCTTGCAGTCCGCCATCGAACGGCTCGGGAAACCGTAGCCGGTGCGGTTCGACGCCGTTCAATTGTGACCGAGGGCTATTGCAATTTTTAGCAATGCCGCGACATAATATCACCTGCCTTGAACCTTCGGCAGGCCGGTGGGGGCCGCCGTCGAGGCACGCATAGAGACTGGGCTCTTGACATGTCGAGGCGGCGGCAATGCGTGGGGGATTGCATCAGGGTCTGCGATTTTTTCTGACACTTGCCGGCATGGCGCTTCTCGCCGGCTGCGAGGAGAGCGGCAACACCTACGTTCCCCCTCCTCCGCCGCCGGTTCGTGTCGCACAGCCGGTCCAGCAAGCGGTAACGCTCTATTTCGAGCTGACCGGCAATACCGCGCCGCTCAATTCCGTCGATATCGAGGCACGCGTCCAGGGCTATGTCCAATCCATCGATTATCAGGACGGCATGATGGTCAAGAAGGGCGCCAAGCTCTTCGGGATCGAGCGTGACACCTATCAGGCGCAACTGGATCAAGCGAAGGCATCGCTCGCCTCGCAACAGGCCTCCCAGGTCGGCGCGAAGCAGGAATATGACCGGCAGCTCAATCTGTCGAAACAGCAGGTGACCACCCAGACTGCGGTCGACAGCGCCAAGGCGACCCTCGACGAGGCGAATGCCGCCATCCTCAACGCTCAGGCCAACGTCGAACTCGCGACCATCAACCTCGGCTATACGGAAGTGCTCGCCCCCTTCGACGGTATCGTCACCAATCACCTCGTCGATATCGGCACGCTGGTCGGCGTATCCGGCCCCACCAAACTCGCCAGCATCGTCCAGACCGATCCGCTTTATGCCTATTTCAACGTCAGCGAAACGCAGGTGCTGATGATCAAGGAAACCCTGGCAAAGCAGGGGCATACCTTCAGGCAGACGGATCTTCCGAGCATACCGGCGGAGATCGGTCTGCAGACCGAGGAAGGCTATCCGCACAAGGGACATCTCGATTACGTATCGCCCCAGCTCGATGCCTCCACCGGCACGCTTCAGGTGCGCGCCCTGTTCGACAACAAGGACCACGCCATGCTGCCCGGCCTTTTCGTTAGGGTTCGGGTGCCGGTCGGTCATAACGACAAGGCCCTGCTGGTGCGCGACGATGCGATCGGCACCAACCAGTTGGGCAGCTATGTGCTCGTTCTCGGCAAGGACGACGTCGTCGAGCAGAAGCAGATCAAGACAGGCCAGCGGGAAGGTCCGCTCCGGGTCGTCCAATCCGGCCTCGATCCGGCCGACTGGGTGGTGACCCAGGGTATCCAGCAAGCCATTCCCGGCAGCAAGGTCACGCCCGAGAAGATGGAAATGAACCCGGCGACGAGCGCCGCCGGCGATGCCAAGGCCCAGACCACGATGCAATGAATTCGCCATCCGGCTTCCTTTGACCGTCTAAGGACAAGAGCATGATCTCGCGCTTCTTCATCGAGCGGCCGGTACTCGCCAATGTCCTGGCGCTCGTCTTCGTGCTCGTCGGCGCAGTCGCCCTGTTTCAGCTCCCCGTCGCGCAATATCCGAACGTCGTTCCGCCGACCGTGCAGGTGACGACCCGCTTTCCCGGCGCCAGCGCCCAGACCCTCGTCGATACCGTCGCGCTGCCGATCGAGCAGCAGGTCAACGGCGTCCAGGACATGCTCTACATGCAGTCGACGAGCGCCAGCGACGGCACCTATTCGCTGACCGTGACTTTTGCCATCGGAACGGATCCCGATCAGGCGCAGGTTCTGGTCCAGAACCGCGTTGCGATCGCCATGTCGTCGCTTCCCGAAGCGGTGCAGCTTCAGGGCGTCACGACACAGAAGAAATCGACGGCGATCCTCGGTTTCGTCAGCCTGACCTCGCCCGACAGCCGCTATGACAGCCTGTTCCTGTCGAACTATGCGGTCATCAATCTGCAGAACGAGCTCGCCCGCCTGCCTGGCGTCGGCAACGTCACGGTGTTCGGCGCCGGCCAATATGCCATGCGGATCTGGATGGACCCGAACCTGCTGCAGGCCCGCGGCCTGACGCCGCAGGATGTGGTCAGCGTCGTGCAGCAGCAGAGCCAGGAGGTTGCCGCCGGCCAGATCGGCATTCCACCGGTGCCGAAGGGGCAGCTCTTCCAATACACGCTGAATGTCAACGGCCGCCTGAACGAGGCGGCAGATTACGAGAACATCGTCGTCAAGGTCGAAAGTGGAGAGGGCGGCCGCATCACGCGTGTGCGCGATATCGGCCGCGTCGAACTCGGCGCCCAGACCTACAGCCAGTCCTTCACGCAAAACGGCCGACCGGCGGCCGGCATCGGCATTTTCCAATTGCCGGAAGCGAACGCCATTGCGGTGGCGCAAGCGGTGCGCGCGAAGATGGAGGAGCTCTCGAAAAGCTTTCCGCCCGGCCTCGAATATCACGTGCCGTTCGACACGACGAAATTCGTCGAAGCCTCCATCGACGAGGTTTACGTCACCTTGATCGAGGCGGGCGTGCTCGTTCTCATCGTCATTCTCGTTTTCCTGCAGGATTGGCGGGCGATGCTCGTGCCCGCGACGACCGTTCCGGTGACCATCATCGGCGCTTTCGCGGCAATGGCGGCATTGGGCTTCACGGTCAATCTGTCGACGCTCTTTGCCATCGTTCTGGCGATCGGCATCGTCGTCGATGATGCCATCGTCATCGTCGAAGGCGTTGCTCGGCACATCGAGGCCGGCATGCCGGGCCGAAAGGCCGCAGAGAAAGCGATGGAAGAACTGCTCGGCCCTGTCATCGGCATCACGCTGGTGCTGATGGCAGTCTTCATTCCTGCCGCCTACCTGCCCGGCCTGACCGGCCAGCTCTATCGGCAGTTCGCGCTCGTCATTGCCGCCACGGCGCTGATCAGCGCCATCAATGCCGTCACGCTGAAACCGACGCAATGCGCCCTATGGCTGCGCGCTTCAGTACCGGTCGAGAAACGCAACATCTTCTATCGCGGCTTCAACAGGGGCTATGATTGGGGTGAACGCCACTATGCCGGCCTGATCGGATCGATGACCCGCCACAGCGGCGTCATGGCCATCGCAGCGCTCGCGCTGATCGGGATCGCCGTCTGGGGTCTCACGCGTCTGCCGACCGCATTCCTGCCTATCGAGGATCAGGGCTATGTACTGATCAGCGCGCAATTGCCGGACGGCGCCTCGAAGGAGCGGACGGATGCAGTGATGGAGGAGGTCGGCAAGATCGCCGAGGCGGCACCCGGCGTCGATCAGGTGCTGACCATCAGTGGCCTTTCCGTTCTAGACAACAATGCCAGCCTGCAGAATGCCGGCGTGGCTTATGTTGTCCTCAAGGATTGGGAAGAGCGCGGCAAGGAGAAAGGACAGGACCTGCTGTCGATCTATCAGCATCTGAACGACGCATTGCAGCACGTGCTGACGGCCAAGACGCTGGTGGTGGTGCCGCCTCCGATCCAGGGCATCGGTAATGCCAACGGCTTTACCATGCAGGTCGAGCTCAGGAACGGCATATCTGACTATCCGCTGCTGCAATCGCTCGCCGATACGATCGTCAAGAACGGCAACGCCCAGTCGTCGCTGCAGAGGCTGAGTACGCCTTTTCGCTCGAACGTGCCTCAGCTTGCGGTATCCGTCGATCGCATCAAGGCGGAGACGCTGGGCATTACGGTGGGCCAGGTCTTCTCCGCTCTCTCCGGCTACGTCGGATCGAGCTACGTCACCCAGTTCAACAAGTTCGGCCGCACCTTCCAGGTCTATGCGCAGGCCGCTTCCGATTTCCGGGTCAGTCCCGACGATATCCGCAATCTGAAGGTCAAGGCAGGCGACGGGACGATGGTGCCGCTCGGCACGGTCGTCGATGTCACCACGACACAGGGACCCTCGCTGATCAGCCTCTACAATCTCTATCCGACCGCCACCATCGTCGGCGGACCGGCCGCCGGTTTCAGCTCCGGCCAGTCGCTCGAGGTCATGGAACAGATTGCCGACCATACATTGCCGGCAGGCGCCGACTTCGAATGGACGGCGCTTTCCTATCAGGAGAAGGCCGTGGGCGGGCAGATCTATTTCATCTTCGCGCTCGCCATGCTGCTCGTCTATTTCGTGCTCGCCGGCCAGTATGAAAGCTGGATCCTGCCGCTGGCGGTCATATTAGCCGTACCGCTCGCCCTGCTCGGCACCGTAGCGGCACTCACCGCGGCGGGCGTCGCCAACAACCTCTATACGCAGATCGGCCTCATCCTGCTGATTGCGCTCGCAGCCAAGAATGCCATCCTCATCGTCGAATATGCGCGGGAAAAACGGGCGGAAGGCATGGAAATCCTGGACGCGGCCGTCGAGGCCGCCCGCCTGCGCTTCCGGCCGATCATGATGACGTCCTTTGCCTTCATCCTCGGGGTCCTGCCGCTCGTTCTGGCGACAGGTGCGGGCGCATCGGCCCGCAAGTCGATCGGCATATCGGTCTTCAGCGGCATGATCGCCTCGACCTGCCTTGCCGTTCTCTTCGTCCCCTCCTTCTACGTCCTGCTGCAACGTCTCGAGGAACATTGGAAGCGGCGCGGCGCGACCGCAAACAAGCCCGCAAACATGGCGGAAACAGAAGTATCGAAGGTCGGATGAGGCGATCGCGGCTTTATTGGACGATCACCTGCACATAAACGTTGCCGCTCTTGGCGTAATAATAGGCGCCGCATCGATAATAATAGCCACCGTAATAGGGACCATAGCGGCACCCCGCCGGAAGTACGGCGATAGTCGTCGTCGTGCGTGTAACCACCCGCCGCGTCGTCCGGCGAGCCACACCCGCATAAGAGAGCGGCGTCAGCGGCCTGCCGATGACGGCGCCCGCCGGCGTGGCGAAGCCGATCGACAACGGCATGGAACCCTGCTCCTCGACGCGAAAATCGGTGAATGTCAGCACGCCGGCAAGGCTGAGTGCGAACAGCAGCTTGTTATAGGTCATTTCGCTTCTCCCATATCGGCGGCGGCCGGAAGCTCATCGAGCGATTGCAGTTCGCTCAGATCGACCGTCTTCGCGCTGGCAGGAATCTCGATGGTGTAGGCAACGGCTGCGACATCTGCTCCAGTTTTGAAATCGCTGATTTCGAGCGTGTATTGCGGCGCCTGGACGACGTGCTTGCTGGTGATGACGTAACGGCGCGGTATCGGCTGCGAGCCGGTCTGTATCCAGATCTGCCAGTCGATCTCAGGCGTTCGGAAGGCCAGGTATTCGCATTCGACGCCATCGACGAAAGCACTGGAAATGTGCTTGGCCTCCGTCACATCGGATATGAGCTCGTCGTAGACATTGGAGGATAAAAGATCGGCGCCCGGCGCTTCGACACCCGCCGTCATGAGCCTGTCGATCAGATCATCGAGCGAACCCTTGCCGTCGATCTTGGCATAAGCGTCGAGGTTCTTGCCGTGTACCGTCAGCGACGAACCATCGAAACTGACGTCGAGATCCGCGAAGCCACCGGTCCTCGTCACACGCAACTTGTCGGGACGCGTCAGGTTGGCGGTCCCCGAGCTCACGAACTGGAGTTTCTCAAAGGCAGGCGTCACCGCTTCGAGCGACGATTGGTATGTGAAGGAAATCGTCTTCTGCGCCACCAGAAAATCGGACATCTTCTTGAGCAGCTCTTTTGCGTCATCCGCCCAGGCGCTCGTCGGCAGCACCAAGCTGGCGGAAACCGACGCATATATAAGCATCCGCTTCAATTGCGGAAAAGGGAAAGTCGATGACATGGCAATGCCTTTCGTTCGTGTCGTCATTGATTTCATCGAATTGCAGACAGTGGCTGGCGGACCTGCCGTCGCCGTACATGAAATGTGAGAAATGCAAGGCATGGAGGCAGGCAACAGCCGCCTGCGGTCTTGGCTGGATCGCACTCGCGGAGACTTCCCGTTGGAGCGCGATCATCCCTTTCTGAAAACAAGTTCGGCCGGTCGTTACAATCCGGAGGTCAGGACCCGATGGCAGGCCGGCGACACCCGCTGCAGATTGTCCCGCAGACAGGCAATGCCCCGTCCGCCCCCGAGAGGCACCATGCGGCACAAGGCCCGGAAGTCCGGTCCACAGGTTTCCCGCAGGATCATTACTTCCTCGCGTGGTGTGAAGGCCGGCATCATGGCTCGAGGAGCGGGGGTGATAGCGCCCGTGGCGGCCGCATCGCCGGTCGTCGGCGCGGCCGATCCCCCCAACGCGGCGACAGCCTGCTGGCAAAGCGCCGATAAAGCGGCACTATGCTGCTGCAGGCAGCTGAGCGCCTCGGCGCCCCCCGGTGTCACGCCGGAACACTGCGCCATGAAATCGCGCTGGCAGGCCGATTTGACCGAATTTCGCTGTGCCTGCGTCGGCTGATGCGCCGGCGTCCCGGTCGCGGGCGCCGGAGCGCTCGCCGCCGTGTCTGCGGGGACAGCCGGGGCCGGCTCCGCAGATGTCGATTTGGGCTTTGCGGTCACCGCGGAAACCGCATTCCGGCATCCCGCCGAAAGCGAAGCGCTATGCTGCTGCAAGCAGCTGAGAGCCTCCATTCCTCCGGGCGTCACCCCGGAGCATTTCGCGATGAAATCGGAGCGGCACTCCGCCCTGATCGCGTCACGCTGTTCTTCGGTCGGCGCTTGCGCATAGGCAACCTCGGCGAAGAACACCACTGAGCAGAACGCGGGCAACGCGCAGATTGCCGATAGAAAACGGCGCCTCCCATATGGAGACGTCAGTAGAGAAGACCCCCATTTTCGCATGATTCCCCCCTATAGATCTGATCTACTTCATGAAATCGAACTGCCCTCTGAATAGAATGATAGGCGCCGCCGATTGGACGGACGTTGCTTACTGCAATAGAAATATAAGAAGCGCCTGAACTAGATATATTAGAATATTATCCTTTTAGCAACTATCTCATCGGCACTTGAAAATCGATGCCAACTCGCAGGACTATCGGTTCTGCGCGCAAAAACGCAAATAGCCCGCTTTTCAGCGGGCTATTTGTGATGAGGGAATTAGGAGAGAGATTTGGTTGCGGGTGCAGGATTTGTAGTTTTTCTGTCCCTCTGCGTCGGCTTTGCCTCCTTGGGGGCCCCTGATGAGGCGTTAAATCCTCGACCCGTTACCCAACAAAAAGCCCGCCTTGATGGCGGGCTATTTGCTTGGTTGCGGGGGCAGGATTTGAACCTGCGGCCTTCAGGTTATGAGCCTGACGAGCTACCGGGCTGCTCCACCCCGCGATATTTCATACCGGACGTGCTGCCCGGGAGCGCTGTCAGGCGTAGCCTGACGAGGTGAGGCCGTTAGAGATCGATCCAGTGGATCRATCTTAGGCCGAACGGGCTGCTCCACCCCRCGCCATGCAAATCCTKGGATTTGCTTATTTCATCATAACACGAAAGGCCGCTTTGCGGGCGGCCCTTTTTTCGGCTTTGGGCCGTTGGTTTGTTTTGAGAAGATTTTTTGTTGACGCATACAGCTTACCGAAGCCTTACGGCTCCGGGCGCATGCGTTAAGTTGCGTTTTGCAGACCTGGCAGCGACCTACTCTCCCGCGTCTTAAGACGAAGTACCATGGGCGCAGGGGCGTTTCACGGCCGTGTTCGGAAAGGGAACGGGTGCAGCCACCCCGCCATAACCACCAGGTCGGCAAAGCGCAACTTATGTTTGAGAAGCTGGATTTGAAGCGAATAGGGAGTAGTGAGTAGCGAATAGTTTCGCTGCTGCCCTATTGCTGGTTTTGAACACGTCTTTGGAGCGATTTGGGAGCAACTATTGGCTACTCCCTATTCGCCATTCGCTATCAATCCGGACGAAGGCAGAGCCCTCGCCTTGGCAGGACGAATGCTTCGCATTCGCCTTGAGATGAGCATGAACAATGAGAACGATCAAGCCGATCGAGCTATTAGTACCGGTAAGCTTCATGCGTTGCCGCACTTCCACACCCGGCCTATCAACGTGGTCGTCTTCCACGGCTCTGATAGGGAACACTCGTTTTCAGGTGGGTTTCCCGCTTAGATGCCTTCAGCGGTTATCCCGTCCATATATAGCTACCCTGCTATGCCCTTGGCAGGACAACAGGTCCACCAGAGATATGTCCATCCCGGTCCTCTCGTACTAGGGACAGATCCTGTCAATATTCCTACACCCACGGCAGATAGGGACCGAACTGTCTCACGACGTTCTGAACCCAGCTCACGTACCGCTTTAATTGGCGAACAGCCAAACCCTTGGGACCTGCTCCAGCCCCAGGATGCGATGAGCCGACATCGAGGTGCCAAACAACCCCGTCGATATGGACTCTTGGGGGTCATCAGCCTGTTATCCCCGGCGTACCTTTTATCCGTTGAGCGATGGCCCTTCCACGCGGGACCACCGGATCACTATGACCGACTTTCGTCTCTGCTCGACTTGTCAGTCTCGCAGTCAGGCGGGCTTATGCCATTGCACTCGACGACCGATTTCCGACCGGTCTGAGCCCACCATCGCGCGCCTCCGTTACTCTTTCGGAGGCGACCGCCCCAGTCAAACTACCCACCATACACTGTCCCGGACCCGGATGACGGGCCGCGGTTAGACATCCATGACGATAAGGGTGGTATTTCAAGGATGGCTCCACGGAAACTGGCGTCCCCGCTTCAAAGCCTACCACCTATCCTACACATGCCGACACGAATGCCAGTGTAAAGCTATAGTAAAGGTGCACGGGGTCTTTCCGTCTGACCGCAGGAACCCCGCATCTTCACGGGGAATTCAATTTCACTGAGTCTATGTTGGAGACAGCGGGGAAGTCGTTACGCCATTCGTGCAGGTCGGAACTTACCCGACAAGGAATTTCGCTACCTTAGGACCGTTATAGTTACGGCCGCCGTTTACTGGGGCTTCGATTCAAAGCTTGCACCTCTCCTCTTAACCTTCCAGCACCGGGCAGGCGTCAGACCCTATACGTCGTCTTGCGACTTCGCAGAGCCCTGTGTTTTTGATAAACAGTCGCTACCCCCTGGTCTGTGCCACCCCAAAATACTTGCGTAAATTGGGGTCACGCTTCTTCCGAAGTTACGCGTGCAATTTGCCGAGTTCCTTCAACATAGTTCTCTCAAGCGCCTTGGTATACTCTACCTGACCACCTGTGTCGGTTTCGGGTACGGTCTATACGGTGGAGCTATTTCCTGGAACCGCTCCGCTGCCCTGATAATCCAATAAACCAGAACAACTTGTGCAATCCGTCACTACCACCAGGCCCACGAATATTAACGTGGTTCCCATCGACTACGCGTGTCCGCCTCGTCTTAGGGGCCGGCTAACCCTGCTCAGATTAACTTTAAGCAGGAACCCTTGGTCTTTCGGCGAGAGGGTCTCTCACCCTCTTTATC
>NZ_JARWKX010000017.1:0-97500 GCF_047445895.1 Rhizobium sp. BR 249 | reverse complement strand
CCATCGCCGCGAAACCTTCCGACCGCGCCATCATGGAAGTGTCGACCGTCGTCCACGACGGCGAGAAAGAGGTCGTGCGCCGCCAGCCCTTCGCCCATGTGAAGATGACGCTGGCCGCCAATCACGTCGCGACCGAAGACTATCCGGATTTCGATCCTCTGGCGATCTTTTCCGCCGACGAGCCGCAGCCTGCGCCGCAAAGCCGCACCGGTGCGCTTTATGGTTCGGATGTCGAATCCGAAGTCAGCCTGAAGACCATTCCCTTCCCGACCGGCAAGACCCAAATGAAGATGGCCGCCGGCCTGTCGCTCGAAGAGGTCGAGGAGAACGTGCGCTCCAACGGTTCGGTTTTGACCGATGGCAACACGCAGCTTGCGGCCCTCTATTACGTCGACCCGCGCCGCTTCTCCAACGAGGATGCCGATGTCGACCTGACCGCCGGTCTCGCCGCCCGTGTTCTCGAACAGAACATGACGGTCTCCGCGCCGGAATCGATCACGCCGCAGACCGAGGAATTCGCCGACGACATCCTGCCGGTGCGCACGGACACGACGATTTCCAAAGCGCTGACGGATTCAGGTTATCCGCAGCAATATGCCGATGGCATCGCCGGCTATATCGCGCAGGAACTGGGCACCAACGAACTCGACAACGGCGACGTACTGCGCATCGGCATCATCCAGAAGGGTGAGCAGGCAAAGATCATCCGCGCCAGCGTCTATCGCGGCACGCGCCACCTTGCCACCGTCGCCCTTGACGACAAGGGCAAATACGTGACCGGCAGCCCGCCGCCGATGCTCGACGCCATCGCCACGGCCTTCGACGACAATTCCTTTGCTCCGCCGCCCGGCCAGAACCTACCGCGCGTCTATGACGGCATTTATCGCGCCGCCCTTTCCTACGGCATGACCAAGGATATGACGGCGCTGATCATCAAGCTTCTTGCCAGCAATGTCGATTTTCAGGCGCAGCTGCGGCCGAGCGATACTCTTGAAGCCTTCTTCTCCGTCGCCGACAGCGCCGGCAAGGCGACCGAGGATTCCGAGCTGCTCTACGTCAACGCCCGTTTCGGCGATACGCAGACACGCTTCTACCGCTTCCAGGACCCCGAGGACGGCACGGTCGATTATTTCGACGAGAACGGCAAGAGCATCCGCCAGTTCCTGCTGCGCAACCCTGTCCCGAACGGCATCTTCAAATCCGGCTTCGGCATGCGCCGTCACCCGATCCTTGGTTTCGCCCGCATGCACACCGGCGTCGATTGGGCGGCACCCCGCGGCACGGCAATCATCGCCGCCGGCAACGGCACGGTCGAAAAAGCCGGCTGGGATTCCGGCGGCTACGGCAACCAGACGATCATCCGTCATGCCAATGGATATGAATCCTCCTACAACCACCAGAGCGCCATCGCCAAGGGTGTCGTTCCCGGCGCCAAGATCCGCCAGGGCCAGGTGATCGGCTGGGTCGGCACGACAGGCGAATCCACCGGCCCGCACCTGCATTACGAACTTATCGTCAACGGCACCAAGGTCGATCCGCTACGCATCCGCCTGCCGGGCGGCAAATCCCTGCAGGGCGAGGCGCTGGCGAAATTCGAGGACGAGCGCAAACGCATCGATACGCTGCTGAACAATCAGACGCCGGATCAGGTGGCGAGCAAGTAATCCAAACGAAAATGGCGGCCGAAGCCGCCATTTTGCCATTCCTCGGCAAGCAATTTAAGCCGCTTCGCTGACCGTCTGCCGCGTTCTGAACTGCAGCCGGTCCGAACCGCTCGTCACCTTCACCGTCGATCCATCCGGCACCTGACCGGACAGGATCTGCTCGGCCAGCGGATCCTGCACGAACTTCTGGATCACCCGCTTCAGCGGCCTTGCGCCGTAGATCGGATCGTAACCCTTGTTCGCAAGCCAGTGCCGGGCTTCGTCGTCGAGGTCGATGACGATCTTGCGCTCGGACAAAAGCGCCACCAGCCGCTTCAGCTGGATATCGACGATCGCACCCATCTCCTCGCGCTTCAGGCGATGGAAGAGGATGATCTCGTCGATGCGGTTCAGGAATTCCGGCCGGAAATGCCCGCGCACGACATCCATCACCTGCTCGCGAACCGTATCGCTGTCGTCACCGTCCCTGAGTTGGGTCAGATATTCGGCACCGAGGTTCGAGGTCATGATGATCATCGTGTTGCGGAAATCGACCGTCCGGCCCTGGCCGTCCGTCAAGCGCCCGTCATCCAGAACCTGCAGCAGGATGTTGAAGACATCGGGATGCGCCTTTTCGATCTCGTCGAACAGGACGACCTGATAGGGCCTGCGGCGCACGGCTTCCGTCAACGCGCCACCCTCGTCATAACCGACATAGCCGGGAGGTGCGCCGATCAGCCGGGCGACGGAGTGCTTTTCCATGTATTCCGACATGTCCATGCGCACCATCGCCGTCTCGTCGTCGAAGAGGAAGCGGGCGAGCGCCTTGGTGAGCTCCGTCTTGCCGACGCCAGTGGGGCCGAGGAAAATGAACGAGCCGATCGGCCGGTTCGGATCCTGCAGGCCGGCACGCGCGCGGCGCACCGCGCGCGACACGGCCTGAACCGCATCACCCTGGCCAATCACCGATTTCGCCAGCTCGTCTTCCATCCGCAGCAGCTTGTCGCGTTCGCCTTCCAGCATCTTATCGACGGGAATGCCGGTCCAGCGGGAAACGACATGAGCGATATTGTCGGGGGTCACCACCTCCTGCACCATCGCGCCGCGCTCGCCATCCTGCTTCTCGGCTTCGACGAGCTGTTTTTCCAGATCCGGAATGACGCCATAGGTCAGTTCGCCGGCGCGCTGGAATTCACCTTTGCGCTGGGCGATCGCCAGTTCGTTACGGGCATCGTCGAGTTGCTTCTTGAGATCGGCGGCAAGGCCGAGCTTCTGCTTTTCCGACTGCCAGCGAGCCGTCAGCGCATCGGCCTCCTCTTCGAAAGCAGCAAGTTCGGTCTCCAGCCGCTTCAGCCGGTCGGCGGAGGCGACGTCGGTCTCTTTCTTCAGCGCCTCGCGCTCGATCTTCAGCTGAATGATGCGGCGGTCGAGCTCGTCCAACTCTTCCGGCTTGGAATCCACCTGCATGCGAAGCCGCGCGGCCGCCTCGTCCATCAGGTCGATCGCCTTGTCGGGCAGGAAGCGGTCGGTGATGTAGCGGTTCGAAAGTGTCGCAGCAGCCACCAGCGCCGCATCGGCGATGCGGACCTTGTGATGCTGCTCGTATTTTTCCTTCAGGCCGCGCAGGATCGAGATCGTGTCCTCGACCGTCGGCTCCTCGACCACCACGGGCTGGAAACGGCGGGCAAGTGCGGGATCCTTCTCGACATGTTTTCGATATTCGTCGAGCGTCGTCGCGCCGACGCAATGCAGTTCGCCACGGGCAAGGGCAGGCTTCAGAAGGTTGGAGGCGTCCATCGCCCCGTCCGCCTTGCCGGCCCCGACCAATGTGTGCATTTCGTCGATGAACAGGATGATCTCGCCGTTCTCCGCCTGCACCTCGTTGAGCACGGCTTTCAGCCGCTCCTCGAATTCACCGCGATATTTCGCACCGGCGATCAGCGCGCCCATGTCGAGCGCCATCAATTTCTTGTCCTTGAGCGATTCCGGCACGTCGCCGTTCACGATGCGCAGCGCCAGGCCCTCGACGATCGCCGTCTTGCCGACGCCGGGCTCGCCAATCAGCACCGGGTTGTTCTTGGTGCGGCGGGAGAGGACCTGGATGGTGCGGCGGATCTCGTCGTCGCGGCCGATCACCGGATCGAGCTTGCCCTCGCGAGCCTCGCCGGTGAGATCGCGCGCGAACTTCTTCAGCGAATCGAACCCCTGCTCGGCATTGGAGGAATCCGCCGTCCGCCCCTTGCGAATGTCGTTGATGACCTGGTTGAGACCTTGGGCCGTTACCCCGGCGTTCTTCAGCGTCGAAAAGGTCGAAGCCGAGGATTCGATCGCCAGCGCCTGCAGCAGGCGCTCGACGGTGACGAAGCTGTCTCCGGCCTTCTTTGCCGCCTCTTCGGCGGTCGAAAACACCTTGGCGAGCGGTTGCGCCAGATAGATGTTGCCATTGCCGCCGGAGATTTTCGGCAGCTTGGCAAGAGCCGCGTCATTGGCGAGACGGGCGGCCTTGGCATCACCGCCGGCACGCTCGATCAGCGACGCCGCCATGCCCTGATCGTCGTCGAGCAGAACTTTCAGCACATGCTCGGGCGTGAATTGCTGATGACCCTGCGCCAGCGCATAGGTCTGGGCCGACTGGACGAAACCGCGCACCCGCTCCGAATATTTCTCGATATTCATATTCCACCTCCTGGATCGCCCTGCCCTTTTCTAGGCGCAGACCGATGATTGAGATCGACCCCCTGAAAAGGCAGGCCGCGCTTGGCCCATCTGGGATTTGGGCGAAGCAGTTCGAGGAGAATATGGTAGCCTATCCGAAGAGTTTAAAGAGCCCGCAAAATGAAAATCCCCGGCACGAGGCCGGGGATTTTCAAGGAAATTCGAGCAGATGGCATAAGCGACTGGCTCTCCCCGAAAGGAGAGGCGCAATCCCTCACTCCGAAGCAGCGTCCGCCAGAACAGGCGCATCGGCGGAAGCACCTTCGCCTTCGGAAGCACCGTCACCTTCCGCGCCGCGGCGCGGGCGACGGGGACGGTTGCCGGGGCTGCGGCGGCGAGGCTGGCGTTCGCGCGACTGGCCGGCGGAACCTTCCTCGTCCATGGCGACCTCGGCCGGAATGCCTTCGATCTCCGGCTGCGGGCCGGTTCCGTCGATGACCTCGGGCTGGGGGGCCGGGGCAGCTGCGGCAACAGGGGCCGGCGCCGGCTTCGGCTGATGCTGCCTGCTCTGCGGCGGCTGGACGACAACGACGTCGTCGCCGTCATTGTCGTTGGCATCGATGTCGTCGCTGTCGCGGTCGGCGGCTTCGCGATCATTGTATTCGCCGCGGTCGTCGCGCTGGAAGCGTTCCTGCATCTGCGCCTGGGCGCTGGCGATGATACGATTGTAGTGTTCGGCGTGCTGAAGATAGTTCTCGGCGATCACCCGGTCGCCGGAGCTCTGGGCATCGCGGGCGAGCTGCGCGTATTTTTCGGCAATATGCTGGGCAGTACCGCGAATCTTCACATCGGGGCCGGAACTGTCATAGGTCCGGGTCAGCGGGTTACCGCCCTTGCGGTTGAAATTGTTGTTATTGTTATTTCCACCGCCGCCATTGTTATTATTGTTGTTACCACGCCCTCGACCGCGCTTGTTCTGCTGTCCTGGCCTCATAGATCGTTCACCTGAATTCTCTGTTTGTGATGGATACATGGCACCAACCGCCATGACCGGAAAACCGGGTCAGGACCTTTGTGCCGCGAGCATACTGCGCCTTTGCGCCGACCTGCCGCTTGGTTCTCAAGTCAGTTTGACTGATTCACGCATTGGGTCGTGTTCAACCGTTGAAACTCTCGTTTAAAAGAGCGGACCCCCGAGGCAAACCAAGTACCGAACGAATCTCGTTCATTCCTATCTGCCCAACACGTGACCGCAACCTATCTTGCTTCCCCCGGAAATCCAAGCGTTTTCTTCGCAATAGCAATAATGTTCTGTTCAATGCCGGCAATTATCGCCGGTTACGCGAGCGCGAACACGAGCACCCTGTCGTTTTGACCATAATCCTTAACGGATTTGAGGCGCTTGAAGCCTTTCGCTTCGAAGATCGCCGTCACATCGTTTCGCTGATCGTAGCCGATTTCCAGTCCCACGACCCCATCGGGCCTCATGAACCTTGCCGCATCCTTGGCTATGGCTTTGTAGGCGTCAAGCCCATCCGGGCCGCCATCCAGCGCTGCAACCGGATCAAATTTCGTCACTTCGGGAGCGAGATCGTGAATGACATTGGAAGCAATATAGGGCGGATTTGAGACAATCACGTGAAACGAGCCCTGGATGTTCTCGAACCATTTCGACTGCACGGCCTGAAAGCGATCCTGCAACCCGTTTCTTTCTGCGTTTGACTTTGCCGTCCGAAGTGCATCCGACGATATGTCGCTGCCGATACCTGACGCCTCGGGACATTCGCTCAAAAGCGCGAGGCATATCGCCCCGGTCCCGGTTCCTACATCAAGGATATGGAGATTGCCCTCGGCCTTTGCAAGGTCCCTGAGATAGGGAAGCATCGTATCGACCAGAATTTCGGTATCGGGACGCGGCTCGAGCGTTTCCGCCGAAAGCCGAAGCGGCAGGCCGTAGAATTCCCGCTCGCCGAGAATGCGGTGCACCGGCTCATGGCCGAGCCGCCGTTCCAACGCCTTTGCAATCGCTTCGGCCTGATCGGGAGAAAGCCTCTCGGCCGACCGCGTCAGGAGTTCGGTCGACGACAGCTTCAGCAGGCCGGCGACAAGCAGCCGCGCATCGGTCAGCGGATCGGCGATACCGCCTTCGGTGAAGCGGCGGCGCGCTTCGGCAAGCATATCGGCGATCGTCCGGCTCACTGCTGTTCGCCGAGCTGCGCCAGCTGGCTCGCCTGATAGTCGGCCATCAGCGCATCGACGACCTCCTCGATCTCGCCTTCCATCATCCGGTCGAGCTTGTAGAGCGTCAGGTTGATGCGGTGGTCGGTCACCCTCCCCTGCGGAAAATTATAGGTGCGGATGCGCTCGGAGCGGTCGCCGGAGCCGACCTGGCTCTTGCGATCGGCCGAACGCTCGCTGTCGGCCCGCTGCCGCTCGGCATCGTAAAGCCTGGAACGCAGCACCTGCATCGCCTTGGCGCGATTCTGGTGCTGCGATTTTTCCGAGCTGGTGACGACGATGCCTGTCGGCAGGTGGGTAATCCGCACCGCCGAGTCCGTCGTATTGACGTGCTGGCCACCGGCGCCCGAAGAACGCATCGTATCGATGCGGATGTCTTCCGGTCGGATCTCGATATCGATCTCCTCGGCCTCCGGCAGCACCGCCACCGTCGCGGCCGACGTATGGATGCGCCCGCCCGCCTCGGTTTCCGGCACGCGCTGTACGCGGTGCACGCCGGATTCAAATTTCAGCTTGGCGAAAACGCCCCTGCCGGTGATCGTCGCGATGATTTCCTTGTAGCCGCCGGCTTCACCCTCGCTTGCCGAGAGCACCTCCACCTTCCAGCTCTTCTCGGCGGCGAAGCGCTCGTACATGCGAAAGAGATCGCCGGCGAAAAGCGCCGCTTCCGAACCGCCGGTGCCTGCCCGGATTTCGAGAATTGCGCTCTTTTCGTCCGCCGCATCCTTCGGCAGGAGCAGGATCTGCATCTCCTGCTCCAGCGCCTCGATCCGCTCCTTCACCTCGGGCAGTTCGAGTTCGGCGAGATCGCGCATCTCACGATCGACCGACTTGTCTTCGAGCAGCGTGTCGAGATCGGCAAGCTCGGCGACCGCCTTCTCATAGGCCCGGATCTTCGTCACCACCGGCTGCAGCTCGGAATATTCGGATGCGAGCTTCACATAGACGTCGGCGGCGGGGCCGGCCGACATGCGCGCTTCGATTTCGCCGAAACGGCGTTCCAGCTCGCGCATCTTTTCAACGGGAAGCTTCGCCACCCTTCACTCCGATTCTTCTTGTCTAGGCCTAAAGGGGAATATTGTGGCTCTCGGCGAAGCGGGCAAGCACTTCGCGCATCGGCACCATGGCGCTGTTATCGTCCAGCACCTCGTTCATCGCTTTCGTCAGCGCGCCGACATCCAGCCCGAGCAGCATCGCCTTCACAGGCCCGATCGAGGCCGGCGACATCGAAATCGAGCGGAAACCGATGCCGAGCAGTGCCATGGCCGAAATCGGCTTGCCGGCCAGCTCGCCGCAAAGGGTCACCGGCGTCTTGTTCCGGTCCGCCCCGCGCACGATATCGCGCAGGATGCGCAGGAACGGCTTGCCCAGCGGATCGAAGCGGTCCGAGACCCGTGCATTGCCGCGGTCGACGGCCATCGAAAACTGGAAGAGGTCGTTCGAGCCGACCGAGACGAAATCGACCGCCTCCATCAACTCGTCGAGCTGCCAGAGCAGGGCCGGCACCTCGAGCATCGCCCCGAACTGCAGCTTGCGCGGCAGCCCGTGGCCGAAGCGCGAGAGATGCTGCACTTCCTTCTGCAGGAGTTCGCGCACCATCTTCAGCTCGGAAACCTCGGTCACCATCGGCACCATCAGCTTCAGCTCGGTGCCGGCCGATGCCTTCAGCATGGCGCGCAGCTGGGTGCGCAGCAGTCCCGGCCGGTCGAGCGACAGCCGGATGGCGCGCCAGCCGAGCGCGGGGTTTTCTTCCTCATGACCGCGGAAATAGGGCACCACCTTGTCGCCGCCGATATCGAGCGTGCGGAAGGTAACGACGCGGCCCGCCGCCTGCTTCAGCACATTGCGGTAGAACAGTTCCTGCTCCTCCGCCTTCGGCATGGTGGAGGCGATCATGAACTGCAGCTCGGTGCGGAAGAGGCCGATGCCCTCCGCGCCGGATTCCGACAGCTGCGGCAGGTCGACCAGCAGGCCGGCATTCATCATCAGCGAGATGCGGTGTCCGTCCTTGGTCACCGGTTCGATGGCGCGCAGCGCCCGGAACTGCTCCTGCCGCCGGGCGCGGAAGCGGACCTTTTCCTCATAGGAACGCCGATGATCGGCCATCGGCCGCAGGTGCACATGTCCCTCGTCGGCGTCGATGATCACGGCGTCGCCGTTCTCGGCGAGCGCCACCACGCCGGCCGCCTGGCCGATGACCGGAATGCCCATGGCGCGCGCGACGATCACCACATGGCTCGTCACCGCCCCTTCTTCCAGCACCAGCCCGCGAACGTTGGAGCGGGGATAATCGAGCAGCTCGGCCGCGCCCATGGCGCGGGCCAGAATGATCGCATCGTTCGGGAAGCCTTCCGCGGTCGTCCGGCCGGTATAGCCGGTCAACTGCCTGAGCAGCCGGTTCGCCAGATCCTCGAAATCATGCATGCGTTCGCGCAGATAAGGGTCGGTCAACCGCATCATCCGCGCCTTGGTGTCGCTCTGCACCTTCTCGACTGCCGCTTCCGCCGTCAGGCCGTTGCGGATCGCCTCCTCGAGCTTGCGCACCCAGCCCTGGTCATGGGCGAACATGCGATAGGTTTCCAGCACCTCGCGATGCTCGCCCTCCATCGACACGTCGCGGCGCGACAGCATGTCGTCGATCGAAATCCTGAGCGAGCCCATGGCCTCCGCCAGCCGCCGGATTTCCTTCTCCGCATCCTCGTTGAGCAGGTTGGTGACGACGATGCGCGGTTCGTGCAGCACGACATAGCCGAGGCCGATGCCGTCATTGTAAGTATCGCCGTCGATCGTCACCGAGCGCGTCAGGTCGAGTTCGAGCCCGGGCTTGGTAATCTTCTTGAGCTCGCCGGTGGCGATCATCTCGGCGAGCACCATCGCCGTCGTTTCGAGCGCCTCGACCTCCTCGTCGCGATAGTTGCGGCTCGCCTTGTTCTGCACGACGAGAACGCCGAGCGAGCGGCCGGTTCGGAGAATCGGCACGCCGAGGAAGGAATGGTAGATTTCTTCGCCCGTCTCGGGCAGGTAGCGGAAGGCCGGATGCGACTGCGCGTCGGACAGGTTCAGCGGCTGCGCCGAAGCCGCAATCGTACCGACGAGACCCTGGCCCATCTTCAATTGCGCCAGGTGCACGGCTTCGCGGTTGAGACCTTCGGTCGCATAGAGTTCGAGCACACCGTCGGCGCGCAGCACGTAGACGGAGCAGACTTCCGCCACCATGTTGCCGGCGATCTGGCGAACGATCCGGTCAAGACGGTCCTGCGGCTCCAGCGGCTCTGCCATCAACTCGCGCAGCCGCCTGAGCAGCACGCGCGGACCGCCGGAAAGGTCTCTCATGACGTCTCAAGCTCCCGAAACAACGCTCTCAGTCCCGGCGGGCCTGCCTCCGTCTCCTCAACCTGAAGGGGCAGCCCGCCCACTGGGAATCAATTCTTATCCAGACCGTAGCAGGAATGCAAAGTCCTGACAGCGAGTTCTGCATAGGGACCGTCGATCAGGATGGAAATCTTGATCTCGGAGGTCGTGATCGCCTTGATGTTGATGCCTTTTTCGGCAAGTGCACGAAACGCGGTCGCGGCGACGCCCGCATGGCTGCGCATGCCGATGCCGATGACGGATACTTTCACCAGCCCCGATTCGTTCTGCACGACATCGTAGCCGATCTTCTCCTTATGGTCGCCGAGAACCTTGATCGCCTTCTCGACGTCGCCAGACGGCACGGTGAAGGTCATGTCGGTCTTCGATCCGTCCTCGGAAATATTCTGAACGATCATGTCGACATTGATATGGGATTCGGCAAGCGGCCCGAAGATCGCGGCGGAGACGCCCGGCCGGTCGGCAAGACGGCGAAGCGAGATCTGAGCCTCATCCTTGGCATAGGCGATGCCGGTGACTACTTCCTGTTCCACGATTTCATCCTCGTCACAAATCAGCGTTCCGGGCGGGTTCAACAGATCGCCCATGCCCGGAGCATCGGGATCTTCGAAAGACGAGCGCACGAAGGTACGCACCTTATGCACCATGGCAAGCTCGACCGAACGCACCTGCAGCACCTTGGCGCCGAGCGAGGCCATCTCCAGCATTTCCTCGAAGGCGATCTTCTTCAGTCTGCGCGCCTGCGGCACGATGCGCGGATCGGTCGTATAGACGCCGTCGACATCGGTGTAGATATCGCAGCGATCGGCTTTGACAGCAGCCGCGATGGCGACGGCCGACGTGTCCGACCCGCCGCGCCCGAGTGTCGCGAGGCGGTTGTCCGGTCCCAATCCCTGGAAGCCGGCGATGACGGCGACCTGTCCCTCGCCCATCCGCTTGATGATGTCGGAGCCGTCGATCTCCAGGATACGCGCCGCGCCATGCGCATTGTCGGTGCGGATCGGGATCTGCCACCCCTGCCATGAGCGGGCATTGATATCCATCGCCTGCAATGCGATCGCCAGCAGACCTGATGTCACCTGTTCGCCGGAAGCGACCACCGCGTCATATTCGCGCGCATCGTAAAAGGGAGAATTGGCGCCGATCACCTTCGGCATGCCCTGCACCCAGCCGACCAACTCATTGGTCTTGCCGGACATGGCCGAGACCACCACTGCGACCTCGTGACCGGCATCGACTTCGCGTTTCACGTGGCGGGCAACGTTCTTGATGCGGTCCAGGTCAGCGACGGACGTGCCGCCGAATTTCATTACGATGCGTGCCATATGCCTCTACCACGACTGGCGCCGGAAAGCGGAAACCCCGACCCGGCATCACGAAAGCTCTGGGGCGGACCGCTTGGCGAAAGAGCCAAGCCCCCAATTTCTGGAACCGCTCTAAAAGCCCAGGCCCTGAAGGCCCCAAGTGCGGCGTCTCTTAGCGAGTTTGGCGGGGGGAGGCAAGCACACGATATAAAGCAATTGCCGAGCGCCTCCACGCTCGTCGCTCCTTGATACCCACGCCCCTTGACTTATGCCCCCGATCGTCCGACTTCACATCTCACGAACGCAAGGAGAAGACGATGACGGAAACCGCCAGGAGCACGATCGACCAGGGCGAAGTGGACCGCTTCTCGGCGATGGCAGCGGAATGGTGGAGCCCGACCGGCAAGTTCAAGCCGCTGCACAAGTTCAATCCCGTCCGCCTCGCCTATATAAGAGACAAGGCTTGCGAGAATTTCGGCCGTGATCCGAAAAGCGCCCGCCCGCTCGAAGGGCTGCGTGTGCTCGATATCGGTTGCGGCGGCGGCCTTCTGTCCGAACCGGTCGCTCGCATGGGCGCCACGGTCGTCGGCGCCGATCCGTCCGAAAAGAATATCGGCATCGCCTCGACACACGCCAGGGCGTCCGGGGTTTCGGTCGATTATCGCGCCGTCACCGCCGAGGAGCTCGCCGATGCCGGCGAGACCTTCGATATCGTCCTGAACATGGAAGTGGTCGAACATGTCGCCGATGTCGAACTCTTCATGACGACCTGCGCGAAGATGGTCCGCCCCGGCGGCCTGATCTTCGTCGCCACCATCAATCGCACGATGAAGGCGGCGGCGCTTGCCATTTTCGCCGCCGAAAACATTCTGCGCTGGCTGCCGCGCGGCACCCATCAGTATGAAAAACTGGTGCGCCCGGAAGAGCTGGAAAAGCCGCTCACGGCAAGCGGCCTCGATATCACCGACCGCACCGGCGTCTTTTTCAATCCGCTGTCCAACCAGTGGAACCTGTCCAAGGACATGGACGTGAACTACATGCTGCTGGCAAAGCGCGAGGCGTAAGCAAGTCTTCGCATCCGGAAAACTATGATAAGGTCGATCCGTTCATCCGAAGGAGAAACTCGATGAGCGAAGCCGCAAAAATTACCGTTACCTTGGAACCTCGTCTCGAAGAATATGTGCGCGACGAAGTTGCCCGCGGCGCCTTCAAGTCGAGCAGCGACTATATCGAAAGCGTGCTGCGTGACCGTTACAATGACGATCAACGCGTTCACGAATTGGAAGATGAACTGCAAAAAGGCATCGACGATCTGGAGGCAGGGCGGACCGTATCCCTTGAGGACGCATTCAACGGTGTTTATGCCGAACTCGGCCTGGACAAGCTCCGCAGTCGATGAAGGTGGCCTTCTCCCGGGCCGCCCGTGCCGATCTGCTCGCAATCGGCCGTTATATTCTTGAACAAAATCCAACGCGCGCTTTGCCGTTCATGGACGAATTGCATTCTGCATGCGTGGAGATTGCGGACATGTCGCATGCCTTCGTCGAACTTCGGTTGCCAAGACTGAGAGGAGTGCGAAGGCGCCCTTTCGGAAACTATCTCATCTTCTATCGAATTGAGGGCTCCACCGCTCAGGTGATGCGCATCCTGCATGGCGCGCGCGACTACGTCGGCATCCTTCGACGGCTGAGTTAGGCATCTCAGTTCACATCCTCGGGCAGCACCGGAATGGCCGCGATCTCGATGCCCTCTTCCACGAGCGCCTGTGCCTCGTCGACCGTCGCCTGGCCGATGATGCCGCGGGCATCCGCCTCGCCGTAGTGGATCTTGCGGGCTTCCTCGGGAAACTTCGTGCCGACATCCTCGGAATTGGCCTTGACGGCCGCGACCGCCTCTTTCAGCTTTTCCAGGGACTCCCGGCGCATGGCGTCCATCGCCAGCGTCTGCCTCTCGTCCTTCTTGCGCGCGGTCGACACCGAAGGCGCCATCAGGAGCTTGGAGACGGCGGCGGAATGGCAGACCGGGCAGGTCAGGAAACCGCTCTCGACCTGGCGGTCGAAATCGGCGCTCTCCGAAAACCAGCCTTCGAATTCATGCGCATTGTCACAGGTAAGGGAATAGCGGATCAAGCGGCGACGCCTCCTGCGACTGCCCCCGCGATTTTCTCGACCGAGAATTCCCGGCCGTTCCTCAGGTTCGGGATCTTGTCATGAGCGGCCTTGACCGCGCCTGGATCGATCTCGGCGATGATGACAGCCTCGCCGGTGGCGCCGGCCGAGGCCAGCACCGTGCCCCAGGGATCGATGATCATCGAATGGCCGAAGGTCTCCCGGCCGTCCTCGTGCCGGCCGGCCTGTGCGGCGGCAATGACGAAGACGCCATTCTCGATCGCGCGGGCCCTCAGCAGGATTTCCCAATGCGCCTCGCCGGTCTGCCTGGTAAAGGCGGCGGGAACCGTCATCACCTCGGCGCCGGCAACGGCCTGGGCGCGAAACAGCGCAGGGAAGCGAACGTCGTAGCAGATGGCAAAGCCCATTTCCGCGAAAGGCAGCGACAAGACACGCGCTTCCGAGCCTGCCGTATAGGACGCACTTTCGCGCCAACTCTCGCCATTGTCGAGATCGACGTCGAACATATGGATCTTGTCGTAGCGATTGAGGATTCGCCCATCGGGACCGAAGAGGAAGCCGCGATTGGCGATCTTGCCGTCGTCAAGCGCGATCGCCGTCGAGCCGACATGCATGTAGATCCCGAGTTCCCTGGCCAGCTCGGAGCCGGTCCTGACGATGATGTCATGCGTCTCGTCAGCGAGCACAGCGCGGGCGGCGGCGCGGTCGCGTTGCAGCATGCCGGTCATCTCGGGCGTCTGCACATAGGCAGCACCTTGAGCCGCTGCCTCGCGCACCAGCCGCGCCATGGCTGCGGCATTCTTCACCGGATCGACCCCGGAGCACATCTGAACGGCGGCGGCCTTGAAGCTCATCGGTTCTTCCTCAAGCAGCCAGCATTGGATCGAGCTTGCCGGCCCGATCGAGCGCGAAGAGATCGTCGCAGCCGCCGACATGATCGGCGCCGATGAAGATCTGTGGGAAGGTGCTGCGCCCGTTCGACTTGCCGATCATTTCCTGGCGAAGATCCGGCGAATAGGTCGCGTCGTGTTCGACATATTCGACGCCCTTTTCTTCGAGAAGGGACTTGGCGCGGGCGCAATAGCCGCAAAACTGTCGTGTATAGATGGTGACGGGTACCATGATATCTCCAGACGGGTGCCGGGGTATTTCTGTCATATAGGCCCGGAGAGAGCCCTTGCAAAGGTCAAAACCGTGATCTCAGCCGCACCCGCCTTGCGCAGTGTCCGGCTTGCGGCGGCGACCGTCGCCCCCGTCGTATAGACGTCGTCGACGAGCACGATGCGCTTGCCGAAAACGTCGTTTTCGCAGCCCTTGGCAATCGCGAAAGCGCCTCTGACATTATCCTCGCGCGCCTTCGCGCCGAGGCCGACCTGCTGGCTGGTGCGCTTGACACGGACGAGCGTCGCGGCGAGCAGCGGCTTGCCCGAAAGCTTCGCCATATGCCGGGCAAGCTCGGCCGCCTGATTGAACTTGCGCGCCAGCATGCGGCTGCGGTGCAGCGGCACTGGGATCAGCGCATCGCAGCTTTCGACCGTCCCGTCGGCGGCGCGCAGCATCCAGGCCGCCATCATCGGCGCCAGATCGGTGCGGTCGCGGTATTTGAGCCCGTGAACGAGATCACGGATGGCATGGTCGTGGGTCGCGGCCGACCGCAGCCGGTCGAAGGGCGGCGGATTGGCGATCGCCTCGGCGCTGAGAATGCCGGCGCCGAGATCGTGCGAGAAGGGAATGCCGAGCACTTCGCAATAGGGCCGTTCGATGAAACGGATGCCGGACCAGCATTTTGCGCAAAGCCCGCGATGACCGCCGGTCGAGATGCCGCAGACGGAACAGGCGGGCGGATAGAGGAAATCGGCCAGCGCCGAAAACGGCCGCAAGATCTGCGCCCGCAGGAATTCCATCGGTCTTTCGAAATGGATCGATTTCATGCCAGCGAGATTAGCCTGTTCTCTCCCAAAGGAAAATCGCCTTGCCGCTGAGACGGCGCGGGACTAAGGACATCGCCATGGAAACGATCTTCGACAGAGCCCTGATCGCCGCACATCGCCATCGCGCGCTTGTCAACAACGACCCGAAAGCCGCCTTCCTGCTCGACATCGCCGCCGAGGAAATGGCCGAAAGACTTGCCGTCGTCGAGCGGACATTCGAGACCGCCGTCGAACTGCACGGCGCGACCGGAGCGGCCGCCCGCGCTGCAATGGCGACGGGCAAGATCGGCACGATGATCCGGGTCGAGAGCGAGAAAGCCTATGCGGCCCCAAGCGAAACCTTGATCGAAGCGCCGCTCGAAGACGTGCCGCTCGAGCCGCAATCGGCCAATCTCGTCCTGGCGCCGCTCAGCCTGCATCTGACCAACGATACGCCTGGCGTTTTCATCCAGATCCGGCGCGCCTTGAAGCCGGACGGCCTGTTCCTGGCCGCGATCCCCGGCGCCGGCACGCTGCAGGAACTGCGCGAGGTGCTGCTGGCCGCCGAACTCGAGATGACGGGCGGCGCAAGCCCGCGCGTCATCCCCTTCGCCGATGTGCGTGATGTCGGCGGCCTGATGCAGCGCGCCGGCTTCACCCTGCCGGTGATCGACACGGAGAATTATACGGTAAGATATGACTCGCTCTTTCCGCTGATGCGGGATCTGAGGGCGATGGGCATGAGTAATCCGCTCGCAGCCCGCGCCCGCATGCCGCTGACGCGCGCCTTCTTCCTGCGCGCAGCCGAGATCTACGCCGAGCGCTACTCCGATCCCGACGGGCGCATCCGCGCGACCTTCTCGATCATCTATGTCTCAGGATGGGCTCCGCACGAGAGCCAGCAAAAGCCGCTCCAGCCGGGTTCGGCCAAGGCACGCCTTGCCGATGCGCTGAAGGTGGACGAGCACAAGCTCAGGCAATAGTGCAATTCCAGGGAAAGTGTGAGCCATTTTCGGACAACGTCATGCTCTCACTCTTGATCGAGCCGGCTTCTTCGTCAGTCCCCCGGCAGAGTGTCGATGATCACGTTGAAAACGTTCTGCAGGCTGCCGGTGAAGGCGCCGAGACCGGCGATGAGCGCAGTGCAGATAATGGCAGCGATCAGGCCGTATTCCACCGCCGTCGCACCTCTGCGATCTGTAAGATATGCTTTCAAAAGGCGCATTGCCCCAACCCTCTGCGCGAACCGACTGCAACCATCAATTCCACGGCCATCGAATGATGGCCGGCATATTCAGCAACCGGCGCCGACGCCGTATCCCTGGACGACGCAGACCGAACCCGGCGTATCCTGCAGGACGCTGCGGCGGATCGTATAACGCTTGCCGCCTTCGTCCTTCGGGATCGATCCGGTCGTGATCGTATCGAAATCCACCGGCGCGCTGGCGAAGACGCTTTTCTTCGAGGAATCCGCAAGCATCGGCGTCAGGATGAGTGTCAGCGCGACCACAGCCGTACCGAACAGAAGGGCGATATTGAGCGCACCCGTCCTGCGCGAGGCAGACGAAGCCCGTTCCTTTTCCCGGACAGCTTTCCAGAAATCATCGTCCATGACGTCAAGCCTTTTAATACACGCACGCCAGATGCTTGATTGAGGCCGATCTTTGGCAGAAGGTGTTAAACGATCCATTAATATCCACAGCCGAAAACGACGTGGCACAATAATAATAAGCTAATGCTAAAGTAGATCCTGCAGCATCGGGATGAGCGGCTCGTCGGCCGGCGGCATCGGGTAGTCGCGCAGCGCCTGCGACCGCACCCATTTGAGCGCCTGGCCCTCGCGGCCCTGCGGGATGCCCTCGTAGCGCCGGCAGATATAAAGCGGCATCAGAAGGTGGAATGTCTCGTAGGAATGGCTGGCGAAAGTGAGCGGTGCGAGGCAGGCGATCTTGGTCCTGATGCCGAGCTCCTCTTCGAGTTCGCGCACCAGCGTTTCCTCCGGCGTCTCGCCGGGCTCCACCTTGCCGCCGGGAAATTCCCAGAGCCCGGCAAGCGACTTTCCCTCGGGACGCTGTGCCAACAGGATACGCCCATCGGCATCGATCAGCGCGCAGGCGGCGACCAGCAATATCTTCCGGCCATTGCACTGTATGAGAGGCTCGCTCATCGCGGCTCCTGCTGCCAATAGCAATAATGATAGGCGTCGCGGAAGCCGAGGCGCTCGTAGAGCGCGATGGCCGGACGGTTGGAAAGCTTCACCTGCAGCCAGGCCGAGCGGGCGCTGCGCATGCGCGCCCAGCGCAACGCCGAGGCCAGGATCTCGGTGCCGAGTCCCTCCCGCCGCCGCGCCTCGGAGACCGCAAGCGACATGATGCCGGCAAGATCGTTATCCTGGACGCAAAGCACGGTCGCGAGCGGACCTTCGACCGCATTCTCGATCATGAACAGACCCGACGGCGGCTTGATCGCCGAAATGATTTCGGCAAGCGCCGGCTTCAGCGTCGACGGCGCCCCATCGACGGCAAGGTTTGCGTCGACGAAGCGGCCGATATCATGGGTCGGCAGGTGATCGAGCGTATCCGGCAGTTCCGCCTCGGCAAGGTCGCAGGTCATTACCACGGTCTCGTCGAACTGCGTCCACTTCTGGGCGCGCAGAAGCTCGATCAGCACCGGCGAGGCAAGCGGCGTCTGGCGAACCACGGCGGGGCGGCCATAGGCCTCGAACTTCCGGCTTGCCTTTTCCAGGCGGATTTCGACGTCGCGATGATCCGAGGGATCGAGCGGCACGATGGAATTCAGCCGATTGGACGGATGGCCCGCCGTCAGCCGCACCTGCCAGCTGCCGTCATATTGCACGGATGCCGCCGGCCAGGCGCGAAAGCCGACGGCCTCCAGCCTGCGGACCAGCGGCAGATTCTGTTGGGAAATGGATATCTGCGCCAATGAACGATCAGCTCCGATAGTCGCCATTGATCGCAACATATTCCTTGGTGAGGTCGCAGGTCCAGACGGTTGCCGACCCAGCGCCGAGGCCGATATCGACTTTGACGGGGATATCCTGCGCCTTCATGACGTCGGAGGCCGCCTGCTCGGAATAATCGGGATCGCGCTCGCCGTTGACGGCGACCCTGACGTCGCCGAACCAGATGGCGAGCCGGTCGCGGTCGGCCATCTCGCCGGACTTTCCAACGGCCATGACGATGCGGCCCCAATTGGCATCTTCGCCGGCAGCCGCCGTCTTGACCAGCGGCGAATTGGCGATCGACAGCGCGATACGCTTGGCGGCGGCATCGCTTTCGGCGCCCGTCACGGTGATTTCGAGCATCTTGGTCGCACCCTCGCCGTCACGCACCACCTGCAGCGAAAGATCCTTCAGCACTTCGTTGAGCGCGGCGCGGAAAGCGGCAAGACGCGGATCGTCGGCGCGTTCGACGCGGGCCTGACCGTCCTCGGCCGCCGCACCCGTCGCAAACAGCATCAGCGTATCGGAGGTGGAGGTGTCGCTGTCGACGGTCATGGAATTGAAGGTCGGGCCGACGCCGTCGGACAGAAGCGCCTGCAAGGCTGATGGAGCGATATCGGCATCGGTGACGACGAAGGAAAGCATGGTCGCCATATCGGGCGCGATCATGCCGGCGCCCTTGGCAATGCCGTTGATCGTCACGGCAACGCCGCCGATTTCGGCACTGCGGGTCGAAACCTTCGGATAGGTGTCGGTCGTCATGATCGCCTTGGCGGCCTCGAACCAGAAATCGCCGGTCGCCTCGGCCTGCATCTTGTCCAGAACGCCTGAGAATTTGGCGGCATCGAGCGGTTCGCCGATGACGCCCGTCGAAGCCAGGTAGACCTCGTTTTCGCCGCAGCCGACGGCAGCGGCAGCCGACTTCGCCGTCAGCTCGGTCGCCTGGCGGCCCTTCAGGCCGGTGAAGGCATTGGCGTTTCCGGAATTGACGACGACGGCGCGGGCGCTGCCGTGCGGCAGGTTCGCGCGGCAGAAATCGACCGGCGCCGAAGGGCACTTGGAACGGGTAAAGACACCTGCGACCGATGCCGGCTTGTCGAAGACCATCATCAGCACGTCGGTACGGTTCTTGTATTTGATGCCGGCGGAAGCCGTCGCCATACGCACGCCGCGCAGCGAAGGCATCTGGACGAAGGATTTGGGGGCGAGCGGAGAGACGGAACCGGACATGATGCGACACCTGCCAATGAGCATTTCCGGGCAAAAGGAAAACCGTTCGGCCTCCGGAAATGCGACAACACGATGATAGTGAAGGGCCCGGAAGAACCGGGCCCTGATGCGAATATTACTGCTTCGGCGCCGGCGCAGCGGGCTCACTGCCCGGTTCCGGCTGCTTGTTGGCTTCGTCGTAGCCCTTGCGCAGCGTCTCGTCGGAGATCTCGATCTTGGCGGACGACTTCGCCTGGGCGAGAAGCGCAAGATACTTGTCGCGCATGACGAGCTGACGAACCTGATCCTGCACCTGCTCGAACGGCGGCGGCGCGGCGTCGCGCTTATCCTCGACCTTGATAACGTGATAGCCGAAATCGGTCTTCACGGGCGTCTTGGAATAAGTGCCCTTTTCCAATGCGAAGGCCGCGTCCTCGAATTCCTTGACCATTCGGCCGCGCGTGAAATAGCCGAGATCGCCGCCTTCCGACTTGTTCGGATCGGTGGACTTTTCCTTGGCGAGTTCGGCGAAATCCTTGCCGGCGTCGAGCTGTTTGATGATCTCCTTGGCCTCATCCTCGGTCTTGACGAGAATATGGCGGGCGTGGACTTCCTCCTGCTTCGGCAGGGCCGCGACTTCCTTGTCGTAGCGCGCCTTGACTTCTTCAGGCGTCACGGTGTCGACGACATGCTTCTTGAAATAGGCGTTGTGCAGCTCGCGATCGGAGAGATACTGCATACGCTTCTTGAATTCGTCGGTCTGGTCGAGCTTCTCGGTGATGGCGTCGGCGGCGAGCAGCTTCACGTCGATGGCGGCCGAAAGGGCTGCGACCTTCTTCTGGTCGTCGGGGAGCTGCGCCAGCTGCGGATCGAGATTGGCGACGGCGAGATCGAGTTCCGACTGGTGGATCTCCAGATTGCCGACCTTGGCAATGACGGCGTCGTCGGCATAGGCCGGAGCCTGAAGCGCAACAAAAGTCGCAAAGGCCAAAACGGCGAATTTATTGGTGCTTAACATCAAATAACCCTTCACAGTTCCATCGCCGGTTTCAGCATCCCCTGAATCCAGCTCAAAATAGCCATCAACACCGGATTGTGGCCTTTCTGTATCCGCCAAATCCGTTGACATCATTCGACCCCCCTCTTATCTGTCACGCAACCTCGCGTCCAGAACAGTTTCCGGGCGTTTCAAGCTGCGCGCCTGATTTTCGGCTGGGCCGCCAACAAGAAACGCCGGGGATGAATATTGAGAAAGGGCCAGTCACATGGTCAGCTTTGGCGGTATAGCCCGCAAGTTATTTGGATCGTCCAATGATCGCCGCGTGCGGTCCTTCCAGCCGAACGTCACTGCCATCAACTCCATCGAAGAGAAGACCAAGGCGCTGACGGACGAGCAGCTCGCGGCAAAGACGGCGGAATTCCGCGCGCTTCTCGCCGAGGGCAAGACGCTCGACGACATCCTGGTTCCCGCCTTCGCCGTGGTGCGCGAGGCCTCGCGCCGCGTTCTCGGCCTGCGACCTTTTGACGTACAGCTGATCGGCGGCATGATCCTGCATTCGAATGCGATCGCCGAGATGAAGACCGGCGAAGGCAAGACCCTGGTCGCCACCCTTCCGGTCTATCTGAACGCGCTTTCCGGCAATGGCGTGCATGTCGTTACCGTCAACGATTACCTCGCCCAGCGCGACGCCGCGACCATGGGCCGCGTCTACGGCTTCCTCGGCATGACCACCGGCGTGATCATCCACGGCCTGTCCGACGAGGAGCGCCGCGCGGCCTATGCCTGCGACATCACCTACGCCACCAACAACGAGCTCGGCTTCGATTATCTGCGCGATAACATGAAGTACGAGAAGAACCAGATGGTCCAGCGCGGCCACAATTTCGCGATCGTCGACGAAGTGGACTCGATCCTCGTCGACGAAGCGCGCACGCCGCTGATCATCTCCGGCCCGCTCGACGACCGCTCCGAACTCTACAATACGATCGACGCGTTCATTCCGTTGCTCGTGCCCGGCGATTACGAGATCGACGAGAAGCAGCGTTCCGCCAACTTCTCCGAAGAAGGCACCGAGAAGCTGGAAAACTTGCTCCGCCAGGCCGGCCTGCTGAAGGGCAACGCGCTCTACGACATCGAAAACGTCGCAATCGTCCACCACGTCAACAACGCGCTGAAGGCGCACAAGCTCTTCCAGCGCGACAAGGACTACATCGTCCGCAACGACGAGGTCGTCATCATCGACGAATTCACCGGCCGCATGATGCCGGGCCGGCGTTACTCGGAAGGTCAGCACCAGGCGCTCGAAGCCAAGGAAAAGGTGCAGATCCAGCCGGAAAACCAGACGCTCGCTTCGATCACGTTCCAGAATTACTTCCGCATGTACGGCAAGCTCGCCGGCATGACCGGTACGGCGCAGACGGAAGCGGAAGAGTTCGCCAACATCTACAATCTCGACGTCGTCGAGGTTCCGACCAACCTGCCGATCAAGCGCATCGACGAGGACGACGAGGTCTACCGGACCTTCGACGAGAAGTTCAAGGCGATCATCGAGGAGATCCTCGACGCCCATAAGCGCGGCCAGCCGGTACTCGTCGGCACGACCTCGATCGAGAAGTCGGAACTGCTCGCCGATCGCCTGCGCAAGCAGGGCTTCGACGACTTCCAGGTCCTGAACGCCCGCTACCATGAGCAGGAAGCCTATATCGTCGCCCAGGCGGGCGTGCCGGGCGCCGTGACGATCGCCACCAACATGGCCGGCCGCGGCACCGACATTCAGCTCGGCGGCAACCTCGATATGCGCATCGAGCGCGAACTCGGCGAAGTCGAAGCGGGTCCGGAGCGCGACGCGAAGATCCAGGCGATCGTCGAGGAAATCAAAAGCCTCAAGGAAAAGGCGCTCGCTGCCGGCGGTCTCTACGTCATCGCCACCGAACGCCACGAAAGCCGCCGTATCGACAACCAGCTGCGCGGCCGCTCCGGCCGTCAGGGCGACCCGGGCCGCTCGAAATTCTACCTTTCGCTTCAGGACGACCTGATGCGCATCTTCGGCTCCGACCGCATGGACAGCATGCTGACCAAGCTCGGCCTCAAGGAAGGCGAGGCGATCGTCCATCCCTGGATCAACAAGGCCCTCGAGCGCGCGCAGAAGAAGGTCGAAGCCCGCAACTTCGACATCCGCAAGAATCTTCTGAAGTATGACGACGTTCTCAACGATCAGCGCAAGGTGATCTTCGAGCAGCGCCTCGAACTGATGGAATCGACCAATATTTCCGAAACCGTCTCGGACATGCGCCGCGAAGTGATCGAGGATCTGGTCGAAAAGCATATTCCCGAGCGCGCCTATGCCGAACAGTGGGATGCCGCCGGCCTGAAGACCGGTGTCACCAACATCCTGAACCTCGATCTGCCGATCGAGGACTGGGTGAAGGAGGAAGGCATCGGCGAAGACGATATTCGCGAGCGCCTGACGGAAGCCACCAACGCCGCCTTCACGGAGAAGGCCGAGCGCTTCGGCGACGACATCATGCATTATGTCGAACGCTCGATCGTCATGCAGACGCTCGACCACCTCTGGCGCGAGCATATCGTCAATCTCGACCATCTTCGCTCAGTCATCGGCTTCCGCGGTTATGCCCAGCGTGACCCGCTGCAGGAATACAAGTCGGAAGCCTTCGAACTCTTCACCGCGCTGCTCAACAATCTGCGCGAAGCCGTCACCGCCCAGCTGATGCGCGTCGAACTGGTGCAGCAGGCGCCTGCCGAGCCCGAACCGCCTGTGATGCAGGCCCACCACCTGGATCCGACGACCGGCGAGGACGATTTCGCCCCGATCTACCAGGCCTCCGAGGTCATCGTGGCGCCCGAGAACCGCAATCCGGACGACCCGGCCACCTGGGGCAAGGTCGGCCGCAACGAGACGTGCCCTTGCGGTTCCGGCAAGAAATACAAGCATTGCCACGGGGCCTTCGAGCAGGTCTGAGGCAAATCGCGAGAAACTGGAAAATGCCGCCTTCGGGCGGCATTTTCTTTTCTGCGGCAGCACTGGAAACCAGGCATTTCAGCGTTGGATGACGGCCTGATCCGGAACCGTTTCTTAACCCTGTTCTGTCAAGACTTCCCGAACGATTTGCCTGACCTCAGAGTTTTGCGTGTTCATCATGGCGGTCATAGAAACAGCGGAGAAGATGCTGCCCGCGGGCCTGCGCCCGATCGGCGGCCGTACGCTGCGCATGTTTGCCGCCGTGCTCACCGAACGCGGCGAGAAGGCGGCGGCTCAGCGCATGGCGCTGACGGCCTTTTCGATCCGCATCCTCAGCGCCGCACTCGCCTTCATCTCTCAGATCGTGCTCGCCCGCCTGATGGGCGAATATGAATACGGCATCTTCGTCTTCGTCTGGGTGCTGGTCGTCGTCTTCGGCGATCTCTCCTGCCTCGGCTTCCACACCGCCATCATCCGCTTCCTGCCGCAATACAAGGCGGCGGGCGCCTTCGACGAAATCCGCGGCCTCACCGGCACGGCGCGCATCTTCGCGCTGCTTTCCGGAACCGTGGTGCTCGCCGCCGGCATGCTCGGGCTGCACTTCTTCGGCGACATGATCGAGACCTATTACCTCGTCCCGATCTTCCTCGGCCTGCTCGCCATGCCGATGATCGCGCTCGGCGACATTCTGGAAGGCACGTCGCGGGCGAACCACTGGCCGGTGATGGCGCTGGGCCCGGTCTATATCATCCGCCCGATCCTCATCATCGCCTTCATGCTGGTCGCGATTGCGATGGGTGCGGAGCATACCGCCGTCACCGCCATGCAGGCAGCGCTCGCCGCCACTTTCGTCACCGCGCTCGGCCAGTATGGCGCGACGCTCTACCGCCTTCGCCGGCACTATGACGCAGGCCCGCGCAAGGTCGATTTCCTCACATGGTTCAGCGTCGCCTTTCCGATCTTCCTGATCGAAGGCGTCAGCTTCCTGCTCACCAATTCGGACGTCGTCGTCGTCGGCATTTTCCTCGAGCCGCATGACGTCGCCATCTATTTCGCCGCCGCCAAGACGATGGCTCTGGTGCATTTCATCAATTTCTCCGTCAAGGCGGCCTCCGGCCCGCGTTTCTCCTCGATCATCGCCGAAGGCGACCATGCGCAGCTGGCGGTCGCCGCCACGGACGCCGCCCGGTGGACCTTCTGGCCCGCACTCGGCGTCGGCCTCGCGGTGCTCGCGGCCGGCCACCTGCTGCTGTCGCTCTTCGGCGGCGCCTTCACGTCGGGTTATCTCGTCATGGCGATCCTGCTTGCCGGCATCCTCGCCAAGTCGCTGGTCGGCCCGGCCGAAACGCTGCTGATGATGGCGGGCAAACAGAACCTCTGCGTGGCGCTCTATGCCGGCGCATTGGCCGCCAATGTCGGCCTCAACCTCGCTTTGATCCCCCACTACGGCATCGAAGGCACCGCCATCGCCACCGCCTCGGCCATGGCGGTCGAGGCGATCCTCCTGCATGTCGCCGTGCGCCGCGCGCTCGGCATCATCCTCTTCGCCTTCGCCAGCCCCTCCGCCGCAACGCCAGAAATGAGAGTTCGATAGATGGTGCGCCTGCCCCCCGTCACCGAAAGCACCGACAGAATCACCAACCGGATGGTGCATGATCTCGCCTCGCTGCATTTCGAAGCGCCGCAGGCCGAGGCCCGCGCCGAAATCGGCCGGCCGGGGCGCGAGCTCTGCCTCTATCCCGGCAAGCTCGGCTACGAGCTGCAGGAAGAACTCGACTTCCTCTCCAACCGGGCGATGGAGCCGAACGTCTTCTTCTCCGGCCGTTTCCTCGCTCCCGCCATGCCGCGGCTCGAAGACCGGCAGGTGAATTTCGCCCTCATCCGCGATCACAGCGCCGGCCGCAGCCGCATGCGCTTCCTCCTGCCGTTTTCGGTCGATAAGCCCGGCTTTGCCGTCGGCCCCTCGATCATCCGCGGCTGGTCGAACAGCTTCGGCCCGCTCGGAACACCCCTCGTCGACAGCGAGGATGCCGCCGAAACCCTCGACAATTTCTTCGAGGGACTGACAGCTCCCGACCTCAACCTGCCGACAACGCTGGTTCTGCCGGATCTGCGGCTGAACGGTATTTTCGTGCGCATGCTCAAGGCCGTGGCGCTCAGCCGCAACCTGCCGCTCACCGTGACCAATCCCTTTCTGCGCCCGATGCTGCAGAGCGAGGAGGAGGCGCCTGTCTATCTCGGCAAGACCATCTCTTCTTCGCATATGCGCGAGATGCGGCGTCAGTGGCGCCTGCTGGAGGAACAGGGAACCGCCGTCTACGCCGTTGCCCGCCAGCCACGCGAAGTCCATGTCCGCTTCGAGGAATTCCTGGCGATGGAGGCCGGCGGCTGGAAAGGCAAGCGCCGGAGCGCCCTCGTCACTGATCGTTATCACACCGCCTTCGCCCGCGAGGCCGTATCGAACCTTGCCGCCGTCGACGCCGTGCGCATTCACACGATCGACCTCAACGGCAAGGCGATCGCCGCGATTGTCGTGCTGATGATGGGCGGTGAGGCCTACACCTGGAAGACCGCCTATGACGAGAACTATGCCCGCTATTCGCCGGGCAAGCTCCTGATGAGCGAACTCACCGAATGGCATCTCGACGACGCCAATATCGTGCGCTCGGATTCCTGCGCCGTCTCCGACCATCCGATCATGAGCCGTTTCTGGCAGGAGCGCGAGGAGATGGGAACCTTGGTGATCGGGCTGACGCAGAACGGCGACCGCGACATGCGCCAGGTCGCCGCCCAGCTTCATATGTACCGCAGCACCCGCAACATGGCGAAGATGCTGCGCGAGAAGATCATGTCGCTTGCCGGCCGGAGCTGACTTCGGCGGCAGCCCTTTCACGCAACAGCCGGCGGATCACCTTGCCGGTCGTCGTTAGCGGCAAGGCGTCGATGAATTCCACCTCGCGCGGATATTCGTGCATCGAAAGCCGCATCTTCACCCATTCCCTGATATGGGCGGCCAGCGCCTCGCTTGGGGAATGGCCCGCTGACAGCACGATATAGGCCTTGACGATCTCGGTGCGCACCGCATCGGGTTTGCCGACGGCAGCGGCAAGCTGCACGGCGGGATGGCCGATCAGGCAATCCTCGATTTCGGCCGGGCCGATACGATACCCGGACGAGGTGATGACATCGTCGTCGCGGCCTTCAAAGGTGACGTAGCCGTCTTCGTCCCGCCGGCCGATATCGCCGGTGAGCAGCCAGCCCTTGACGAATTTTTTCTCGGTCGCCGCCTGATCGTTCCAATAGCCGAGGAACATGACGGGATCGGGACTGGCGATGGCGATCTGGCCCGGCTCACCGGGCGGCAACTCGTCGCCCGTGTCGTTGACGATCGCCACGCGATGTCCTGGCACCGCCCGGCCTATGGCTCCGGCCTTGGTCACGCCATGGGCAGCACTCGACGACAGCACGAAATTGCACTCCGTCTGGCCGTAGAATTCATTGACGGTGATGCCGAGTTCGCGCCGCGCCCATTCATAGGTCTCGCGGCCGAGCGCTTCGCCGGCCGAGCCGATGGTGCGCAGCACCAGATCGTATTTCGAGCGCGGATCGGAGACGGACCGCATCAGCCTGAGCGCCGTCGGCGGAATGAAGGCGTTGCGCACATCCATCTCCGCCATAATCCGATAGGCCATATGGGGATCGAATTTCTGCGCCGGCGAAGAGACGACCGGAATCCCGAGAAGGAGGCTTGGCAGCAGCGCATTCAGCAAACCGCCCGCCCAGGCCCAGTCGGACGGCGTCCAGACCTTGTCGCCCACTTTCGGAAACCCCTCATGGGCGAACTGCATGCCGGGGATATGGCCGGGCAGAACGCGGTGGCCGTGCAGCGCGCCCTTGGGCGGCCCCGTCGTGCCTGACGTAAAGATCATCAGCGCCGGGTCGTCGGGAGTCGTCTTTTCTCCTTTGAAGGAAGGCTCGTACGACACGATCAAATCGGCAAAGGAAAGAGCGTCGGAAGCACTATCGAGGCTGATCACATGTTTGAGCTCAGGCAGCCGATCGCGAATTTGCCGGATACGATCGAGGCCGAAATCATTGGTGATGATTGCCGCCGCACCCGAAGTCCTCAGCCTATATTCGAGCGCATCGACGCCGAAGAGCAGCGCCAGCGGCAAGGCGATTGCACCCATTTTGTAGATCGCGACATGAGCGACCACAGTCTCGAAGGACTGAGGCATCAGCAGGGCGACGCGATCGCCTCGCTGGATGCCGAGCGAAGCCAGCGCATTGGCGAACATGGAGGAGCAACCGGAAAGCTCGCCGTAAGTCAGCGAAAGATGCTCACCGTCAGGGTCGAAATGCTCGAGGCAGACGCGCTCCGGATCTCTGGCGGCCCAATCGTCGCTGACCGCGCGGCCGATATTGAAATCCTCGGGAATCCGCCAGGAGAAATCGCGATAGAGATCGTCATAACGATCGTGAGACGGCAGTTGCATGGTCGAATTCCGGTGAAATGCTGCACCAGCTAACACCTTGCGGCGCGGATGCGCAAGCCGAAGCCGGAAACGGCAGGGATAGGCGCGGCTTCAAATAGCGCTTTCATTACGCACATGCAGCATAGATTCTTCTTTCGGCGCCTCTGCGACTTTCGCCCTTTCGCGCTAGATCAGGGAAAGCCGCCGGGGGGCCATCGAATTCACCACGGAGTCGTTTCATGGAATATGCAAAATTTGGGAAGACCGGTCTCGAAGTCTCGAAAATCTGCCTGGGCTGCATGACCTTCGGCGATCCCGGCCGCGGCAACCATGTCTGGAGCCTGCCGGAAGAGGAAAGCCGGGCGATGATCCGGCAGGCGATCGATCTCGGCATCAATTTTCTCGACACCGCCAACACCTATTCCAACGGCTCGTCCGAAGAGATCGTCGGCCGCGCCATTCGGGATTTCGCCAAGCGCGAGGACATCGTGCTGGCGACCAAGGTGTTCAACCGCATGCGGCCTGGCCCGAACGGCGCCGGCCTGTCGCGCAAGGCGATCTTCGATGAGATCGACAACAGCCTGCGCCGCCTCGGCACCGATTACGTCGACCTCTACCAGATCCACCGTTTCGACTACACGACGCCGATCGAGGAAACGCTGGAAGCACTCCACGATGTCGTCAAATCAGGAAAGGCGCGCTATATCGGCGCCTCCTCCATGTATGCGTGGCAATTCGCCAAGGCGCTTTACGTCTCCCGGCTGAACGGCTGGACCGAATTCGTCAGCATGCAGGACCATCTGAACCTGCTCTACCGTGAGGAAGAGCGCGAAATGCTGCCGCTCTGCGAGGATCAGAAGATCGCCGTCATTCCCTGGAGCCCGCTCGCCCGAGGCCGGCTCACCCGCGACTGGGACGAGGCGACGGCACGCAGCGAAACCGACGAATTCGGCAAGACGCTCTATACGCAATCCATCGATGCCGACCGCCGGATCGTCAAGGCAGTGGCCGAAATCGCAAAAGCCCGCGGCATCTCCCGCGCCCAGATCGCGACCGCCTGGATCCTGCAGAAGAGCGCCGTGACCGCCCCGATCATCGGCGCGTCCAAGCCAGGCCATCTAGCGGACGCCGTTGCCTCGCTCTCGGTCAAACTGACAGCCGAGGAAGTCGCGGCACTGGAAGCACCCTACATCCCGCATGCTGTGGCCGGCTTCAAATAGCCACCGGACGCTTCCGGCCTTGTACAAAATAAGATTCCTCTCCGCCCACACGGAGAGGAAGCCGAAACCACGCCCCAACTGAGATTATCTCCGGCTACCGGGATCGAGCTGCCGCCGCATCGTCACTAGAAAATGCTCCGCGAGCGCCCTGTCCTCGACCGCGCGGGCAAGAATGACGGCGCCCATCATCGACGAAAGCGTCGTGGCGGCATTGGCGCGGCGTTCCTCCTCGCTCTCGCCGGGAACGATATCGGCGAGTGTATCGACCAGCACCGACAATCCATCGCTGAAGACCTCTCGGACGGCGCCGCGGCTGCGGCTTACCTCCTGGATCAGCGTCGCGAAAACGCAGCTGCCGCCCGGATCGTCGACCGTGCGCCAGTGGATATAATGGTCTAGAAGCGCTTCAAGCGGCCGGTCCGGAGACTCGGCGATATGTTCCTTCCACCGCGTCTCGACCTTGTCGATCAGCTTGCGGCTGACCTCGAGCGCCAGATCGTCCTTCGAACTGAAATGACCGTAGAAGCCGCCATGCGTCAGCCCCGCCGCCTTCATGATGTCGGCGACGCCGACGCCGTCGAAACCGTTCTCGCGGAACAGCACACCGGCAACGCTCAAGATCCTCTCGCGGTTTTCGGCAAATTTTTCGCGGCTGACCCGCATCTTCGTCTCCAGAAATAGGCGCTTGACAAAATATATGACGTCCATCATCAATAAGCAAGAAATATGATGACCATCATGTAAATCACTCCTGTATCTTCCCGAAGCTCAATTCGAACGGAATCGTGCCCATGGTTTCCGCAGCCCTTGCCTCCACCCTTGCCCGGCGCAACATCCACTACGGCTGGGTCGTCGTCGCCGCGACCTTCCTCACCATGCTGGTAACAGCAGGCGCCATGGGTGCCCCCGGTGTTCTCATCAAGCCGCTGCAGGACGAGTTCGGCTGGGAAACGTCGCAGATTTCCTCGGCACTCGCGATTCGCCTGATCCTTTTCGGTTTCATGGGACCGTTTGCCGCCGCCTTCATGAATTATTTCGGCGTCCGCAAGGTCATCGTCTTCGCGCTCGCCCTGATCGGCGCAGGCTTCATCGGCTCGCTGTTCATGACCAAGCTCTGGCATCTGCTGGCGCTGTGGGGCGTCGTCGTCGGCTTCGGCACCGGCCTGACCGCCATGGTGCTGGCGGCAACGGTTTCCACGCGCTGGTTCGTCAAGCATCGCGGCCTCGTCGTCGGCATGCTTTCGGCTAGCTCGGCAACCGGCCAGCTCGTCTTCCTGCCGCTGATGGCCGAACTCACCGAACGCTATGGCTGGCGCGCCACCGTATTCTTCGTCTGCGCCATGATCATGGTTGCGGCCCTTTTCGTCCTTCTCTTGATGCGTGACCGCCCCTCAGACGTGAACCTGCCGTCGCTTGGAGAAACCCATGTCGCGCCCGCGCCGGCCAGCACCACGCTTGGCGCGGCACTGATGACGCCGATCACCACCCTGAAGGAAATCTCGAAGACCTCGACCTTCTGGATTCTGTTCGCCACCTTCTTCATCTGCGGCCTCAGCACCAACGGCCTGATCCAGACGCATTTCGTCACCCTCTGCGGCGATTTCGGCATCGTCCCGGTGGCCGCCGCCAGCGTGCTTGCCGTCATGGGCATCTTCGATTTCTTCGGCACGATCGGCTCCGGCTGGCTGTCCGATCGGTTCGACAATCGCTGGCTGCTGTTCTGGTATTACGGCCTGCGCGGCCTCTCGCTGCTCTACCTGCCCTTCAGCGATTTCAGCTTTTACGGCCTATCCATCTTTGCGATCTTCTACGGCCTCGACTGGATTGCCACCGTGCCGCCGACCGTCAAGATAGCCGCCGACCGCTTCGGCCGCGAAAAGGCCGGTCTCGTCTTCGGCTGGATCTTCGCCGGCCATCAGCTGGGAGCCGCAACCGCCGCCTATGGCGCCGGCCTCTCGCGCACCGAGCTTTCGAGCTACCTTCCTGCCTTCTTCGTCGCCGGCGCCTTCTGCCTGCTGGCCTCGATCCTGGCGATCACGCTGAAGAAGTCCGGCCTGACCAACCCTGTTCCCGCCACCGCCCATTGATATCAATGAGATCCGGCCTCGAAACGAGGCCGGATCTCGCTACCGGATCAGTCTGATAACTTGGCTTGCCCGTCTTGCATCTGCGGGCGCTCGCATGTTAGACAGCCGCCCGTATCCGTTGCCCCATTGGCGGAATTGGTAGACGCGCTCGACTCAAAATCGAGTTTCGAAAGAAGTGCTGGTTCGACCCCGGCATGGGGCACCAGCCTACGCTCTGTGACTTCGGCTCGGCGAGCCGAAGAGCAGCCAAGCGGAGGCGGACTGGTTCGATAGTCCTGCGGTTAGCAACACCATCATCTCGAATGCCGCCGCGTAGCCCTTTGCTTCAAAGCGCTAACACGGCAGCATGCAACGAATTCGAATCCGACCGAAACTACTTGTTCTTCAACAGCCACATCTTGCCGGCCATGGTAATGCCGTAGACGTCCTTTGATGCGTCGTCGTCCAGATGCCGTCGCTCGAGGAAACCTGGCTCCTTCAACTCACCCAGCGTCTTTGCCGTGACCGATTTGATTTTCTGGGGCCGCTCTTTCCAACGGTCGTTTTTTGCGTAGGTCACGGTCGCGTTCTGATGCGTCCATTTATTGGCCGGCTGAGGATAAAGATCTCCATCCCTGGCGAGTTTGAGTGCAGCGATCTGGGACGGGGTAAGCTCAATCATACTGAAAAATCCTGTGCGGAGGCCCTGGCGCGGGGTCGCGCCTCGACCGAAGGCGTGCTCATAACACCGACTGGCGACTTCCACCACCGCATTGCGATATCTATGCCATGAAAGACGAAAGCCCGGCTCGTGGAACCGGGCTTCGTCTTTATCGAGTATTTCTCCATCAGTAGCAGCGCCTAACCGTCCTGGTGACTTCGCCATCCTCGGTCTGGCGGGTGACGCTCCTGGTTTCGCAGCCGTCGTCGCGATAGCGACGGCGTTCGCGTTCGCGCACCGCGCCGAAAGTGATGCCGCGTTCGCTGATGGTGACGCCCGGTCGCACCCGCTCATGGCGGTAGCCATCGTCATAGGAACGCTCCCTGACATAGATGCTGTCGGCAAGAACAGGCGCGGCAAACGAGCAGACGGCAAGAGCCGCCACAGTACAGTTCAGGATGATCTTTCGCATGTCGTTTCTCCTTCTCCTGATGAAAGAGCAACGAGACAGGCCATAAGTGGTTCCGAAGGCGGCGACTGCCAGATTACGCGTGAACGGAGAGGAAATGCCCGATTCCGTCAGATTAATTTAGGCGTTGAACAGACGCCATATCACGCGAATCAACTGTTTAATTTTATGTGCACTTCGTACAGAGTGGCGACCGTTATCACGAGGAAGAAACAGACGTGCATCAGGAAGTAGGGCTCATCGCAACGGTCGCCGTCAGTTTCGTTTTCGCCGCGATCCTCGGTTACGGTGCCGACCGGCTCCGGCTGCCGCCGCTCGTCGGTTATCTGATGGCCGGCATCCTGATGGGGCCGTTCACGCCTGGTTTCGTCGCCGATACCGCCCTTGCCGGCCAGCTTGCCGAAATGGGCGTCATCCTGCTGATGTTCGGCGTCGGCCTGCATTTTTCAGCCTCCGATCTGCTCGCCGTGCGCGGGATTGCCGTGCCCGGCGCGATCGGACGCATCATCCTCGCCACCCTGCTGGGCATCGGTCTCTGCAAACTCTGGGGCTGGAGCCTCGGCGCCGGCCTCGTGCTGGGCCTCAGCCTGTCGGTGGCGAGTACCGTCGTTCTCCTGAAGGCGCTGGAGGAGCGCAATCTCGTCAACGCGCCGAGCGGGCGCGTCGCCGTCGGCTGGCTGATCGTCGAGGATCTGGTGATGGTGCTGGCGCTGGTGATGCTGCCGGCGCTCGCCGAGCTCCTCGGTGGCCACGCGGTCGAAGCGACAAATCACGGCCTCGGCGAGCTGCCGCTGGCGCTGACGATCGCCCTGACGCTCATGAAGGTGACCGCCTTCGCCGCCATGGCGATCTTCCTCGGCCCCCGCATCGTGCCCTGGCTGCTGACGATGATCGCCCGCACCGGCTCGCGCGAACTCTTTACCCTGACGGTGCTGGCGATCGCACTCGGCATCGCCTTCGGCTCGGCGGCGATCTTCGGCGTCTCCTTCGCGCTCGGCGCGTTCTTCGCCGGCGTCGTCATGAGCGAATCCCAGCTCAGCCACAGGGCGGCCGCCGATTCACTGCCGCTGCAGAACGCCTTCTCCGTGCTGTTCTTCGTTTCCGTCGGCATGCTCTTCGACCCCTCGATCCTGGTGCGCCAGCCGCTTGCCGTGATCGGCGCGCTGGCGCTCGTCATCCTCGGCAAAGCCATCATCACCTTCGCGATCGTCCTGCTGCTGCGCTATCCGATCGGCATGGGGCTGACGCTGGCCGGCGGCCTTGCCCAGATCGGCGAGTTTTCATTCATTCTCGCCGGGCTCGGCGTCTCGCTCGGGCTCCTGCCGCATGAGGGCCAGGATCTGATCCTTGCCGCCGCGATCCTGTCGATCACACTCAACCCGATCGTAATCTTCGCGACGGACGGCCTGAAGAAACATATCCATTCGAAATGGCCCGCCCTCTTCGAGAGCTACGGCAGGAAGAGGCAAAAGACGCTCGGCAGGGAACTGGAAAAGATCAGGGCACTCGGCGAGGAACGCGAGCGCCAGCACCAGTTGAAGATGCAGCAGCTGATCGAAACCTTCCCGCTGTTCTCCCAGGTCGGCGAAGACGCGCAGGAGGAGCTGCTGCTGCTCTTCAAGGCGAAATCAGCCCCTCCCGGCGAACGCGTCATTCGCCGCGGCGACCGCGGCGATAGCATGTATTTCATCTCCTCAGGCGCCGTGGAGGTGCGGCTCGCCAGCGGCGCGATCCGCCTGGAGCCCGGCGCCTTTTTCGGGGAGATGGCGCTCCTGAGCGGCGGACGGCGCACGGCCGACGTCATCGCCGTCGATTTCTGCCAGTTCGAGGTGCTCGATCGGCGCGACTTCAACATGTTCATGTCACACCATCCCAATCTGCGCGCCGTCGTCAGCGAAATGGCGCAGAAACGCACGGAAATGAACGTCCTGCGCCAGCAATGGGAAAAATCGATGGATCTGTCCTGAAACGCGATCTTCCGTGACGACCTCAGGAGAAGGCAGGCCAGTACGCGTCGGAGCGAAAATCCAGAGGGATCGGATCGAGCCTCGACAGCGCCTCGGCGACGAAATCGATCTGCAGCGACAAATATCTGAGTGCTGCCGGCATCGGCGTACCGGTCGCAAATTCCCGGACGCGGGATATATGACAGCCGCTTTCGTCGAGCCGCCGCGCCGCTTCCCGGCGCACGTCGTCCCGGCTCGCCCCGCAACCCTCCTCAGGGCGCGTATCCGCGGCCTGCCCACGGCCACCCTCGATCACTTTGAATATCATCTCGCGCTACCCTGCATGCCGACAAAAACAACCTGCCTCACAATGGCCGATTCGCAATCCCATGAAATCTTGGGAGGGGCGGAAAGCCCCGGATTACGATTTTTTTAAGCCGCGGTGGCGCGAAGGACACGGGGCAAGCATTTACAGCGCCGCGCACGGCACCTAAAGCTTTTTTGCATCGCAACAGGAAGGAAACGGAATGCTCCGCAGACTTTACGACTGGACCATGTCTCTGGCCGCGCGCAAATCGGCCGAAGTCTGGCTCGCCGTCATCGCCTTCGTCGAAAGCTCCGTCTTTCTCGTCCCCGCCGACGTACTTTTTCTGCCGATGGCACTCGCCAAGCCGGAACGCTCCTATCGCTACGCGCTGGTTGCAACGGCAGCCTCCGTTCTCGGCGGCATCGCCGGCTGGGCGCTCGGCTATTACGCCTATGAGACGGTGGCTCGGCCGGTTCTCGAATTCTACGGCAAGCTCGATGCTTTCGAGCAGATGAAGGCCTATGTCACCTACGAGACGATCCTGCTGTTGCTCGTCACGTCAGGTCTCGCACATCTGCCGCCGATCAAGATCGTGACCATCCTGTCCGGCGTCATCCACGTCAATCTGGGGCTCTTCATTGTTTCGGCGATCATTGCACGCGGCGCACGTTTCCTCTTCCTCGCCTGGCTGCTGCGCCGCTACGGCGAGCCGATCCGGGATTTCATCGAGAAGCGTCTCGGCCAGATCGTCGGCATCGGCGCCGGCGCCGTGATCGTGCTATATGTCGGCTACCGCTCTTTCGCTCACTAAAGCGCGTCGCGATCCTTCAGATCTGCTCCTCGCGCTTTAGGTTTTTGTTTTTACGCATGTCATTCTCGCAAAACCGCTGCACAGTTTTGCGCGACATGCTCCAGGCCCACCTTGCGGAGCTCCGCCATGACTGCCACTTCCTCGCCGCTCGCCCGCCCCGGCTTCACCTATTCCCTGTTGCTCGCCATCGGCATGGCGGCGGCAGTCGGCACGGCGCTCGGCTTCCAATATATCGGCGGCTATATTCCCTGCGCGCTCTGCCTCCTGCAGCGCCAGCCCTATTATTACGCCATCCCCATCGCCATAATCGCAGCGATCTCCTCGCTCGTCGGCCTGCCGAACTGGATCACCCGCGCTCTCATTCTCGCGGCCGGCATCCTGATGCTGGTGACGGCGGGCATGGGCGTCTATCACGCCGGCGTCGAATGGCATTTCTGGCCGGGACCCGCCACCTGCTCGACGACGGCAAACAGCATGACGAGCAATGCCGGCGATCTGCTCACCGAGCTCAATACGATCAAAGGCCCGTCCTGCACCGATGCGGCGCTGAGGGTACTCGGCCTGTCTTTTGCAGGCTGGAACGTGATCGCGGGAATTCTGCTCGCAGCCTTCGCCTTCGTCGGCGTCCGCAAATCCGCTTAAGCATGTCGCGGAAAACTGCGCAGCGGTTTTTGCGAAACAAAGACGTGAAGCGCGAGCGAATCTGAAAGATCGCGACGCGCTCTCGCCTGGTCGATCAGGGCTGCAGCTCGGTATCCCAGTAGAGATAGTCGAGCCAGCTATCGTGGAGATAGTTCGGCGGGAACAGCCGGCCGTTATTGTGCAGATCCTGCACCGTCGGCTGGTAAGGCTTCTGCGCCGGGAACATGCCCGCCTGCTTCGGAAGCTTGCTGCCCTTGCGCAGATTGCAGGGTGAGCAGGCCGCCACGACATTCTCCCAGGTCGTCTCGCCGCCATGGGCGCGCGGGATGACGTGATCGAAGGTCAGGTCGTCATGAGCGCCGCAATACTGGCATTCGAACCGGTCGCGCAGGAAGACGTTGAACCGGGTGAAGGCAGGATTGCGGGACGGCTGAACATAGGTCTTGAGGCATACGACGCTCGGAAGCCGCATCGAAAAGCTCGGCGAGGAAACCGAATGTTCATACTCTGCGATGATGTTCACACGGTCGAGAAATACCGCCTTGATCGCGTCCTGCCAGGACCATAGCGACAAGGGGTAATAACTCAGCGGCCGGTAGTCAGCGTTCAGGACGAGCGCCGGCAGGGCCTGCGGGGAGACTGCAATCGTCAAGGGACTCTCCTGATCGATTCGGCATCTGCACCTGTATATTAGGCCGGTTGTTACAGGATTGTGAAGTCCAATAAATTCAGAGGATAAAGGCAATTTGAAGAGTGTGGCCGATCAGCCGATCGGCACCATGTCGCGGCGCATTTTCGCGGCGTAATAGGCCCAGAAAAGCCGCGCCGCGACCGAACGCCATGGCGACCAGCCTTCCGCCAGCAGAGCAAGCGCCTTTGCCTGCGGTCGCGCCGCAAGGCCGAACGCCGTGCCGACGGCGTTCTGCAGTGCGACGTCGCCGGCCGGAAAGACGTCCGCATGACCGCCGCAGAACATCAGGTAGACCTCGGCGGTCCACGGGCCCACCCCCTTCAGCGCGGTGAGTTCGCCAAGCGCCTCGCCTGGCGCCTTCAGGCAGAGACCGGAGAGATCCAGGCGGCCGGAGGCAACGGCTTCAGCGATCCGCGACAAGGTTTCGGCCTTGGCGCGCGACAGGCCGAATTCCCGCCATGCCTCGGGGTGAAGCACCGCGTAGCCTTCGGCGGTCAGCAGGCCGTCCGCCGGCAGCATGCGCCGCCAGATCGCCTCGGCGCTGGCGCGCGACACCATTTGCGAAACGATGATATGCGCAAGGCCGGCAAAACCGGGCTCACGCAGCCGCAGCGGCAGCGGCCCCGCATCCGCCGCGATCGGCGCAAGGCGTGGATCGAGACGAAGCAGCGCTTCGAGCCCTTGCCTGACATCGTCCTCGTTGCGGATGATCTGCACGTTACCTCGCAGTGGTTCAGAAACCGGATTCGTGGCAGAAGAAAGCATGACCACGAGCGAGCGTCAAAAACCCGTCTTTCGTTTTGCGCCGAGCCCTAACGGAGCGCTGCATCTCGGCCATGCCCTCTCGGCCTTCTTGAACCGTGATATGGCCGAAGCCGAGGACGGCCGTCTTCTGCTGCGCATCGAAGATATCGACCTGACGCGCTGCACGCCGGCATTCGAGGCCGGCATCTTCAAGGACCTCGACTGGCTGGATATTGATTGGGAAAGCCCGGTGCGGCGCCAGTCGGAACATTTCCCGGAATATCAGGCGGCGCTGTATGCGCTGATCGAGCGCGGCCTGGTCTATCCTGCCTTTCTCACGCGCGGCGAGGTGAAGGCGCGGGTGGCCGCCTACGAGGCAGCGGGTGAATCCTGGCCGCGCGATCCAGACGGCACCCCGCATTATCCGGCGACCGATCGCGAGCGCCCGGAGGACGAACGGCAGGAAATGCTCGCCTCGGGCATGAAGCATGCCTGGCGGCTCGATATGCGCAAGGCGCTCGACCTGATCGGCGAGCTCCTGTTCTGGACGGAAACCGGCGACGGCAGGTCAGGCGAGATCGCCGCCGAACCCGAGGTCTGGGGCGATGTCATCCTGTCGCGGTCGGACGCCCCTTCGAGCTACCATCTTTCCGTGGTCGTCGACGATGCGTTGCAGGGCGTCACCCATGTCGTGCGCGGGCTCGACCTCTTCCATGCGACCTCCGTGCACCGGCTGCTGCAGGTGCTGCTCGACCTGCCGCAGCCGATCTATCACCATCACCGCCTCATTCTGGATGCGGATGGCCGCAAGCTTTCGAAAAGCGACGGCGCCAGCGGACTTGGCGAATTGCGTGCCCATGGCATGTCAGGGATGGATATTCGCCGCCTTGTCGGGCTTTGATTGCCTTTCCACCCGCTCTCTGCCGACGATCGAAAGCGTATGGGAGAACATCCGAAAGACGCGGAACTTGATCAGCGCTGCATTGATCTCCGCTCCGATGATGAAGATGACCCCGACCATATAGAGAAAGATCAGCACGATCATGACGGAGGCGAGACCGGCATAGGTCGCCGTATAATTGGCGAAGGTCGCGAGATAATAGGCAAAGATCAGCGCGCCGGCGAGCCAGAGAAGCAGCGTCAGCAGCACGCCGGGAATGACATCGAAGACGCGCCTCTTGCCCGCCGGCAGCCAGAGATGCACGACGAGCAGCCCGACGGTCAGCACCACCAGCGTGCCGTAGACGCGCCAGCTGAAGACGATGTCGAGCGTATCGGCAAACAGCGGAAACCAGCCGCGCGCATAATCGAGCGCCAACGGCAAGGCGACGAGGAGAATACTGATCGCGGCAAAGATGATGACGGCGATCAGCACGTAGCCGAGGCTGGCGAGGCGGGTGAAATACCACGGCCGCGTCTCCTGCACCCGATAGGCGCGGTTGAGCGAAATGCGCAGCGCCTCGACGCCGTTCGAGGCGAAATAGGCGGCCGCCAGCACCGAGATCGTCAGCAGCCCACCGCGCGGAATGGTCAGAACCTGCAGCACCTGGTCGGCGAGCGGTTTAGCGATCGCCTCGGGCCAGGTGTCGAAGATCAGATGGATGGCGGTCGAGGAAAATTGATCGGCGCCGAGGAAGCTTGCGAGCGCCGTGCCGAAGATCAGGAAAGGGAAAACCGCAAGCAGGCTCGAGAGCGCCACGTGGCTCGCCATGGCAAATCCGTCATCTTCGACCATGTGACAGATCGCATCATAGACCACGTCGTAAATCGTGCGCAGCACCTTCGGCATTCCGTCCCCGGCTTTCCAGATTGTATCCTGTGGCCGAATATGGGAAACGAGTCCCATTTTGTACAGGAATCATTCCATGGCGGGAGAGCGCACCATCGTCGTGACCGGATGCTCGTCCGGCATCGGCGCTTACTGCGCGCGGGCGTTGAAAGCCGATGGCTGGCGCGTCTTCGCGACGGTGCGCAAGACGGAAGATCTGGCCGGGCTGGAAGCGGACGGCATCGAAACCTTCCTGATGGATTATGCCAGGGCCGAGACGATCTCAGACCTGGTCGGCACGGTTCTGGAACGCAGCGGCGGTCGCATCGACGCGCTCTTCAACAATGGCGCCTATGGCCAGCCGGGCGCCGTCGAAGACCTCTCGACGGCGGCGCTGCGCGAACAGTTCGAGGCGAATTTCTTCGGCTGGCATGAATTGACGCGGCAGGTCATTCCGCCGATGCGCAAACGTGCAGAAGGGCGGATCGTGCAATGCTCCTCCATCCTCGGCGTGGTGCCCTACCGCTATCGCGGCGCCTACACCGCCTCCAAATTTGCGCTCGAAGGCCTCAGCGTCACGCTCCGCATGGAGCTGCACGGCAGCGGCATCCATGTGAGCCTGATCGAGCCGGGACCGATCGCCACGCGTTTCACCGCTAATGCGCTCGCCAAGATCAAGGAACATATCGATCTTGAGAATTCGCCGCACGCGGCCGATTATATCAGGCAGCTGGCGAGGCTCGAAGGATCAGGACCGGTCAGCCGCCATAAGCTCGGCCCGGACGCGGTCTATTCGGTATTGAAACACGCATTGAACTCGAAAAACCCGAGACCACATTATCCTGTAACGACTCCGGCTAAACAGGGCATGGTTCTGAAGCGGCTGCTCCCGGCAGATCTCTTCTACCGCCTGATGCGCTGGACGGACTGAGAAAGCCGAATGCCATGTCCACGGTCACCTATATCCTCGCGATCATCGTCATGGGCGTCGTCGCCCTCGTCCTGATCCGCGGCCTCTTCAACATGATGAAGGGCGGCGATGCCAACCTTTCCAACAAGCTGATGCAGCTTCGCGTCCTCTTACAGGCGATCGCCGTCATCCTGATCATGCTGACGCTCTGGCTGACCGGCGGCGGCCGTCCGAGCTGACCTGACGATAGAGGAGTAAATATGGGCGGTGCCGCATGGTGAAACTCAACAAGATCTACACGAAAACAGGCGATGACGGCACGACCGGCCTGGTTTCCGGCCCGCGCCGAAGAAAGGACGACCTGCGCGTCGAAGCCTACGGCACGATCGACGAGGCCAATTCCGCGATCGGCCTGGCGCGCCTGCACACATCAGGCCTGCCCGATCTCGACGCCATGCTGATGCTGATCCAGAACGACCTCTTCGATCTCGGCGCCGATCTCGCCGCCCCCGATACCGGCGAGCCGCCGGCCTATGAGCCGCTGCGGATCGTCGAAACACAGGTCGAACGCATCGAGCGCGATATCGACCGGTTGAATGCCCGCCTGGAGCCGCTGAAATCCTTCATCCTGCCGGGCGGCAGCCCGGCCGCCGCGCATCTGCATCTGGCCCGGACGATCGCGCGCCGGGCCGAGCGCCTGATGGTGGCGCTTGCCCGCACGGACGGCGAAATCGTCGGCCCGGCCGCGATGAAATATGTCAACCGGCTCTCCGATTTCCTCTTCGTCGCGGCCCGCCACGCCAATGACCAAGGCCGTGCGGATGTGCTTTGGGTTCCGGGAAAAAACAGATAGGCTTGCCGCGATCACGATCGCCGGGGGGCCTTAATGTTCATACCACTCCATGATGCCAATACGCTGAAATACATCAAGGTCCAGTGGGTGACGCTCGCACTGATCGCCCTGAATGTCGCGATCTGGCTCTTCACCAGCTTGGAGAGCGAACAGGCGGCCCAGGCGACGACCGTCGGTCTCGGCTATATCCCGGCGATCGCCTTCGGGCATGCGGTGCTGGCGCAGGGCCTCGAAATCGTGCCGGAGCCGGCGACCTATCTCACCTATGCCTTCGTCCATACCGGTTTCTGGCATCTGGCTTCCAATATGATCTTCCTCTGGGTCTTCGGCGACAATGTCGAGGATGCGATGGGGCATCTGCGCTTCCTGCTCTTTTACGTCGCCTGCGCCGCCGCCGGCGCGCTCTGCCACGGACTGCTGGGCATGACGTCGGAAGCGCCGCTGGTCGGCGCATCGGGGGCGATCTCCGGCGTCGTGGCCGCCTATGTCATGCTGCATCCGCGCGTCAGGGTCTGGGTGCTGGTATTCTTCCGCGTGCCCCTGCCGCTGCCGGCCTTCGTCCCGCTGCTTTTGTGGATCGGCCAGCAGTTCCTGATGCTGGTGATCGCTTCCGGTGGCGACGTTTCCTGGGGCGCCCATGTCGGCGGCATCCTTGCCGGCGCCCTTCTGATCTTCGTCCTGCGCCGGCCGGGCGTGCCGCTCTTCGATCGGGAAATCGTGATACCCCGCGCCGTCAGAAACGAACCTGCCACCGGTCAGACCATCGCTGCCGGCACAGGCGGACGGACGGCACAGCGCTTTCCCTGGGGTCGGCGCTGACTCCTATATTGACGTGAACGTAAACGTCCATATATTGCCGGCAAATTGCCTGCCGGCGTCATGGAAGCGTTGTATTTGGAGGAAAAACGCGTATCCATGTCGCCATTCGACAATCGGAGCGGCGCCCGAGCGCGCATTTTCCTCACAGCCTCGCTGAAGCCAGTTCTCTCTTGAAGGAAGGACCCCATGAAGATTCTCGTCCCAGTCAAACGGGTTGTCGACTACAACGTGAAGATCCGGGTGAAGCCGGATGGCACGGGTGTCGAGCTTGCCAATGTGAAGATGTCGATGAACCCGTTCGACGAGATCTCGGTGGAAGAGGCGCTGCGGCTGAAGGAAGCCGGCAAAGCGGAAGAGGTGGTGGTCGTGTCGATCGGCCCGGCCAAGGCCGAGGAGACGCTGCGGACCGCACTTGCCATGGGCGCCGACCGGGCGATCCTGGTCGAGACCGACGATGCGGTCGAGCCGCTCACTGTGGCCAAGATCCTGAAAGCGGTCGCCGATGCCGAACAGCCGGGCTTGATCATCACCGGCAAGCAGGCGATCGACGACGACAGCAACCAGACCGGCCAGATGCTGGCGGCACTCTTGGGTTCGGCCCAGGCGACCTTCGCCTCGAAGATCGAGATCGGTGACGGCAAAGCAACCGTGACCCGCGAGGTCGACGGCGGCCTGCAGACGATAGAGGTCAAGCTGCCGGCGGTGGTGACCACCGATCTGCGTCTCAACGAACCGCGTTATGCTTCGCTGCCGAACATCATGAAGGCGAAGAAGAAGCCGCTCGACAAGAAGACGCCAGCCGATTTCGGCGTCGATACGACGCCGCGGCTGAAGGTGCTGAAGACCGAGGAGCCGTCCGGCCGCAAGGCCGGCGTCAAGGTCAAGTCGGTCGCCGAACTCGTCGACAAACTCAAGAACGAAGCCGGCGTGCTCTAATCGGGTTGGAATAGGAGTAATTATCAATGACCATTCTTCTTCTGGCCGATCATGACAATGCCAGCCTTTCCGACCAGACCGCCAAGGCGCTGACGGCTGCMAGCCAGATCGGCGGCGATATCCACATTCTCGTTGCCGGCAAGGGCGCCAGGGCTGCGGCCGATGCGGCGGCCAAACTYTCCGGCGTCTCCAAGGTGCTGCTCGCCGAAAGCGACGAGCTCGCCAACAATCTGGCCGARCCGCTTTCCGACCTGATCGTYTCGCTSGCCGGTTCCTACGACACGATCCTCTCGGCCGCGACTTCGGTCGGCAAGACGGTGCTGCCGCGGGTGGCCGCTCTTCTCGATGTCGCCCAGGTCTCGGAGATCATCGAAGTCGTTTCATCCGATACCTTCAAGCGTCCGATCTATGCCGGCAATGCCATCCAGACGGTGCAGGCAAGCGATGCCAAGAAGGTGATCACCGTGCGCACCGCTTCCTTTGCCTCCGCTGGTGAAGGCGGCTCTGCCTCCGTCGAAGCAATCCCGGCTGTCTCCGATCCCGGCCTGTCGCGTTTCGTCTCCGATGCGCTGTCGGCCTCGGAACGTCCGGAACTGACCTCGGCGAAGATCATCATCTCGGGCGGCCGGGCGCTCGGTTCTGCCGAGAAGTTCAAGGAAGTCATCCTGCCGGTTGCCGACAAGCTCGGCGCCGCCGTCGGTGCAAGCCGTGCCGCCGTCGATGCCGGCTATGCGCCGAACGACTGGCAGGTCGGCCAGACCGGCAAGGTGGTCGCGCCCGATCTCTATATCGCCGCCGGCATTTCCGGGGCGATCCAGCATCTGGCCGGCATGAAGGACAGTAAGGTGATCGTCGCCATCAACAAGGACGAGGAGGCGCCGATCTTCCAGGTCGCCGACTACGGCCTCGTCGCCGATCTCTTCGACGCACTGCCGGAATTGCAAAAGGCGCTCTGAGCGGGCTCCATGCTTTTCTTTCGCACTTGCGAATGACTGGAAAATTGTCTTTTATCTGCTGCCGGGCGATCTTTCGTCCGGCAGTAATGCTAAAATAATGCGGCAACGCGGGGGCGGCTGCCGAGCGGGGGTTTGGAGATGAGTGCGGTGTTGAAGAATATCGGGATTATCGGTGCCGGCCAGATGGGCTGCGGCATCGCGCATGTTTCGGCCGCCGCAGGTTACAGGGTTCACATCTACGATCTCTCGCAGGACCGCATCGAATCCGGCCTCGCCACCATCAACGGCAATCTCGCCCGCCTGGTGACGAACGGCAAGATGACCGACGAGGAACGCAAATCGACCTTGTCGCGCATATCAGGCTCCGCCGATGTCAACGATCTCGCCCCCTCCGATCTCGTCATCGAAGCCGCCACCGAGGACGAAAGCGTCAAGCGCAAGATTTATACCCAGGTCTGCCCCGTGCTGAAGCCGGAGGCGCTGCTTGCCACCAACACCTCTTCCCTTTCCATCACCCGGCTTGCCGCGGCCACCGACCGCCCCGAACGCTTCATGGGCATTCATTTCATGAACCCGGTTCCGGTGATGAAGCTGGTCGAACTCGTGCGCGGCATCGCGACCGATGAGAAGACTTTCTCCGCCGCCAAGGAATTCGTCGGCACGCTGGAAAAGACCATCACTGTCGCCGAGGATTTCCCCGCCTTCATCGTCAACCGTATCCTGCTGCCGATGATCAACGAAGCGATCTACACGCTTTACGAAGGCGTCGGCACGGTCGATGCCATCGACACGGCGATGAAGCTCGGCGCCAACCACCCGATGGGACCGCTTCAGCTTGCCGATTTCATCGGTCTCGACACCTGTCTCTCGATCATGCAGGTGCTGCATGACGGTCTGGCGGACTCGAAATATCGCCCCTGCCCGCTGCTGGTGAAATATGTCGAAGCCGGCTGGCTCGGACGCAAGTCCGGCCGCGGCTTCTATGACTATCGCGGCGAAGTGCCGGTTCCGACGCGCTAATGCACGTCATCGCCTAAAAAGGCGAATGGAACAAACGCCGGCGAAATGCTTTCCTTGCCGTGAACGGGAGGAAACGCCATGTCGACCGAAACACCCATGTTCCTGCTGCAATGCTGCGTCCTGATCGGAATCGCGGGCGTCTTCCTCATAAGGGGAGATGGGGACTCCTGAGCGATATCCTTACGATCCGATCGCCCCCTTGATCAGCGCCTTGGCATCTTCGCTGTCCCAGGCGGCGGGGCCGTTCATGGCGGAGATCAGGCATCCCTTGTCGTCGAGCAGCAGCGTCACCGGCAGACCGAAGGCGAGGCCTTCCTTCTTCAGGCTGTTGAAGACGCCGATCGCGTTGTCGCGATAGAGCTGCAGCGCGTCGACGCCGGTCTCGGCGAGGAAAGTCTTCGGCTTTTCGTCGTCGCCGCTGTCGATATTGACGGTTACGACCTGAAACTTTTCGCCGCCCATCTCCTTTTCCAGCGCGTTCAGCGCTGGCATTTCCTCGCGGCAGGGAACGCACCATGTCGCCCAGAGATTGAGAAGCACGGTCTTGCCGGCGAAATGATCGAGCGCCATCGGCTTACCATCAGGTCCGTTGAAGGAAACCGCGGTCAGCTTGCGCGGCTCATTGGCGGCAACCATGGCGGCAACCTGCCCCTTCATCAGCGGCGTCAGATTGGCGGCGCGCTCCTTGGCCAGCGAGCATTCGGCCGAAGCCGTATTGCCGGCACCATTGCCAATCCCCGTCTCCTTCACGTATACCGCTGCCGCACCGGCAACGACGCCTGCGACGGCGGCGATTGCGATTAGTTTTACGGACGGCAGGCCGAAAGGTTTTTTCGTCGTCATTTCATTCTCCAGGACGGGCATCTTCCATGGCCGAGAGCAACACGGACACCAAATCCTCCAACCAGATGTGGGGTGGGCGCTTCGCCTCCGGCCCGGACGCGATCATGGAGGAGATAAATGCCTCGATCGGTTTCGACAAGAAGCTATTCGCGCAGGATATCCGCGGTTCGATCGCCCATGCGACGATGCTCGCCCATCAGGGCATCATTTCTTCAGACGATAAGGACAAGATCGTTCACGGGCTAAACACGATCCTGTCAGAAATCGAAAGTGGCAATTTCGAATTCTCCCGCCAGCTCGAAGACATCCACATGAATGTCGAAGCGCGCCTGGCGACGCTGATCGGCCCGGCAGCCGGACGACTGCACACCGCCCGCTCGCGCAACGATCAGGTGGCGCTCGATTTCCGCCTCTGGGTGAAGGAAGAACTGCAGAAGACCGAACAGATGCTGACCGGCCTGATCGCGGCCTTCCTCGACCGCGCCGAGGAACATGCCGAAAGCGTCATGCCGGGCTTCACCCATCTGCAGACCGCCCAGCCCGTCACCTTCGGCCATCACTGCATGGCCTATGTCGAAATGTTCGGCCGCGACCGCTCGCGCGTGCGCCATGCCATCGAGCACCTGGACGAAAGCCCGATCGGTGCTGCCGCCCTTGCCGGCACCGGCTATCCGATCGACCGCCACATGACGGCCAAGGCTCTCGGCTTCCGTGAGCCGACCCGCAATTCCATCGACACGGTCTCCGACCGCGACTTCGCCATCGAATTTCTGTCGATCGCCGCGATTACGGGCATGCATCTGTCGCGCCTGGCCGAAGAGATCGTCATCTGGTCGACCCCGCAATTCGGCTTCGTGCGTCTCTCCGACGCCTTCTCCACAGGCTCCTCGATCATGCCGCAGAAGAAGAACCCCGATGCGGCCGAGCTGGTGCGCGCCAAGACCGGCCGCATCAACGGCTCGCTGGTGGCACTGCTGACGATCATGAAGGGCCTGCCGCTCGCCTATTCCAAGGACATGCAGGAAGACAAGGAACAGGTCTTCGACGCCGCAGAGAGCCTGGAACTCGCGATCGCCGCCATGACCGGCATGGTGCGCGACATGACCGTCAACACCGCGCGCATGAAGGCTGCGGCGGGCTCCGGCTATTCGACTGCGACCGACCTTGCCGACTGGCTGGTGCGCGAAGCGGGCCTGCCCTTCCGCGATGCCCATCACGTGACCGGCCGCGCCGTGGCGCTTGCCGAAAGCAAGGGCTGCGATCTTGCCGAGCTGCCGCTCTCCGATCTGCAGGCGATCCATTCCGCGATCACCGACAAGGTTTACGACGTGCTGACGGTGGAGGCCTCCGTCGCCAGCCGCAAGAGCTTCGGCGGCACCGCCCCCTCCGAAGTGCGCAAGCAGATCGCCTTCTGGCGCGCCCGTAACTGACAAATTGCGGGCGGGTGAAAGCCCGCCTCGCCCTTCCCGCCGACGCGGGAGGACCGCCCAACAATCAGGGTGCACAAGGCGGATAAACTTCGCTATGAAGATGCCCATCGTTCGAAATGAAGTCTGTCATACGCCGCACAAGAGGATATCCATGCAGAAGAGCTTGCCGCACCTCATCCGCCTGACGGCGGTGCTCGCCGTCATCGGCCTTGCCGTTGCCGGATGCGGGCGCAAGGGCGATCTCGATCCGCCGAGTGCTGCGGCAACGAAGGAAGGCGACGTTTCCAAACCGACGAAACAGCCCGGAACCGTCGACAAGCCCTTCCTTCTCGATCCCCTTCTTTAAGGCATGAGCCCGTGAACCATTTCGAGTACCGCGACGGCATCCTTCACGCCGAGAATGTCCCCGTTCCCGAGATCGCCAAGGCGGTCGGCACACCTTTCTACGTCTATTCCACGGCGACGCTGGAACGCCATTACCGCGTCTTCTCGGAAGCCTTCGCCGATGTCGACTCCATGGTCTGCTACGCGATGAAGGCGAATTCGAACCAGGCGGTACTGAAGACGCTCGGCCGCCTCGGCGCCGGCATCGACGTCGTCTCGGAAGGCGAACTGCGCCGCGCGCTCGCCGCCGGCATTCCGGCAAGCCGCATCATGTTTTCGGGCGTCGGCAAGACGCCGCAGGAAATGGATTTCGCGCTCGAGGCCGGCATCTACTGCTTCAACGTCGAATCCGAGCCTGAGCTCGAGATCCTCAACCAGCGCGCCGTCAACGCGGGCAAGAAAGCTCCGGTCTCCTTCCGCATCAATCCGGATGTCGACGCGAAGACGCATTCGAAGATTTCGACCGGCAAGAAGGAAAACAAGTTCGGCATCTCCTGGGAGCGCGCCCGCGCCATCTATGCCCATGCCGCCAAGCTGCCGGGCATCGAAGCCACCGGCATCGACATGCATATCGGCAGCCAGATCACCGAGCTGCAGCCCTTCGACGACGCCTTCAAGCTGTTGCGCGATCTCGTCGCGACGCTGCGGGCCGACGGCCACACCATCCATCACGTCGATATCGGCGGCGGCCTCGGCGTTCCCTATAAGGACGACAACAATCCGCCGCCGCTGCCGGATGCCTATGCGGCGATCGTCAAGAACCAGCTGCGCGGCCTGGATTGCAAGATCGTCACCGAGCCCGGCCGCCTGATCGTCGGCAATGCCGGCATCCTGGTGACCGAAGTGCTCTACGTGAAGGACGGCGGCGAGAAGACCTTCGTCATCGTCGACGGCGCGATGAACGATCTCATCCGCCCGACCCTCTACGAGGCCTATCACGAGATCCGCCCGGTGACGATTTCGGCGGCCAACGCCCCGCGCATCCGTGCGGACGTGGTCGGCCCCGTTTGCGAGACCGGCGATTACCTGGCGCTCGACCGCGAGATGGCGATGCCGAAGCCCGGCGATCTGATGGCCGTCAGCACCGCCGGCGCCTATGGCGCGGTGCAGGCCGGCACTTATAACAGCCGCCTGCTGGTGCCCGAGGTTCTGGTCAAGGGCAGCGATTTCCATGTGATTCGCCCGCGCAGGACCTATGCCGAACTGATCGGTCTCGACTCGGTTCCGGCTTGGCTCGACTGACAAAGCCATCACTTTTTGGCGAACGAACGTGAAAAGCCGGTATTGCCGGCCGCTCGCCCTCGCCTTCGCCATAAAGAGTGTTATCCTTGTCAATCATGAGCGTATTGCCCTGCAATCGCCGGAAGCGCCCTCTGTACCAGAACGCCAGATCGCGGAGACCGGACCGATGACAAGCCCCTCGAGGCAGAAGAAAGGTGCATTTGCGCTCCGCCCCTCGCTTGCCCGGCTGGTAACGACGAAACGCCTGCTGGCGCGCATCGTGCTCTTTTTCGAGCAGTTGCTGCCGCCGCTGATGCCTGTTTTCTCCGTCGTTGCTTTCTATCTCTCCGCCTCCTGGTTCGGCATCTTCCGCAGCGTGCCGGACTGGCTTCGCATCCTGCTGCTGATCGCCTTCGCCGCCGCCTTCCTCGTCTCGCTCGTCCCCTTCCGCCATCTGCGCTGGCCGAAAACCGCCGAAGCCGACCGTATGCTGGAAGAGCGCAACGGCCTGCCGCACCAGCCGGTTACCGTCCAGGAAGACGACCCGGCCTTCGATACGCCCTTTGCCCGCGCGCTCTGGCGCGAGCACCAGGCGCGCATGGCCGAGAAGATCGCGGCGCTCGATGCCGGCATGCCGAGGCCTGACATCGCCGCCCATGACCGCTTCGCTCTTCGCGCCATTCCCGCGCTGCTGCTCGTCACCGCTTTCGGCTACTCCCTGTCGATCAACGGCGGCTCGCTTGGTGATGCGTTGCAGTCAGCTCCCGAGCAGGTGACGGTCGATCCGGCGGTGCGCATCGATGCCTGGGTGACGCCGCCCCCCTATACCGGCCGTGCGCCCGTCTATCTCACCGCTGACGGCAGCGAGCAGGCACCGATCGGCATTCCGCAATTTTCAGGCCTCACCGTGCGCGTCAGCGGCGGAAAGACGGCCGAAAAAGTGGTCTTCCGCAAGGCGAACGGCGAGGCGCAGGATATATCAGTGCAGGCGGACACGAAACCGCAGCAGGCGGCAGCGCCGACAGGCGAGCAGCCGGCGGCGGGCGCACCTGCCAATAATGCCCTCGTCGCGCAGACGCATGTGATGAAGCTCGAGGAAAACGGCGCACTCGAAGTCAACGGCCGCCGCTGGAGCTTCGAGGTACTGCCCGATAAGGCGCCTGAGATCGCCTTTGACGGCATGCCGAAGCCGAGCGTCAACGGCGCGCTGGAAATCGGTTTCACCGTCAAGGACGACTACGGCGTCCAGGAAGCCCATGCGGAGATCGTTCCTCTGGAAAACGATCCAGCGGCGACGCCGCTCTATCCCCTGCCGGAATACCGCCTGGATATTCCGCGCCGCAACGCCCGCGATGCCAAGGGCGTGACCAGCCGGAACCTGACCGAACATCCGCTTGCCGGCAAGCGCGTGCGCATCACCCTCGTCGCCAAGGATGCCGCCGGCCAGACCGGCCGCAGCCCGCCTTATGAAATGATATTGCCCTCGCGGCCCTTCAACGAGCCGCTTGCCGCAGCCGTCGCCGAGGAACGGCAGGTTTTCGCGCTCGATACACGCAAGATGCCGCAGGCAATCGCGCTGAACGAGGCGCTGACCATCCGTCCCGAGGAGACGATCCCCAAGCTCACCAACTACCTGCTGCTGGAATCGGCCTTGGTGCGCATGAAGCTCGCAAAGGGCGAGGACGCGCTGAAGGATACGGCCCAGTATCTCTGGGAGATTGCGCTTGGCATGGAGGACGGCGATCTTTCGCTCGCCGAGCGCAAGCTGCGTGAAGCCCAGCAGAAGCTTGCCGACGCGTTGAACCGCAACGCGCCCGACGCGGAGATCAAGAAGCTGATGGACGAACTGCGCAAGGCGATGCAGGAGTACCTGACCGAGCTCGCCCAGCGCATGCAGAGCGCGCCGATGATGCAGCCGAACCAGAATGCGCAGAACATCCTGCGCCAGCAGGATTTGGAACGGATGATGGACCAGATCGAAAATCTCGCCCGCTCCGGCAATCGCGACGCGGCCCAGCAGATGCTCTCGGAATTGCAGCGTATGATGAACAACCTGCAGGCGGGCCGCCCGCAGCGGGGTCAGCAGGGCCAGGAGAACAGCGAAGCCCGCAAGCAGATCGACAAGCTCGGCGAGATCCTGCGCGACCAGCAGAAGCTGATGGAAGAGACCTTCCGCCTCGATCAGCAGCTCAAGGACCGCATGCAGCGCGGCGAATCCGATATGGGCGAAAACGATCCGCTGCTCGACGAGATGACGCCGGGAGAGAACGGCGAGCCGCAGGACCAGCAGCAAGGGCAGCAGGGCCAGGGCGAGCAACCCTCCGACCAGATGACGGCCGAGCAGCTCAGGGAAGCGCTGAAGCAGTTGCGCGCCCAGCAGGATGCGCTCGGCAAGCAGCTCGGCGAATTGCAGAAGAAACTCGGCGAAATGGGCATGAAGCCCGGCCCGGGCTTCGGCCAGGCCCAGCGTGAGATGGACGGCGCCGGCCGCGAGCTCGGCCAGGGCCGCGGCGACACGGCCGTCGAGAACCAGGGCCGCGCGCTGGAAGCCCTTCGCCAGGGCGCCCGCGACATGATGAACCAGATGATGCAGGCGCAACGCGGCCAGCAGGGACAGGGCCCGGGCGGGCAGGTGGGCCAAGGCGACCAGACCGGTCGCGACCCGCTCGGCCGGCTGCGGCGGACCACGGGGCCTCTCGAAGACGACGGCGTCAAGGTGCCCGATGAAATCGACGTTCAGCGCGCGCGCGAAATCCTCGATGCGATCCGCGAGAAGCTCGGCAACAATCCGCCGCAGGAAATGGAACGGCGGTATCTCGAACGGCTCCTGGACATCCAGTAGGCCTCGTACCGCCGTGCAGTGGTGAGAGCGTTGCTTTAAGCGACGAGCGCGCGGGCGACAGCCTTGCGTATATCGGGAAGCGCGAATGGCTTAGCGACGACGTCGATGATTTTTTCTGCCAGATCGTCGGCCCGCTCGCGTTGTTCGGCATAGCCGGTCATCAGCAGGATCTTCAGGCTCGGGAAAGCGTCTTTTGCCTGATGGGCGAGCTCGATGCCGTCCATCACGGGCATGCGGATATCCGAAAGCAGGAGATCGTAAACCCCGTCCTTCAGCTTCTCCAGCCCCTCGGCGCCGTCGGCCGCTTCATCGGTCTCATGACCGTCGAGCCGCAAGGCCCGGGCTACGAAAGACCGCAGGGAGTCCTCGTCTTCCGTAATCAGAATTCTTGCCATATGTGCATTGCTCCGTCTTCAGCCCCGCGACGGAAATCACCAGACTTTCCTTTTCGATCGGTAAAGATGACGAAGCGATGGACGGGATGGTTAACAACCCGTCTTGATCACCAATGGTCAGGCGTCGCCCGTAACGACGCCGACGAAGGGCAGTTCGCGGAAGGCATAAGCGACATCCATGCCGTAGCCGACGACGAAATAGTCCGGGCATTCGAAGCCGACATAGTCGGCCTCCAGCTTTTCCTTGCGCTTGACCCGCTTGTCGAGCAGCACGGCGATCGTGACGTTGCGTGCGCCGCGCTCGAAGAGCAGTTCCTTGGCAAAAAGCAGCGTCCGGCCGGATTCGAGGATATCGTCGATCAGGAGGACGTCGCGGCCATGCACGTCGCTGTCGATATCCTTGACGATGCGCACGCCCTGCGAAACCGTGCCGATACCATAGCTCGACAGCGTGATGAACTCGACCTCCGGGGCAAGCCCGGTGTCATGCAGGGCGCGGATCAGGTCGGCGGCGAAGATGAAGGAGCCCTTCAGCACGGCGATGACGAGCAGGTCCTTGGTCGGACCGTTGGCGATCTCCCGCGCCATCGAATGATTGCGCTCGGCGATCTGCTCGGCGGTGAAGAGCGGCTCGATGTTTTTTCCGCGCACGACAGGCATAGGGGCTTGCTCCATGAAAAAGAAGGGTAAGCCGTTAGCACATATGCGGGCCTGAAACAGCCTCGCCGGGCATGAAATTAACGCGATTGATGCAGCCTGTGGCCCGAAAGCCGGCCATCACTCGGCCCGATGCGCTAGGGCAGGAAGGACAGCCGGACCTCCGGCATCTTTCCGCCGGCATGCTGGACGCGGGCCGAGAAGCCTCGGCTTTGGCCGGCATAGACGACGTCGGCGGGCGGATCGATGACGATGCTTGCCGTCAGCCGTTCGTCGGTCACGAGATCGGCGCGGATCGGATGCACCGTCTGCGTGGTGCCGCTTTCGTTTTCAATGATGCCGTTGATGACGAGCACGCGCATGCCGTTCGCATCCCGCGGCGTCACGGTCACATGGGTGAAATGCAGCGGCGCTCCTGATGAGGCGCCCTCGGCGGAAAGGCCGGAAAAGCCGCCCGTGAGGCCGAAGACGAGCACGGCGAGCGCCAGCACCAGTATCGCGAAGCTGCGCAGCGAAGCGCGCTGCAGCCAGGATTCCGCCGTCCGCAGAGCGGAAGCAGCGATCGCCAACGGGAGCGGCGGGGGTGCGGCGGCCATGCGCCTGCGGTTGTCGTTATGGATCCTGGCGCTGAATTCCTTCGGCCAGGCTTTGCCCACCGTCACGAATTCGGCGTCGGAAATATCGGCAGGACGTGCCGAGCGATACTGGCGGCGTGCGGGCTCCGGCGGCAGGAAATCATAGGCCTGGCCCGGTGTCCGGCGGCTGAAGGAGGATGCTTCCATGGTGGCTGCCTCGCAGATGTCCACATGGTTTCGATGCCGCAAGCAATCTTGGCATTGAAACGAATCCTTCTCAGTCGTAAATTTTAATGGTTAATGCTTCGCAAAGATTGCCATCAAACGGGCGTCTTTCCGGCAAAATTTACCGGCTGTTAACGGTGTTGGTTAACAAGTCATGCGGTGAAACCAAGAACAGACTGAGCTGCCCGTTGATCCACTTCGAGAATGTCGGTTTGCGCTATGGCATGGGCCCGGAAATCCTCCGGGACCTGACCTTCGACATTCCGAAGAAATCCTTTCAGTTCCTCACAGGCCCGTCGGGCGCCGGTAAGACCTCGCTTCTGCGGCTGCTTTTCATGTCGCTGCAGCCGACACGCGGCCTGATCCGCATGTTCGGGCGCGATATTTCCGAAATCCCCCGTCCCGAATTGCCGCTGCTGCGCCGCCGCGTCGGCATCGTCTTCCAGGATTTCCGCCTGCTCGACCATCTCACCACCTATGAAAATGTCGCCCTGCCCTTACGCGTGCGCGGCAAGGAGGAAAGCTCCTACAAGACCGACGTCCTGGAACTGTTGAAATGGGTCGGCCTCGGCGAACGCATCAACGTGCTGCCGCCCGTCCTTTCCGGCGGCGAGAAGCAGCGCGCCGCCATCGCCCGCGCCCTGATGGACCGGCCGGAAGTCCTGTTGGCCGACGAACCCACCGGCAATGTCGATCCGCCGATGGCGAGACGCCTGCTCAATCTTTTCCTCGAGCTGAACCGGCTCGGCACCGCCGTGGTGATCGCCACCCACGACCTGGCGCTGATGGAGCAGGTGGAAGCCCGCCGCATGATCCTTTCGGGGGGGCACCTCGATATCTATGACTGAGCCCCCGTCCAGAAACAAGGAAACGGCGCCAGCCAAGGCTGAGCCAAAGCGGCCGGAAATGCGGGTGCGGCCGACCGCGCCGATCCTGCCGCCCTCCAACATCCAGGGCAATGCCCTGATGGTGGTCATATCGATCATGGCCTTTCTCGCCTGCCTGACGCTCGGCGGCGTCAGCATGGTGCGCTCGACGGCGGCAAGCTGGGAGAGCCAGATTTCCCGCGAGATCACCATCCAGATCAAGCCGGACGACAATCTGGACATGGAAAAGGCGCTGACGCAGGCGCGCGATCTGGCGCTGACCTTCGTCGGCACCAAGAGCGGCCAGATCGTCGACGAGGCGGCAACCGCCCGCCTGCTCGAACCCTGGCTCGGCCCCGGCCTCGATCTCAAGGATCTGCCCGTGCCCCGCCTTGTCGTCATCACCATCGACGAGAGCAATCCGCCGGATTTCGATGGAATGCGGGCGATGCTCAAGGACAGCATCCCCCAGGCCAGCCTCGACGACCACCGCACCTGGGTCGACCGGCTGGTGTCCATGGCGCACACGACGGTGCTGATCGGCACCGGCATCCTGCTGCTGGTCTTCTCGGCCATGGTGCTGACCGTCGTCTTCGCCACGCGCGGCGCGCTGTCGGGCAACCGCCACATCGTCGAAGTTCTGCATTTCGTCGGCGCCGAAAGCTCCTTCGTCGCCACCGAATTCCAGAAGCATTTCCTGAAGATCAGCCTCAAGGGCTCGGCGATCGGCAGCGCGCTTGCCGCTCTCTTCTTCGCCACCGCCGGCTTCTGGCAGAGCCGCACGCTGGCAACCCCGGAAACGGATCAGGCGACGGCACTTTTCGGCACCTTCTCCGTCGGCGTGCTCGGTTATGCCGGCATCTTCGCGACGATGATCGTCATCGCGCTGCTGACCACCTTCACCGCGCGGCTGACCGTCATGCGGACGATCTACGAAATCGATACATTGCGTTCGGACCCGACGCGCACCGACGGCATCGCAAGTTGATCCCAACCATGCCGTTTTGTCATGAAAGCGTCTGTTCTGCGCCGCAATCAGCGTATAATCACGATTCATGACCATGGGCCAGACGACACGCAACCCGATTCGGCAGGACCCGGAGCTTCATCGCCCGGCGGGTCTGCCGCCGCGGCGCGGCCCGATCCGCCGCCTGCTGCGCTGGGGCGGCTTTGCCTGCGTGCTGGCGATCGCCCTGGTCTTCGGCGGCTTCCTGCGTTTTGCCGATTCGGTGACGACGCTGAAGCCGCCGGTCGAGCCGAAGGCGGACGCGATCGTCGTGCTGACCGGCGGCTACCAGCGTATCGACCAGGCCGTGGAACTGCTGCAGAAGGGCGCCGGCAAGCGGCTTCTGATCTCAGGCGTCCACCCGACGACGACACCGGCGCAGATCCGCAGGATGACGCAAGGGTCGGCCGATCTCTTCTCCTGCTGCGTCGATATCGGCCACGACGCCATAGACACGATCGGCAACGCCGAGGAGGCCTCCAACTGGATCCACGCCAAGGGATACAGGAGCGTCCTCGTCGTCACCAACAATTACCACATGCCGCGAAGCCTCGCCGAGCTCTCCTATGTCGATCCCGACATCGAATTCATCCCCTATCCCGTCGTCAACTCGGACCTGAAGACCCGCAACTGGTTCACCGATCCGAATGCGATGCGCGTCATGCTCGCCGAATATGTGAAAGTGCTGCTGGCCGGCGCCCGCAACATCACAGGCTTCGGCCGCCACACCGGGCTGCGCTCGGCAAGCGTCGCCTCGGACTGACGCATTTACATCAAGCTATCATCAAACGCTTTTTATGACGGGCAATATCGTGTAGGCCGGTCGCGTGAGCATGCCTCGGGAAAATTTCATGATCGCCCTGCGTTCCATTCTCTTCAACACGGTCTTCTACGCCAACCTCATCATCCGGATGATCGTGCTCTCGCCCTATTATTTCGTGGCGCCGCGCCTGACCGCCTATGCGATCCCGAAGAACTGGGCGCGTTCCAACCACTGGCTGATGCGGGTCATCGTCGGCACGACCTTCGAGATCGAGGGTCTGGAGAACCTGCCGGACGGCAGTTACATCCTGGCGCCGAAGCACCAGTCCTTCTGGGACACCTATGCGCTGCTGCCCTGGCTGAAAGACCCGGTCTACATCCTGAAGCGAGAGCTGATGTGGATTCCGCTGTTCGGCTGGTATGCCAAGAAGCAGCGGGTGATCCCGGTCAATCGCGGCGCCCGCGGCAAGGTGATGGTGGAAGTGCTGAAGCGCACCAGGGAAGAGCTTTCGACCGGCCGCCAGCTCATCATCTATCCCGAAGGCACGCGCCGTCCGCCAGGCGCCGAGCCGGTCTATAAATACGGCATCGCCCGCATGTATCGGGACCTCAACATTCCCGTCGTGCCGATCGTCATGCATCCCGGCCTCTTCTGGCCGCGGCGGAGCATCCTTCGTTATCCCGGCCACTTCAAGGTGAAGATTTTGCCGCCGATCATGCCGGGGATGGATCCGGACGCTTTCTTCGCCCATCTGGTCGAGGTGACGGAAGGGGCAAGCGACGAACTCCTCATCGATACCGTCGAACGCAATCCGCATCTGCCCTTGCCGCCGACGGCAGTCGAAAGGTTGGCCGAGCTGCGCAAGGTGAAGGCGGCAACGGCGTGACTAGAGCATGTCGCGCAAAAGTGTGCAGCGTTTTTGCGATAACGACATGCGTAAAAACAAAGACCTAAAGCGCGAGGAGCGAATCTGAAAGATCGCGACGCGCTTTAGGCGGCGCGCAGCCGCTCCACTTCGTCGACGACCTGCTCCAGCCAATGGTCCCGGATGCCCATCTGCTTCAGATGGGCGAGCGTGTTGAAGACATAAGCATCGTTCGGGCCGGATTGCCCCTTGGCCTCGTTCACCACCCGCGCCGCCGCAAGCGCGTCGAGCGTACCGGCATATTGCTCGTGGTCGCGATCGGCAATGTAGGTAATCGCCTCCATCCTGCGGCCGCCGGCAAACTGCAATCGCACCCGGCGCTCCAGATAGACGTTGGTGACGAGTTCGCGGGCGCGGAGGTAATCGATCACCTCATCCCATTTTTCCGGGGAAATACGAAAAGCCATGCCGCGGCAGGCTCCACCCCTGTCGAGGCCGAGAACCAGGCCCGGATTGTCGCGCGTGCCGCGATGGACGAAGGAGCGAACGCACAGCGAACGCCTGTAACCATGCACCAGGGCCTCTGCCCGCTCCAGAAATTCGAAGCCCGGATTCCACATCAGCGAGCCGTAGCCAAACACCCAAAATTCGTCCATATCGCACGCCAGACCGGAATCACTTTGCGATTCACCATTGGAGAACATCATGGCAGCGTCAAGCCGATCCGGCAGCGGCCAATCAGGCAGTAGCAAGAAATTCTGGTTGCTGGGCGGAGGCATCCTCCTGGTGATCGCGCTTTATACCGGCGGCTGGTTCTATGCGGCGTCGGCGCTGAAGACCACGGTGCTGCAGGCGATCGCGCCAGGCAATCCGGCGGGCGTCAGCGGCGAATGCGCCGATATCGAATTCCGCGGCTATCCCTTCCGCATCGGCCTGTTCTGCTCGAAGGTCGATGTCGACGACAATGTCAACGGCGTCTCCGCCACCTTCGGCGCGCTGCGTTCGGCCGCACAGGTCTATGCGCCCGGCCATATCGTCTGGGAGCTCGATTCGCCGGCCGAAATCCGCACCACCAACGGCCTCTCGATCTCGGCTCAATGGGCGAACCTGCAAGCGAGCCTCACAACCAGGCTGAAAGGCATCGATCACAGCTCGACGGTCATCGAGGGCCTGAAGGCGACGGCGGTCTCCTCCTTCACCGGCCAAACCGTCAGCTTCGATGCGGCCCGCACCGAAATTCACCTGCGCCAGAACGGCGCCGATCTCGACGGCGCGATCTCGGTGCAGGATGCGAACACGGCAATCAAGGACTGGCCGCAGATCTTCCCGAAACTGTCCGCCAGCATCGATCTGACTGTCGCTGGCAAGGCCGGCCTCATCGACGGCAGCGATCCGAACGGCCTCAATGGTTCTGCCGGCGAACTGCGCCGCATCGTTGCCGATATCGGTGACGGCAAGGTGATGACGCTGACCGGCCCCTTCTCCTTCGACGAGCAGGGTCTCCTCTCCGGGAAATTCAAGCTGGAGATCGAACAGCTCGGCCCCTGGGGCGACAGCCTGAAGCAGGCCTTCCCCGATATCGCCTCGACCGTCAACACGGCGACGAAGCTCTTGAAATCGCTTGCCGGCGGCAAGGACAAAGTCTCGGTCGATCTCGTCGTCGATCGCGGCAACGCCACCGTCAGCGGCTTCATCCCGCTCGGCAAGATTCCGCCGATCTAACCGATCCGCTTGATGAAGAACACTTCTGGCACGGATTGCAGGCCAGGCAGATCGATCGCACCGGTTTCGGTAAATCCGTTGCGGCGATGCCAGTCCTGCGGCCGGCTCTCATCGCATTCGCTCGACGTCATCAGCAGCCGGGCGCCCTCGCCGCGCATGGCTGTTTCCCAGGCGAGAAACAGCGCGGTGCCGACACCCGACCGCCTGTGGCCGGGCAGAACGCGGATCATTTCCATATAGGGAACCCTGCCCCAGAAGCGGGAGAAGCGCAGGAAACCGACGATCTCGCCGGCCTCCCTGGCAACGAGATATTCGCCAAGCGCCACGCACCGCGAGACCCACGCCTTGCCGGCACTGGCATCCTCGCGAGCCAGCCAGTCGATATCCGCCTGACTTGCGCTCGCCACCTCCACCATCGCCAGAGGCTACTTCTTCTCTAGCGCGTGGGGACGGCCGAAATCGGGTGCGTCCACATCCTGGCCGGCCTGGATGATCGAACGGCGGATGGCGCGTGTGCGGGTGAAGAGTTCGAAAATCTTGTCGCCCTCGCCCCAGCGGATCGCGCGCTGCAGATAAGCGAGATCCTCCGAGAAGCGCGCCAGCATTTCTAGGATCGCATCGCGGTTGTGCAGGCAGACGTCGCGCCACATCGTCGGATCGGAAGCGGCAAGACGGGTGAAATCGCGAAAGCCGGAGGCCGAATATTTGATGACCTCGGACTCCGTCACCGTCTCCAGATCGTCGGCGGTGCCGACGATGTTGTAGGCGATGATATGCGGCAGATGCGAGACGATCGCGAGCACCTTGTCGTGGTGTTCCGCATCCATCTCGTCGACCTTCGAACCCAGCGCCTCCCAAAACCCACGCAGGCGCTTCAGCGCCGTTTCATCGGTGCCGACAACCGGCGTAAAGATGCACCAGCGGCCTTCGAAAAGGCCGGGGAAACCGGCATCCGGGCCGGATTTTTCCGTGCCGGCCAGCGGATGGCCGGGGATGAAATGCACGCTGTCGGGCATATGCGGCTGCATCTGCGCGATGACGGACGCTTTGGTGGAGCCGACATCGGTAACGATAGCGCCAGGCTTCAGGCTGCCGGCGATTTCCTTCGCCACGCTTTCCGAAGCGCCGACCGGCACCGAGACGATAATGAGATCGGCATCCCTAACGGCATCCGCCGAAGACGTCGTGTAGCGGTCGCCGAGGCCGAGTTCTTCCGCACGCTTCAGCGTATCGGCGCTGCGTGTCGCGACCACGATCTCTTTCGTAAGCCCGAGCCGCCTGATGTCGTGGGCGAGCGAGGAACCGATCAGGCCGATGCCGATCAGCGCGATGCGATCGAACAGCACGCTCATGCCTGCCGTCCCATGAATTCGCGCAGCGTGGCAATGACGCCGTGATTGGCGTCTTCGGGACCGATGCTCATGCGCAGCGCATTGGAAAAGCCGTAGCTGCGCACGGCGCGCAGGATGTAGCCCCGGCTCGTCAGGAGCTCGTCGGCATCGGCGGCGCGCTTGCCGTCGATGTCAGGGAAATGGATGAGGACGAAATTGGCGACGGAGGGCGTCACTTTCAGCCCGATCGCTTCGAGAGCCTCCGTGAGCGTCTCCACCCACATCTGGTTGAAGGAGACGGCCTGCTGGACGAAAGCCTGGTCGCGGATGGCCGCGGCACCGGCGGCAATCGCCGCCGCGTTCAGGTTGAACGGAGCGCGGACACGGTTCACGGCGTCGACGATCTCCGCGGGCGCATACATCCAGCCGACGCGCAGCGCCGCAAGACCGTAGGCCTTCGAAAAGGTGCGGGTCATCACCACGTTGGAATTGGAAGACACGACCTCGATGCCGGCTTCGTAATCGTTGCGGCGCACATATTCGGCGTAAGCCGCATCGAGCACGAGGACGACGTGTTTCGGCAGGCTGGCCTGCAGGCGGCGGATCTCGCTGACGGGAACGTAGGTGCCTGTGGGATTGCCGGGATTGGCGATGAAGACGATCTTCGTCCTTTCCGTCACCGCGGCAAGGATCGCGTCGACGTCGACGGTATAGTCCTTCTCCTTGACGACGACGGGCGTGGCGCCCGTGCCCAAAATCTGGATCTTGTAGACGAGGAAGCCGTGCTCGGTGATGATGCCTTCGTCGCCGGCGCCGAGATAGACATGGCAGAGCAGGCCGAGCAGTTCGTCGGAACCGTTGCCGCAGAGGATGTTTGCCGGATTGAGGCCATGCACGGCGGCAATCGCCTCGCGCAGTTCGATCGCCTGCCCGTCGGGATAACGCCCCAGATTGTCCGCGGCCGCCTTGAAGGCCTCGATCGCCTTCGGGCTGGCGCCGAGCGGCGTTTCGTTGGAGGAAAGCTTGTAGACGCGGGCGACACCCGGCGCATGTTCCTTGCCCGGCACATAGGCTGCGATATCGAGAATACCGGGACGCGGAACGGGCTTGCTCATCTCAACGCTCATGGGTCGACCTTGGATTTTCCGGAAAATGACCAAGTGGCATTAAAGCGGAATGCGGTTCTTGTCGAGAGCCGGGAGCGGTGTCACCGGTTGCGCGTCGTCGGTACGCCGTGAGGTGCCAGAACCGGCACGAAGACGCGGCGGGAGGCGCGCGCGGCGACCGGCAGGCCCTGATAGAGCCGCTTCTGCGCCTCGACGATGATGACGCCCGAGAAGGCCGGCCACAGCGTCCGGCCGATCCGCTCGAAGGCGCGGCGAAGACGCAGGATGGTTCGGAGCTTGGAGGGCGGGAAGAACAGCGCCTCGGCCGTCGCCCCCGGCGTGAAATTCGTCTCCCGCAGCAGATGCGTCAGCTGGCCGCGCGAATAGGGCCGGCCCGAACCGAAGGGCGTGTGCTCCATGCGGGCCCACACACCGCGCCGGTTCGGCACGACGATAACGAGCCGTCCGCCCGGCGCCAGCACCCGCCAGAGCTCTTTCAGCGTCTCGCGCGGGCTTTCGGCAAATTCCAGCGAATGCACCATCAGCACGCGGTCGATGGACGAATCCGGCAGCGGCAATTCCTCGTCGAAAACAAGCGTCGTCGAGGAAAGCGAGCCCATCGGCCAGTTCACTGCGCCCTGCCCGGCCGGCATGAAGGCGAAGGTGCGCTCGGTATCGGCCTGAAAGCGGTCGAGGAAGGGCACGGCATAACCAAGGCCGACGAGACGCTCCTGCGGCAGCCGCACCCAGAGCGAGGATAGCGCCATGGCGATCGATTGCTCGGCGAGACGCCCGAGATCGGAATGGTAGAACTGACGTAGGTCGACGATATCGGCGTGCATTGCGATAAATGTTATCAGCGGGCGGTTGGACTTCAAGGCCGGACCCTCTACATTCCCGCAAGACTCGCATGACAAAGGATTATTTGACGATGAAACCTTTGGAATTAGACGTTTTTCTCTGCCGCACCGACAATTTCGGCGTTCTCGTGCATGACGTGGAGACGGGCTTTACCGCGGCGATCGACGCGCCGGAGGAAGCGCCGATCCTGGAAGCGGCGACACGCCGCGGCTGGAAGATCACCCATATCTTCACCACCCATCACCACACCGATCATGTCGCCGCCAACCTGGCGCTGAAGCAGCAGTTCGGCTGCGAGATCATCGGCCCGATCAACGAGGCGGTCGCCATTCCCGGCCTCGACCGCACGATGGCCGATGGCGACAGGTTCCTCTTCGGCGACCATACGGTCAACGTCATCGAAACACCCGGTCATACCGCCGGCCACATCTGCTATCACTTCGCCGACGACAAGCTGCTCTTTGCCGCCGACACGCTGTTTGCGCTCGGCTGCGGCCGCCTGTTCGAACGCCCGGCCGCCGACATGTGGCATTCCCTGCAGAAGCTCGCCGTGCTGCCGGATGAGACCGCCGTCTATTTCGGCCACGAATATACGCTCTCCAACGCCCGCTTCGCGCTGACGGTCGATCCCGGCAATGAGCGCCTGAAGAACCGTGCCGCCGAGATCGAAGCCCTGCGGGCGGAAGGCAAATTCACCATTCCGACGACGCTGGGGCTGGAAAAGGAAACCAATCCGTTCCTGCGTGCCGCCGATCCGGCGATCCGCCGCAATCTGGTCATGGAAGGCAAGACCAACGAGGAGGTCTTTGCCGAGATCCGCAAGCGCAAGGATAATTTCTGATGTCTCCCGAGGAGATCATCCGCGAACTCGGCATGGAGCCGCATCCGGAAGGCGGCTGGTACGTGCAGACTTTCCGCGACACCTCGGGAGGCGCGCGTGGCCATTCGACGGCAATCTATTACCTGCTGACGCGGCGACAGCGCTCCCACTGGCACCGCGTCCATGACGCCGCCGAGGTCTGGCACTATTATGCCGGCGCGCCGCTTTCGCTGCACCGTTCGGAAGACGGAACGACGAGTGAAACGCTGACGCTCGGAACCGATCTTTCCGCCGGCGAGCGGCCGCAGGCGATCATTCCCGCCAATTGGTGGCAATCGGCCGAAAGCCGCGGCGATTTCACCCTGGTCGGCTGCACCGTCGCGCCCGGCTTCGAATTTTCGAGCTTCGAAATGGCGCCGCCCGGCTGGAAGCCCGGCGGCTGAAGCTACTCCGCCGCGACGGTCGACACCGCAGTCTTGCGGCGGAACATCTCCTGAGCCGCCAGCACCGCCCCGCCGGTGACGAGCAGGCAGGCCAGTGCGATCCGCCAGCTCGGCTCGGCAAATCCGAACAGCGTCAGGATGAGCGTCGAAAGCAGCGGCGCGGCATAACTTGCGGCGCCGAGGATCTGGATATCGCCGTTCTTGACGCCGTAATCCCAGGCATAGAAGGCGGCCCCGACCGGCAGAAGCCCGAGCCCGATGACGGCGATCCATTCGAAGCCCGTTGTCGGCCAGACCGTCGCCTCGAGGCCGAGATGGCAGAACAGCGACAGGATCGAGGTTGCAAGGCAGAAGCCGGTGACGACATCCGTAGAGACGGCCTCGAAACGCCGCGTCAGCAGCGAATAGCCGGACCATGTGAAGGCGCAGAGCAAGGCGGCGCCATAACCGATGGCATAAGCGCCGTCGAAGTCGATGCCGTTGCGGCCGACAATGAGGAAAGTGCCGCAAAGCCCGGCAAGCGCGCCCGCCACATGATACCAGCGCAGCCGCTCTCCCGGCAGAAGCGCCGAGCCGACGACGATCAGGAGCGGCCAGAGATAGGCGATCAGCCCCGCCTCCACAGCCGGCGCGTTCCTGAGTGCGGTGAAATAGAGGAAATGATAGCCGAAGAGCCCTGCGATGCCTGTCACCCAGACCCTGGCCGGCTGCTTCAGCAGCACGAACCGCGCGGGATTGCGGACGAGCACGACGAGGCCGGGAATGCTGCCGATCGCAAAGCAGATGGCCGAAAGCTGGAATGGCGGCATCTTGCCGGACGCCGCCGTCAAGAGCGCCAGGAACGACCACATCAGAATGGCCGTAAAACCGATCGCCGTCGCCCGAAGCTTCATCTGTCCCCCTTCACGGAGGCGAAAGCTCCGTCAGCTGACGCTGCCGTATTTGACGGCGGTGATCGTCACCATTCCATATTCTGTGGGAATGCGCACATAGACGGGAGCATATACATTTGCCGCCTGCGACTTGGCAAACCAGATTTCCATCCGGTCGCTCTTGCTGAGATAGTCGATATCCTTGCGGCCCTTCTTGTAGCCTGAGCGCGGCACGAATCGCACACCGCAGACGAGCGCCTTGCCCTTGAAGCCGTCCGTCGAGAAATCCTCGTCGCCCTTCGGCGAGAGCACCAGATCCATGCGCGTCTCGCCGTCGAAGATCGGCAGCGTCTGCGAACAGACCTTGGTATCCCCGGTGAAAACGAGGCCGGAGATCGGATCGAGCACCGAGCGCATGTCGCGCGGCGTGACGTCGATCCAGTTCTTCGGCCGCTTCGGCGTCGGGGTCGTGGTCGCCGATATGATGTCGCCGTTGCGGTAGCTGACCTCGTAGACGCGGGCCTTCTTGCCGGTCTTATAGTAGAGCGAATACTTCACCGCCTGCAGCCGGTCGTTGCGGACGACGCCGGTGACGCTGGTCTTTGCCGAGATGGTCTTGATGAGATCGGCAAGGCCGGCGGATTTGATATCGCCCGCGATCTTGTAGCTGTGATCGTCCTCGATCTGCGTCAGGAACGCGGCGCGCGCGATCGGCAGGCCGGCGAGCGTCACCCGATATACCGTCTGATGCTGGACCTCGGCCGCCGATGCCGGTATGGCAAGGAGTGCGGCGATGACCGAAATGAAAATGCGTCTGCCCGAATGAGCCATGAGTGAAGCCTTGTCTTGCCCTGCGCCGGCAGCCTTGCTGAGCGCTCTATACTCCTGCCATGAAGGGAAGAAAACAGCAGCTTTTTGACAGAATTGCGGGAAAGGCCAAGGTTTGGCTTGACGCGCGCGGCCTGTCTGACTATAGAACCGCAACTTTCCAATCATGCCTGTTGGATTGCGAGCCCGGTTTTGCCGGGGATGGCAATTCGATGGCCCGAGAAAAACAAGAATAGGTGTTCCATGTCCCGCGTGTGCGAATTGACCGGCAAGGCCGTCCTGACTGGTAACAATGTCAGCCATGCCAACAACAAGACCAAGCGCCGGTTCCTGCCGAACCTGTGCCAGGTAACGCTGATCTCCGACGCCCTCAACCAGCGTTATCGTCTTCGTGTTTCGGCTGCGGCTCTTCGCTCCGTCGAACATCGTGGCGGCCTCGATGCGTTCCTGATCAAGGCAAGCGAAAACGAACTGTCGATGCGCGCACGCCTGCTGCGCCGCCAGATCGTCAAGAAGACCGCCGAAGCCGCTGCTGCGTAAGCTTCTGCCCTTCTTCAATACGGCTTCGAAAGGCTTGCACGGATGATCTCCGTCAGGCCTTTTGCTTTGCCGGCCTGTCTCTCCAACTGGTGGCATCACCCAGGATAAAAAAATGCTGAAGACCCGCTATACTATTGCCTATGTCGCTCTGATGACGCTTGTCGTCGTCGCCTCCAACTTCCTCGTCCAGTTTCCGCTGAACGCCGAAGTCGCCGGCATCAATCTCGCCGACATCCTGACCTGGGGCGCCTTCTCCTATCCGGTCGCCTTCCTGATCACCGATCTGACCAATCGCCAGTTCGGCCCGCAGGCAGCCCGCAAGGTCGTCTTTGCCGGCTTCGTCGTCGGTGTGACGCTGTCCTTCTTCACCTCCGTGCCGCGCATCGCCATCGCCTCCGGATCGGCCTATCTCGCCGGCCAGCTGCTCGATATCGCCGTCTTCAACCGCCTTCGCCGCCAGGCCTGGTGGCGCGCGCCGCTCGTCGGCTCGCTGATTGGCTCGGCGCTCGATACGGTGATGTTCTTCTCGCTTTCCTTTGCCGCGTTCTTCGTCTTCCTCGGCCCGAACGAGCCTTTCGCGCTGGAAGCCGCTCCCGTCCTCGGCGTCTTCGCCACCGAGGCGCCTCGCTGGATTTCCTGGGCGCTCGGCGATTTCGCCGTCAAGATGATCGTCGGCCTCGTCATGCTGCTGCCCTATGGCGCGCTGATGAACGTGCTGCGGCCGATGCAGGCCGCGCGCGCCAGCTGAGCAACAAGATCACCGACGCCGCCGGACAGCACCGGCGGCGATCGCAGGATGCAGAAGCACCTCTGCCGTCAGATCGTCGATCTCTCGCGATGAATCGAGCAGCAAGACCGGCGCCGTCTGCGTTTCCAGCCATTGTCCATGGGCCGCAAGACTGCGCCGTTCAGGACCCGCAGTATCGTAGCTTGCCGCCCATTCCATGAACTCTCCGCTTTTGACTTCCATGTCGCCGCCAGGACCGATCCTCTCTCCATATCGGGCGATCTCCCGCGCACGGATACGCGCCATCCGAAGTTCCCGCTCGATTCTCAGGAACACGATCAGGTCATAGAACGGCTCGATCTGCCTCCCCCATTTCAGCGCGGAGCCGGAGAGGACCCAGCCGTCATGCCGCGCCGCCGCCTCAAGGAGCATGCGGATGCGCTCATCGGCGTCCCTCGGCGTCGTGAACGGCGGATCGGTCGGCATCCAGAAGAAATCGTCGGTGTCGAGATGGGCGATATCGAGCTTCTCGGCAAGCGCAAGGCCGAGCGATGTCGTGCCGGAACCGGACGCGCCCATGACATGGATATGCACCATGATTTCCCTCCGATAGCGGCTACGGGACGAAGGCTCAGATCGGCCGACTGCGGTTCAATCCGATAGCCAAAGCTTGTGACATCAGTCTGACGCAGCCTGCTTCACACTGTCGGAAAGTCGGAATTCCAGCATCAGATTGCGCTGCAGGATCGAATGGTTGTCGTCCGATATCAGGATGAGATGGGTCGTGCCGTCGGCGGCCTGGAAAGTGTCGAGCCCTTCCATATTGTCGATCTGCGAGTTGAAATCGCCTTCGAGCAGCAATTCGCCGTCGACGACGGCGCCGGGCCGGATATCGGCGCCCTTGATGCGCCGAAGGCGCATGCCGATGCCTTCGGCCATATTGAAACGCCGCTCCAGCAGCAGCAGGTCGCCGTTCGGCAGGAAGGCGCCGTCGGTGACATCGAAGCTGCCATCCCGCGCGACCGCGAACTGCCCTTTCAGCGGCCCGCTCAGAATGGCAGCCAACCGGTTGCCGTCGCTGTCGAGACCACGTTCCGAGACGATGACCACGCCGCCCTTGAGCGGGCTCGATGCCGGCGCGACAGCGATGGTTTCGATACCGCGGTTGTAGCTCAGCATCTTGCGCGGGATGAGGATCGGCAAAGTGGCGATCGCACGCGATTGGGCAAAGCCGGGATCGGGATAGACGTCGACGCGATGTTCCTGCTCGAAGGAGACCAGGATCCGGTCGCCGTCGAGCGCCAGGCCCTCCGCGTCCATATAGCCCTTGCCCTCGAGGCTGCGTCCGGCGCTGTTCTTCATCGGCGTGATCTCGACATTGGAAAGGCCTGAAAGCCTGCCCTTGACGTCGCGCTCGATGCTGCCGGTCAACCACTGGCCGGTATCGAGCACCACGACGAAATGTTTTTGATCCTGCCGGAAGCGGATGGAGGAGAGCGAGCCGAACAGCGCTCTGCTGGAGACCATCTCCAGCCCGCCGAGAAATTCCAGCGAGCCGAATTGCATCTGCGAAGAGCCGATCCTGAAATCGGATATTTGCCGGCTAATGACCGACACGTCGTCGCCGGCCCATGACGGGCAGGTGCCGGCGGCGATGCAGAGAAGGATCGACGCCACACGGCGGAGGCGCTTGCCTATCATCCCCGACGGTTCCCTGATTGGCGTCAGCCGGCGCGACGGAGCCGGCCGCCGCGTGGCTGGGTGGATTGATCTTCGAACAGAGAGGCAAGCTGCTCGGTCATCGCGCCGGCAAGCTCGTCGGCATCGACGATCGTCACGGCGCGGCGATAGTAGCGCGTCACGTCATGACCGATGCCGATCGCCAGCAGTTCCACGGGCGAACGCGTCTCGATCTGCTCGATGACGGCGCGCAGATGCCGCTCGAGATAGTTGCCCGGGTTGACCGACAGCGTCGAATCGTCCACCGGCGCCCCGTCCGAGATCATCATCAGGATGCGGCGCTGCTCGCGGCGTGCGAGCAGGCGATTATGGGCCCAGATCAGCGCCTCGCCGTCGATATTCTCCTTGAGCAAGCCCTCGCGCATCATCAACCCGAGATTGGCGCGTGCCCGCCGCCACGGTGCGTCGGCGGATTTGTAGATGATGTGGCGCAGGTCGTTGAGGCGGCCCGGCGTCTGCGGCTTGCCGCCGGCAAGCCAGGTTTCGCGCGCCTGCCCGCCCTTCCAGGCCTTCGTCGTGAAGCCGAGGATCTCGACCTTGACGCCGCAACGCTCCAGCGTACGGGCGAGGATGTCGGCGCAGGTGGCGGCAACCGTGATCGGCCGGCCGCGCATCGAGCCGGAATTGTCGATCAGCAGAGTGACGACGGTATCGCGGAACTGCGTGTCGCGCTCCATCTTGAAGGAAAGCGCCTGCATCGGGTCGATGATGATGCGCTGCAGCCGGGCCGGATCGAGATAGCCCTCTTCCAGGTCGAAATCCCAGGAACGGTTCTGCTGCGCCATCAGGCGGCGCTGCAGCCGGTTGGCGAGGCGCCCGACGGCGCCCTGCAGATGCGCCAGCTGCTTGTCGAGGAAGGCGCGCAGGCGCTCCAGCTCGGCGGCATCGCAAAGTTCCTCGGCGGTGATGATCTCGTCGAACTCTTCGGTATAGACGTGATAATCGACCTTCTCGTTGAAATCGGAAAAAGGCGTGTTCGGACGGCGGGTCTCGCCCGGCGTTTCCGAATCGTCCTCGCCCTCTTCCATCATGTCGTCGTCGGAGATCTCGGCGCCTTCGGTCTCGCCGTCCTCCATCTGCTCGTCGGAGACTTCGCTGTCCTCGACGGGGGCGGCATCGGTGCCGGCATCCTCGTCGACCTCGTCCTGGTCCTGCTCGTCGCCGCTCGGCTGGTCTTCCTGCTCCGACTGGTCGTCATTGTCGGCTTCGCTCTCGTCGTCGCCGTACTCCTCGGCCATCTCCATAGCCGACAGCATGTTGCGGACGAGCTTGGCGAAGGCCTGCTGGTCGTTGATCGCTCCCGACAGGGTATCGAGCTCGGCCCCCGCCTTGTCCTCGATGAAGCCGCGCCAGAGGTCGAGCACCTTGCCGGCGGAGGCAGGCGGGCGCTGACCGGTCAGCTTCTCGCGCACCATCATCGCCACGGCCTCGCCGATCGGCGCATCTTCCTGGCGCTCGATGCCGGTGAAATTCGCCTTGGAATATTTCTCTTCCGTCATGGAGCGCAGGTTCGCCGCCACGCCCTCCATGCGCAGTGTGCCGATCGATTCGACACGCGCCTGCTCGACCGCATCGAAGATCACGCGGGCGTCCGAGCCCTGCGGCGCCATCGTCGCATGCACCTTCTCATCGTGGCAGGCGAGGCGCAGCGCCATGGAATCGCCGAGCCCGCGAGTGACCGCCAGCTCATGCGCCGTCGGCCGCTTGGAAAGCTCCGGCAGCCGGATGCGTTCGCCGGTCATGCCAGGCCGTTCGTTGGCGAAGGTTACCTCGACATCGCCGTCGCCGGCGATCGAGCGTACGCAGCCCGATATCGCCCGGCGCAACGGCTCGACGTCGACGGGCGCACCGGGCTTTGCTTTCGAATTGTCACCGCGAGCTGCCATGATCGGTCGGGCCTCAGGCTCCGAGAACGATGTTGGCGGCACTTTCCTTCAGCTCGACGCCGAAGGCGCGCTGATAATGCTCGGCGACCAGCGGGCGCTCCAGCTCGTCGCACTTGTTGAGGAAGGTGACGCGGAAGGCGAAGGCGAGATCGCCGAAGATCTCGGCGTTTTCGGCCCAGGTGATAACCGTGCGCGGGCTCATGACGGTCGAGAGGTCCCCGTTCATGAAGGCGGCGCGCGTCAGGTCGGCAACCCTCACCATCTTCGAAACCGTCTCGCGGCCGTTCTTGTCCTTGCCGAGGCTCTTCACCTTGGCGGCAACGATGTTCACTTCATGATCATGCGGCAGGTAGTTCAGGGTCGTCACGATCGACCAGCGGTCCATCTGCGCCTGGTTGATCTGCTGCGTGCCGTGATAGAGGCCCGTGGTGTCGCCGAGACCGATCGTGTTTGCGGTCGCAAACAGGCGGAAGGCCGGGTGCGGACGGATGACGCGGCTCTGGTCGAGCAGCGTCAGGCGGCCGGAAGATTCCAGCACGCGCTGAATGACGAACATCACGTCCGGGCGGCCGGCATCATATTCGTCGAAGACGAGCGCGACATTGTGCTGATAGGCCCAGGGCAGGATGCCGTCCTTGAATTCGGTCACCTGCAGACCGTCCTTGACGACGATCGCATCCTTGCCGACGAGATCGATACGGCTGACATGGCTATCGAGGTTGATGCGCACGCAAGGCCAGTTGAGCCGCGCCGCCACCTGTTCGATATGCGAGGATTTGCCCGTGCCGTGATAGCCGGAGATCATCACGCGGCGGTTATGCGCGAAGCCTGCGAGAATGGCGAGCGTCGTCTCGCGGTCGAACAGGTAGTCGGTGTCGAGGTCCGGCACATAGGCGTCGCCCTTGCTGTAGGCGGGAACGCGGATGTCGGAATCGATGCCGAAGGTCTCGCGGACCGAAACGGTGGTATCGGGCAGTTCTGAAATATCGAGGTCGATCTTGCTCATCATGTCTCCAAGGCGGGTGAAACCACCCGGCCATACTGTCTCAGGCCATGTCGCAACCGTGACGCCGCGATTATCTCCGCGTCCGTCCAGGTCGGAACGTCGGCGATACTTCTCCGGGACTGAGACGAAACCTCGGCGGGATGATGACCGCTTGCGAGCATTCTTGAAAGAGTCCCGGACAAGAAACGCCGCGTCCGGAAGGTCGGCGGAGGCGATGTCAGGAAAACGCGCAAATATGAGCCGCGTTTGCCTGCGGCCTCAGCCGATTTGGACCATACCCGATTGAAGCCCAAGAGCAAGGACGGGAATTAACAAAAACCGTTCTGCTTCAACAATTGATAGGCCTGGATGACGGCGCGGAAGCGTTCTTCCGAACCGCGGTCGCCGCCATTGGCGTCCGGATGGTGCTTCTTGACCAGTTCCTTGTAGCGGCTCTTGATCTCCGCCGAGGTCGCATTGGCATGCAGGCCCATCGTGTCGAAGGCCTTGCTTTCCAGCGATTTCAGCTTGCGCGCCTGAGGAAAGCGCGGCCCGCTCCCCTTGCCGCCTTCCTTGACGAAGCCGAAGGGATCGCGAACACGCGAATAGGCGCCGGAGCGCACTTCCGAATGCAGCGGGCTGTCCTTGGCCGACTTGTTGACGCCGACGGTCCATGTCGGCCGATGGCCGGTGATCGCCTCTTTCTGGTATCGGGCAATCTCTCCGTCCGAAAGGCCGGAGAAATAATTGTAGCCCTTGTTGTATTCCTTGACGTGCTCGAAGCAGAACAGGAAGAACTGGCCCTCCGCATTGCGTCCCACGGGAGCGCGATGCGAGCCTTTCTTGTCGCAGCCGTCCCATTGACAGGTAGGCGGCGCCTGCTCTGTCTCCTGCTCGCGTTTGCGGCGTGTACGGATGCGGTCGAAGTATTTTGAATCAAGTCTCATGGCGGCGCTAATTATGAGGCTGTCGCAAGGCGACAACAAGAATTGACAAATGGGAATGTTGCTGGCTTGGTGGGAACCCTTTTCGCGAAGCAGCAAGACCGGATGATGACCCTGCGGACCCGCATCGAAGAAAAACTTGTCGAAGCCTTCGCGCCCGAACGCCTGAGCGTCATCGACGAAAGCCATCTGCATGCCGGCCATCAGCCCGACATCACGGGAACCGGCGAAACCCACATGCGGGTGAGGATCGTTTCGGCAAAATTCGCCGGCATGTCGCGGCTGGCGCGCCACCGGGCGATCACCGACCTGTTGAAACCCGAGCTCGATGCCGGCCTGCATGCGCTGGCCGTCGAACCGGCGGCACCTGATGAACCGACCCGCTGGTAGCCGCACAGCAGCCTATATGGATATAGGACGCCGGCAATCCAAGTCGGATCAGGCCGGTTTCGTATCGTCATCCTGTGCGGGACGGATGCGCAGCTTGGTGATACGGTTTTTCTCCCGCTTCATCACGACGAAACGCTTGCCGTAGAAGGTGAAGGCCTGGCGTTCCTCGGGAATGGTCATGGATTCGTGGATGACGAGGCCGGCGATTGTCGTCGCCTCCTCGTCGGGCAGGTTCCAGTCGAGCGCTCGGTTGAGATCCCGGATCGGCACGCCGCCGTCGACGACGACCGAGCCGTCCGCCTCCTGGCGCACGCCCTGCATCTCGATATCGTGTTCGTCGGAAATATCGCCGACGATTTCTTCCAGAATATCCTCCAGCGTGACGATGCCCTGCACCTCGCCATATTCGTCGACGACGACGGCGAAATGCTGCTTGCGGCGCAGGAAAGCGTTGAGCTGATCTTCGAGATTGGTGCTGTCGGGCACGAACCACGGCTTCTGCGCGATCTTCACGACATCGAGGTTCTGCGGCTCCATGTTCGGCTCGGCAAGCGCCCGCAGGAGATCCTTGGCATGGACGACGCCGATGATGTTGTCGATCGTGCCGCGCCACAACGGCATGCGTGTGTACGGGCTTTCCAGGATGGCGCGCACCACTGCTTCCGGCGGATCGTCGGCATTGATCGCCCGCATCTTGGTGCGATGGACCATGATATCGGACAGTTCCAGCTGGCTGAGGTCGAGCACGCCGCCGAGCCGGTCGCGGTCGGCCTTCACCACCGATCCCTCTCGGTGCAGGAGATCGACGGCGCCGCGCAGTTCCTCATGCGCCGTCAGCATCGATACTTCCCGCGAAAGATTGATGCCGAACAGCGAAAGAATTCGCCGGACGATCGCATTGACGAAGGAGGACACCGGGCCGACGACGGCAACGAAGAGCCTGACGGGAAGTGCGACGGCAAGCGCAAAGCGCTCCGGCGTCGAGATCGCCCAGCTTTTCGGCAGCACTTCCGCGAAGATGACCAGAATGACGGTCATGGCGAGAGTCGCCAGCGCCACGCCGGAACTGCCGAACAGGCCGAGGAAGAGGCTGGTGGCGATCGAAGAGGAAAGGATGTTGGCGAGATTGTTACCGATCAGCAGCGTGCCGATCAGCCGGTCGCGCCGTTCGATCAGTTGGCGCACGAGACCGGCGCGTTCGTCACCGTTCGCTTCGAGCGTATGGATGCGGCTGCGCGATACGGCGGTCAGCGCGGTTTCCGAGCCGGAAAAGAAGGCAGACAGGAACACCAGCGCGGCGATCGAGACAATCTCCGGCCAGTATGCCGCGAGAAATTCCAGAGCGCATTCGATCGTCATCAGCCGTGTTTTTCCCTGAGAAAGCTGACGACCTCGGAGGCCGGAACGTCGTCGGCGACGAAGGACTGGCCGATGCCGCGTGTGAGGATGAAGGTGAGCTTGCCGCTCTTGACCTTCTTGTCCTGCGCGATCGCCTCCATCAGCGTTTCGGCCGGCGGCAGTTCGCCCGGAATGTCGGACATGCGGGTCGGCAGGCCGACCTCCTTCAGATGCCGCTCGACGCGGTGCGCATCGTCGGGGCTTGCGAGGTTCATCCGTGCGGAGAATTCATGCGCCAGCACCATGCCGATCGAAACGCCTTCGCCATGCACGAGGCGACGGCTGTCATAGGCGGTCGCCGCCTCCAGCGCGTGACCGAAGGTGTGGCCGAGATTGAGCAGCGCCCGCTGGCCGTTTTCGCGCTCGTCGGCGACGACGACATCGGCCTTCGCCTGGCAACTCGTGGCAATCGCCTCGATGCGCGCGGAGCCACCTGAAAAGACAGCCTTCCAGTTCGTTTCCAGCCAAGTGAAGAAGTCAGGCTTGTCGATCAGCCCGTATTTTGCGACTTCGGCGTAACCTGCCCGGAATTCCCGCGCGCTCAGCGTATTCAGCACGTCCGTATCGGCGAGAACCAGGTCCGGCTGATGGAAGACGCCGACCAGGTTCTTGCCATGGCGGGAATTGATGCCCGTCTTGCCGCCGACGGAAGAATCGACCTGCGCCAGCAGCGAGGTCGGCAGCTGCACGAAACGCACGCCGCGTCGAACGATGCCGGCCGCAAAGCCGGAGAGATCGCCGATGACGCCGCCGCCGAGCGCGATGACGCAGTCGTTGCGCTCGACGCGGGCTTCGAGCACCTTGTCGCAGACATCAATCAGATGTTCGAAGCTCTTGGTCTTCTCGCCGGCCGGCAGAACGACCGCAGCCGAGACGATGCCTGCCGCATCGAGGCTTGCGACGAGCGCTTCGAGATAGAGCGGCGCCACATGCTCGTCGGTAATAATCGCAGCCTTTCGGCCCTTGAGGCGGGAGGCGATCTCGGCGCCGGCCCGCGCGATCAGCCCCGGCCCGATCAGAATATCGTAGGCGCGCTCGCCGAGCGGCACATGCACCGTCTGGACGGCGGGGGCGGAGGTTATGGCATTCATGACGCTGTACTTTCCTTCTGGGCTTCGATCACGGCCTTCAGCACCTCGTCGGCCATGATTTCCTTGCGCACGTCGCGCGAAAGCACGGTGAGGTCTGCCTGCGCATAGATCGGATAACGCGCGTTCATCAGGTTCTCGAGCGTCTGTTTCGGATTTTCGGTCTTGAGCAGCGGCCGGGTCTCGCGCTTGTTGACCCGCTCCCAGAGCACGTCGAGATCCGCCTTCAGCCAGACGGAAAGGCCGCCCTTCTTGATGTGTCTGCGCGTCCGCTCGTTGACGAAGGCGCCGCCGCCGGTGGAGACGACGCGCGGCCCGCCCTTTAAGAGCCGCTTCATCACCCGCGTTTCCAGCGCCCGGAATTCTTCCTCGCCATAGGCCGCGAAAAGCTCGGTGATCGTCATGCGCGAAACGCGCTCGATTTCATGGTCGCTGTCGATGAAGGGAATGCCGAGCTGGCTGGCGACGATGCGCCCGACGGAGGATTTTCCGGCGCCCATCAGGCCGACGAGGATCAGATTGCGTGAACCGAGCGCAGCGCGAGCGCTGTCTTTCAGGCTGTCAGCAACGGTCAGCAGTGGTTCACTCATCGGTCCATTCACACTTTGTTTGCAAACCGTATCGACAAATGCAGGTGGAGCGTCAAGTCGCGGACAAGGGAATCATGGCTTGAAGAGCGCTTCTTGCACTTGCGAATATGCTTCTTATAACAGAAGCACAGCATGAAGGAGTTGCCGGATGCCGACCCTGTTCCGTTTCCTGTTCTTCTGCGCGATCCTCGCCGGGACGGTCTACGGAGCGATGTGGGCGCTTGTGACCTTCGTCGAGCCGCAGCAGCGCGACGTCACGATCCGCATTCCGTCCGAGCGGGTCAACCCGCCGGCGACGGGCACGATCGACCCGACCAGGAAGTGAGAACATGAGGGATCTCGGCCGCGTCCATGTGGAATCCTTTCTGGAAATGATGAGCGCCGAGCGCGGCGCGGCCGCCAACACGCTGCAATCCTATGAGCGCGACCTCGACGACGTCAGGTCCTTCCTGAACGGCCGCAGCATAAGGCTCACCGAAGCTGCCTCCGCCGATCTTGCCGCCTATCTCTCCTCGCTCGCCGGCCAGGGCTTCAAACCCTCCTCGCAGGCGCGCCGGCTTGCCGCCATGCGCCAGTTCTACAAGTTCCTCTACGCCGAGGGCCTGCGCACCGACGATCCCACAGGCGTTCTCGACGCGCCGAAGAAGGGCCGCCCCCTGCCGAAGACGATGGGCGTCGAGGAAGTCAGCCGACTGCTTTCCCAGGCGCAGGCCGAGGCGGACGATCCGGCGGCCGGCCAGCTGCAGCGCCTGCGCATGCTGGCGCTTCTTGAGCTGCTCTATGCCACCGGCATGCGCGTCAGCGAGCTCGTTTCGCTCCCCGCCCGCGTGCTCGACCAGGAGGGCCGATTCCTGATGATCCGCGGCAAGGGCAACAAGGAACGGCTGGTGCCGCTGTCGCACTCGGCGATAGCAGCATTGAAATCCTACGGGCGCCGGATGGCTAGGGAAAACGCCGCCGCCAAGGAGCCGCAGGAAAGCCCCTGGCTGTTTCCCGCCGCCTCCAGGGAAGGCTACCTGCCGCGCCAGGTTTTCGCCCGCGACCTCAAGAATCTGGCGATCCGCGCCGGCCTGACGCCGTCGATGATCTCGCCGCATGTCATGCGCCACGCCTTTGCAAGCCATCTGCTTGCCAATGGCGCGGATCTGCGCGTCGTGCAGGAACTCCTCGGCCATTCGGACATTTCGACCACGCAGATCTACACACATGTGCTCGAAGAGAGGCTGCAGCAGCTCGTCCAGACGCATCACCCCCTTGCCAAACAGGCGAAAAAGCACGAATAGGACCGGCGACAAGGGGTGGAGCCAGGAAAACGCCCCGTGGCACAAGGAACGGAAACGCACCTCATGCACAATTATCTCGACTTCGAAAAGCCGATCTCCGACCTCGAAGGCAAGATCATCGAGCTGAAGAAGCTCGCAACGGAAGACGAGAGCATCGATACCACCGATGAAATCGGCCGGCTGGAGGTTCGCGTCCGCGAGGCGATCGTCGAAATCTATTCCAAGCTCAATGCCTGGCAGAAGACGCAGGTCGCCCGCCATCCGCAGCGCCCGCATTTCTTCGATTACGCCAAGACGCTGTTCCAGGAATTCACGCCGCTCGCCGGCGACCGCAAGTTTTCCGAGGATGCCGCGATCCAGGCGGGCCTTGCCCGCTTCCGCGGCCAGCCCGTCGCCGTCATCGGCCAGGAAAAGGGCAACGACACCAAGAGCCGCCTGAAGCACAATTTCGGCAGCCCCCGCCCGGAAGGCTACCGCAAGGCGATCCGCATCCTTGAAATGGCCGATCGTTTCGGTCTGCCCGTCATTTCGCTGGTGGATACGGCAGGCGCCTATCCCGGCGTCGGCGCCGAAGAGCGCGGCCAGGCCGAGGCGATCGCCCGCTCGACGGAAATGTGTCTCGGCGTCAAGGTTCCCCTCGTTTCCGTCGTCATCGGCGAAGGCGGCTCGGGCGGCGCGATCGCGATCGCTACCGGCAACCGGGTCTATATGCTCGAACATTCGATCTACAGCGTCATCTCGCCGGAAGGCGCGGCCTCCATCCTCTGGCGCGATTCCACCCGCGCCCGCGAGGCGGCGACCAACATGAAGATCACCGCCGAAGACCTGAAATCGCTCGGCGTCATCGACGGCATCATTTCCGAGCCGCTCGGCGGCGCCCATCGCGATCCCGACAGCGTGATCGCCGCGACCGGCGACGTGATCGCCAACGCGCTCGGCGAAATGGCATCGCGCTCCGGCGAGCAATTGCGCAACGAGCGGCGGCAGAAATTCCTCAATATGGGCCGTAATCTGTAGGGTAAGAACTGACGTCTCGTCGATTGGGGCCAAATCTTGGCCACATTGTTGTTATCTTTAACATTCGCGCTTGCAGGGGCGTCCCGGGCACGTCATAGGCTGTTAAGAATTTGTGAAGTATAAGCCGCTTATGATTCCGTTTCGTACCCGGACTCCATAGGCGGACCGGGTCGCATCATCTTTATGGGCTAGTTTGAATGCGCATACGTCATTTTGCCTATGTCTCCCTCATGGCGCTGGCTCTGGCCGGCTGCAACGACACGTTGGAGACGGCGCAGGTCGATCTTTCCAAGGTCAAGAACAAGGTCGAGCAGCCGCTTCCCTCCCATATCCTCACCGCCATGGCCGCCAAGGGCATGGACCGCAATTCGCCGATCATGATCCGCATCTTCAAGGAAGAAGGTGCCATGGAGATCTGGAAGGCGAAGGCCGACAACCGTTTCGACAAGGTCGCCGATTACAAGATCTGCGCCTGGTCCGGCCGTCTTGGCCCGAAAGTCAAGACCGGCGACCGGCAGGCGCCGGAAGGCTTCTACGAGTTGACGCGCGCCAACCTGAACCCGAACTCGAAATATTATCTGGCGATCAACACCGGCTTCCCGAACCGCTACGACGCGGCGAACGGCCGCACCGGCTCCGACCTGATGATCCATGGCGCCTGCTCGTCGTCCGGCTGCTATTCGATGACCGACCAGCAGGTGCTCGAGATCTACGCCTTCGCCCGCGACGCCTTCAAGGGCGGCCAGTCGACGGTGCAGCTGCAGGCCTTCCCCTTCCGCATGACGGCGGAAAACATGGTCAAGCATCGCCTCGACCCGAGTTACGACTTCTGGAAGATGCTGAAGGTCGGCTACGACAATTTCGAAGTGACGAAGCGCCCGCCCGAGGTGAACGTCTGCGAGAAGAAATACGTCTTCAACCAGCAGGCAACCGATGGCGGCGCCTTCAACGCCGCCGGCAAGTGCCCGGCCATGTCGACGCCGCCGGCGCTGACGGCCGCCCTTGCCTCCTACGGCAAGACCTATGACGCCGACTATGCCAAGGCGATGAGCAAATATGACGGCATGGCCTGGTACGACCCGTCCGAGGCCGAGCGCAAGGCCGTTGTCGCCAAGCTGCGCAAGGGCCGCGAACTCGCCTTCGCGCCGACAGGCACGTCGCTCGAAGCCGGCCGCATGGTCAAGGTCGCCGAACTCGAAGACCTGATGGTCAAGCGCACCGCCCAGAGCCTCACCGCCAATTCCGCAGCGGGCGCCACGCCCGCGGCACCAGCCCAGCCGCAGCCGCAGGCAACGGCAGTTGCCGCCGCGACACCCGCTGTCGTGCCGGTGCCGACGCAGAACCCGCTGGCCTACACGGCGCCCGAACCGCAGGAAACGGCGGACGCCACGGCAAAGAAGCCGTTCTGGAAGTTCTGGGCGCGGAACTGAGCGGCTTGCCCCCCGTTCTCTACGACCTTCGCGGCCTGAAATGCCCATTCCCCGTGATCAAGACACGCAAGAAGCTTGCCACCATGGCAAGCGGCGCACTCATTCGCGTCGACACCACAGATCCGATGGCTGTGATCGACATGCCGCATTTCTGTAATGAGGACGGCCACGAACTGGTCGAGACGGAAAAGACCGAAAACGGTCACCGTTTCCTGATCCGCAAGCGCTAAATTCGCAACCCCGGAATGGCGAGCGGATTGTCCGACAGCGCCTGACGGTCCGGCCTGTCGATGCGCGGCTTGCCGAGGAATGCATCGAAGAGATCCTTGACGAAAGCCTCCGGCAGGTCCTTGGTGATCAGCACCATGCGCGTGCGCCGGTCTTCCCCCGGCCAGGCGACAAGCCGCACCGGCGGATGAAAGATGCTTTGGACGCCATGCAGCACCAGCGGCCGGTCCGGCCGGTCGGAAACGGAAACGATCGCCTTCATCCGCAGCAGCTTCTCGCCATGGGCCGAGCGCAGGAGATCGATGAACATGTCGAGCGCCATCGGATCGATCGGCTTCTCCTCGATGATGGAGAAGGAGCGGATCGACGCATCGTGACGGTTGACGTCGTGCGGGTCCTGGTCCTCATGGCCGTGATGATGATGATGGTGGTGGTGGTGACCATGGTGTCCATGATCGCCACCGTGATGGTGGTCTTCATCACGACCATGGTCGTGATGGTGATGCGCCTCATGCGCATCCTCGTCCTGCAGCCAGCGGCCGACATCGGCGATCTTCGTCGCCGGATCGTAAAGCCCGTTGACCAGCACAGCTGAGGTGCCCGCCTCGGCGCCATCGGCATCCATGATCGCGGCACGCGGATTGAGCGCACGCAGGCGCCTTTCCAAGGCCTCGTCCTGCTCGGCTATCGACTTTTTCGAGATGATCAGCCGGTCGGCGACTGCCGCCTGCTTGCGCGCTTCCTCGTGATTGTCGAGCGTCTGCAGCCCGTTCACCGCATCGACGACCGTGACGACGCCGTCGAGATCGAAATTGGTGGCGATGACGGGATTTCCCATGATCGCCTGCATGACCGGCGCCGGGTCGGCAAGGCCTGTCGTCTCGATGACGACGCGCTTCACCGGCTTGACGCGGCCGGTCTGCACGGCATCCATGAGGTTCGCCAGCGTATCAACGAGCTCGCCGCGCACGGTGCAGCAGAGGCATCCGTCAGACAGCTCGATGATCGAATCGCCGGAGCTTTCGACCAGGAGATGGTCGATGCCGACATCGCCGAATTCGTTGATGATGACAGCCGCATCCTTCATCGCAGGATCTTTGAGGATACGGTTGAGCAGCGTCGATTTTCCGGCGCCGAGAAAGCCGGTCAGGATGGTGACCGGAATCCTGTCGTTGAGCCCGCTCATGTTACGTTACCTCAGGCAGCCAATCTATCTTAGAAGGTTGTCGCAGGGCGCGGCAGCGGCACCGGCACATTGGCGATCGTTCCTGCCGCATCGCCGCGCGCCATCTTTTCCGGCTTCTGAGCCGGTTGCGGGTCCTGCCCCGGAATGAGGCCGGCAAAGACGAATTGCGGCTCGTGATCCATTTCCTGGATATAGGGCGACTGCACCTTCATGCGGCCGACCTCGTCGCGCGTCTCGCTGCGGATCTTGGCGCCCTTGGCGCTGCAGATATCGGCGGTGATGTCGGCAACCTGATCCTGTCCCGGCCCGTAAGGCTTCAGCGAGCCTAGCGTGTCGCCGTTGGACGGCTGCGTGGTGAAACCCTTCTGCAGGAGGTTCGCCGTCGCGTCGGCGCGTGCCGCAAGGCTGTCCGTGCCGAGCACGACGGAGACGAGCGTGCGGCCGTTGCGCGTCGCCGAACCGATCTGGTTGAAGCCCGAGGCACAGATGAAGCCGGTCTTCATACCATCAGCGCCGGCGAAACGGCCGATCAGCATGTTGAGGTTCGGCACGTTCTGCTGGCCGGTGGTGAACCCCTCGAGCGAGAAATAGCCGGCATATTGCGGAAAATCGCGGCGCAGCGCCACCGTCAGCACGGCAAGATCGCGCGCCGTCGTATATTGGCCCTTGCCGGGCAGGCCGTTCGGGTTGACGAAATGCGAATCGGTCATGCCGAGCTTCAGCGCCTCGCCGTTCATGCGCGTCACGAAGCCTTCCTGCGTGCCGCCGACGGCTTCGGCGACCGCAACGGCGATGTCGTTGGCCGACTTCACCAGCAGGATCTTCAGCGCGCTGTCGAGCGTCAGCTTCTGGCCCGGCTTGAAATACATCTTGGCGGCCGGCTGCGCGGCGGCGCGCTTGCTGATGACGATGGGCGTGTCGAGGCTGATCTGACCGGCGCGGATCGCGTCGAAGACGGTATAGACGGTCATCAGCTTGGTGAGCGAGGCCGGATACCATTTGCGGAAGGCTTCTTCATGCTCGAGCACGCGGCCGGTCTGCACGTCGACGAGAATATGCGGATTGGCCTCAGCTAGCGGAACGGAGGCAAATAAACCGGCAGTCGCGGCGACTAGGAAGCTAAACGGCCGCACTGCGGCAAATAAACCAAAGCGGCTCGTCGACACGGCTCATCCTTCAGATATCAGGAAATCTCGAAAGCTTCCCCTATCTAGCCTATATGGCTATGACATGGCAAAGGTCATTGACGAAGTAATTTGCATGAGCCTCACGCCCTTGTGAAGCGATCAACGATTGCCGGGATTTTCATAACAGGAACGCCAATATGCCGATTTTGAACAGAGCCGCCGAATTGCAGGACGAAGTCGCCGAATGGCGCCGCCATATCCACGCCCGGCCCGAGCTTCTTTTCGCGGTGGAAAACACGGCCGCCTTCGTGGCCGAAAAGCTCAAGGAATTCGGCGTCGACGAGATCGTCACCGGCATCGGCCGCACCGGTGTCGTCGGCCTGATCAAGGGCAAGGGCGAAGGCAGCCGCACGATCGGCCTGCGCGCCGACATGGACGCCCTGCCGCTGACCGAAATCACCGGCAAGCCCTGGGCCTCGAAGACGCCGGGCAAGATGCATGCCTGCGGCCATGACGGCCACACCGCCATGCTGCTCGGCGCGGCGAAATATCTGGCCGAGACCCGCAATTTCAACGGCAATATCGCCGTCATCTTCCAGCCCGCCGAAGAAGGCGGCGGCGGCGGCAACCTGATGGTCCAGGACGGCATGATGGAGCGCTTCGGCATCGAAGAGGTCTACGGCATGCACAACCTGCCCGGCCTGCCTGTGGGACAGTTCGCCATCCGCAAGGGCGCCATCATGGCGGCGACCGACGAATTTACGATCACCATCAAGGGCCGCGGTGGCCACGCCGCCCAGCCGCACCGCACGATCGACCCGATCGCCATCGGCGCCCAGATCGTCACCAACCTGCAGATGATCGCTTCGCGCACGATCGATCCCCTGGCCTCGGTCGTCGTCTCAGTCACCAAATTCAACGCCGGCTTCGCCCATAACGTCATTCCGAACGACGCCACCTTCGCCGGCACGGTCCGCACCCTCGATCCCGATGTCCGAACGCTCGCCGAGACGAGGCTCAGGCAGGTCATCGAAGGCGTGGTCGCGGCCCACGGCGCGGAAGCCGAGATCAGCTTCCACCGCAACTATCCCGTCACCATCAACCACCCTGACGAAACTGAACATGCCGTCGCCGTCGCAAGCGCCATCGCCGGTGAAGCCAACGTCAACCCCGAGATCGATCCGATGATGGGCGGCGAGGATTTTTCCTACATGCTGAACGCGCGCCCCGGCGCCTTCATCTTCATCGGCAACGGCGACAGCGCCGGCCTGCACAACCCGGCCTACGACTTCAACGACGAAGCCATCGCCCACGGCATCTCCTACTGGGTCCGCCTCGCCGAACAACGCCTCGGCGCCTAAAGCGCGCCGCGATCTTTCAGATTCGCTTCTCGCGCTTTCGATTTTTGTTTTACGCATGTCGTTACCGCAAAACCGCCGCACACTTTTGCGCGACATGCATTGGCAATAATTAAGGCTTGGCTTCGCGCCAAGCCTTTTGTATGCATGGCATGCAAGTGGTCCCGTAGCTCAGCAGGATAGAGCACCAGATTCCTAATCTGGGGGTCGCGCGTTCGAATCGCGCCGGGATCACCAGTGAAATCAACTAGTTACCCGCTCAAAGCTCATGTCGCAGTCATGTTGCAGCCACTTCCCTTGATTTCCAAGCGTTTCAAATGAGTAGCGGCGAATCCATGCAACATGGACTGCAACATGCGACACGATCTGCGGGGAGGTTTAGGATGGCTTTCAAAGATCTACCGCCAGAGGGCCAGGAAGCCATGCTCAACTTGGTGCGGGCCTAGCCCGGAGACGGGCGCGTCTGGACTACGCGAACGAGCTCGCCAGACTTAACGCACTGCCCGATCTACCGAACACTGAAGGCGACGAACCTATAAGACCCCGGTCGACTAAGCCCTTCCAAATTTCTTATGGCACGACGCCGCTTTGGCTGAGCCGTCCTAAGATGAATCGTATCTTGTGCTCTGACACCAAGGCGGCTTGGACTAGAGTGTCTCCGGAACGACGATCACGCACAACTCAAAGAGCATCTCGCCGACTTCATCAACGCCTACAATTTTGGGCGCAGGCTCAAGCCATTAGAGGGCCTCACACCCTACGAGTTCATCTGCAAACGGTGGACTTCCGAGCCAGATCGATTCATCCTCGACCGTATCCATCAAATGCCGGGACTAAACAGCTAGGGAGCGCTCAAAAAAACAGATTTCTCTGTCGCCCGACTCCGTGTTCAAGCTGATAAACAACGCTGTATCCCGCGCTCTACTCAAGTTTGTTCGCGACGATATAATTTCGGCGATGTGCCTGGCTGTCGTGGACGGGCAATTGTTTATCGAGAATATCGGTAAGGAAGCGAGCAAATTTGTCGTGCCTACAATCGCGAGTACGACCACTTCGAGGCTACGGAGCTAGTTCGTGGATTCCGGAAAGCTGCCGCTTATCACAACAGAGAGATGCCAGCTTCGCGCTATCGGCGTTGTTCCGAGCCCGACAGCCCCTGCGGCGAGGCAGGTTTTCCGCTTATGCGGCTTATGCCGCACTTGGCCTTGGCAGCTTGCCACGCGCGTTGGAAGAAACGGATTTCTGTGGCGATGGTTTCGCGGAACGGATCGGTTTGGTTGAAGTAGTCGCGGTCCAGACCGAGCTTTGCACCATCTGCATCGCCCTTGTAATAGGTGCCGAACAAATGATCCCAGATCGGGAAATAATTCGCGAAATTCTTGTCGTGATGTTCCGGCACTCGGGAGTGATGGATGAAGTGGTCGCGTGCTGACTGGATCACGTACTTGCCAAACCAGCCATGCCAGGGAATGGCACTGTGCTTGACCAGACCAATGGCGCCAAAGGTGATGGTCACGATGGCGAATTCGGCCGTTGGCAGGCCGATTAGCAGCGCCGGAACGACCATAATGGCGATGTTTATGGCCTTCTCCAGCGGATGCTCCCGCGACGAAGTCAGCGCGTTGAACTCTTCGGCTGCGTGGTGAAATTCGTGCAGCCGCCATAGTACGGGCAGCCGGTGCATCAACCGATGCTGCCAGTAGCTCAAGAAGTCTGACAGCACCAGGAACAAGAGAACATGTGCCCAGCCTGGCAGCATCCGGGCAAGGTCCAGGTGGGGGGCATCCTGAGCCGCGTGGGTGATGGCATAGGACAGACCAAATGATGCGAGCGCCGCGAATAGCGTAATCATTCCCGTCGCCTGAAGGACGAAATAGACGAGGTCGGTGATTGTGGATTTGCTGCGCTCGAAGAAAACCCGACGGAACCCGGAATTGCCGAACCCCACATAGGTGAGTTCCACCGCGAAAACCGTCAGAACCAGGCCAATGGAAATGGCGAAACTGAGCGCCATTGCCTTACCATTCAGATAGTAAGTGTTGTAAAAAAAGCTTCCAAGCTTGTGCAGGCAGTATTCGACCAGCCCCATGGTTTGCTCCAAACACGAACCCGTATATCTTAGTCCTGACGATGCGCTTATTGCGAGATTGCTCAAAGGACGATCGGGGCGTCCTTTTGATGTATTACCGGCGGTGGAAGTGCAGTCCCGGAGGCATGCAGGAGGGTCGAGGAGCACTGCGAAAAAACTACAACTGACCGAAAGGCTCATAAAAAGAACTATCAGGTGGGGAACAATACGCACGGAAGCTGGCGCTGAAAAAGGGATTGAGGGTAATTTCAGCGGTGCGGTAGACCGTACGCCATCGCACCGCCCGCTTGTGGTGTGAGTAGGTCCTCAGTACGAGACCGTACGTGGAACCTTACCAATCCCATCTCGTTGTGTCAGTAGGAAAGCACGGGTGTCCTCCTGTGCGTTCCGTCTTTACCAAAGACCTTGCCCCGTCTCGGCGGGGCCTTTTTTAGCGAACGGAACCACGCAATCGATCAGTTGATCTTTAGCCAGTGCCGCAGCCAAGCCACAGCTTCGTCGCTCATCCATGTGATGATAGCGCCTGTCGTCAAGCCCGCAATAGCGATAAGAGCTGAGATGCCGTAGCCGATCATCTTTATGCGTTTCCAATCCTCAAGGGCGGCACTCTACCATTGCGATGACCATGGATACCTATGGTCACCTGTTCCCGAAGACCGACGACGCCGACGAATTGGCCGCAGCCGGGGCGGTATTTCTTGCGTGACTGCAACATGAAACGCATCCCCTGCGCCGCAAGGATTCGTATCGGTTTCCTAATCTGGGGTCGCGCGTTCGAATCGCGCCGGGATCACCGGTCTTCAAGTGCTGGGCAGATGGAAGCGGATTGCCGTTGGTAGCTTGAGCTCATTCCTTCATGGGAATCCCAGCTTCAATCGCAGCCTCTATGAAAGCCTGCCGCGCCTCTTCCCGGCTTCGTTTCCCGGACATGACATCCGCGCAAACGGCGCAAGCGCGATCCAGGGCGGGACCCTCGTCTGTCGGCCAGTCTTCAATCAACGCCCATGTTGCAGCCTGGGTGGTTTGGATCACCACCCATTGATCCGGCCCTTCAAGGGCGATCGTTACCGGCTTTTTCCAAATGGTTTGCATTGTCTTTGGCCTTCCTCGCGTGCTGCGGGAGTAGTTAGAATGACCGGCCTCGTTTTGCAAATCGGTGCCGAGCGACGTTGCCTCCCGTGCTGACTTACGGCGCCTGGCGATAGGCTCGTCGCCGCCTCGCAACCCGTCGCGCGCCCAATCCCAGCACCGCCGCGACGGCCCACCCGCCGATAAATCCGATCGCACCCCAGACGAAACCCGCAAAGCTCACCGGCACGCCGGGCACGAAATCGCGCCAGGTATTGGCGAAGACGACGTCATCGGCATTGCGCAACAGCACGAAAGGTTTTGCGACGGGAGCGGCGGTGCCGAGTTTCAGCTGCTGCGACAACAGCGTTTCGTAGCGCGTGATCGTGTTCTGCATCGAGACCCCGCGGTCGCGCAGGAAATCGTCGGAGGATTGCGCATAGGCGTTGAGCGCCTGCTGGCGGTCGAGATGGTGCTGGGCGGCCTGGGCATTGAAGTCCTCGACGATGACGCGCAACTCGTCGAGCGCACCGCCGATCCGTTGGCGGTATTGCTGCGCAAATTCCGGCGCCTGCGAGAAAATCGTGCCGCCGGCAAGCCCGGCGGTGATGGCGACTATTCTTGCAATCGGTCCCATGATCGATGCCTCCGGCTATCCCCTGCGCTAACGAGCGGGCGGACGAAAGGTTTCTCCGTTCGACACAATCGGTAACGCTATGTGATTGAACCGACATTGCTTCCGGCGAGTTGATGGCGTGACCAACTGAGAAAAGAGAGGCTCGTCATGAAACAGCTTATCCTCGCCTGCACGCTCGCCGCAGCGTCCGTCTTTTCCGCCATGCCGTCTCAGGCGGCCAGCGTCACCATCACGACGGACGACGCCCGTCCCTATTACGGCGATTCCGAACGCCCGTACTATCGTCATCGTCCCTACTATCGCCATCATGGCATGACGCAGCGCGTATCGCGCGATTGCTTCACCAAGACGGAAAAGATCCGCCGTCACGGCCATACGGTCATCAAGGAAACCCGAATCTGCCGATAGGACAACCCCCTGCATGAAAGCCCGGCCGATCCTCCCCGGCCGGGCTTTTCATCTGATTTCGCCATCAGGAACTTCGCGATATCAACCGCGTTTATCGCGAAACAGGAGTATCGATCATGCGTATCAAGATGACTCTTCTCGCGATCGGCTACGTCGCCGTCAGCGCCCTGCTGCTGGCGATCGCTCATCAGCCGCAGGGGCCGGTCACCACTGGGAAGACCGACCGATTGGCGGGGTCGTCCTTCCTCGTCGAGCGCTTCGCCGGCTGATCAGCGCCGGCTTGGCCGGCGCTCGATATGCGCTTCATGCGCTGATATCAATGTGGGTCGCCGACGGAAGGCCCGCCCAGCAGAATCCGGTTCTGTACCGCATTGACGCCTTCGACGGCCCTGGCGACCGCGGTTGCCCGTTCGATCTCGCCGACCGTACCGACGGTGCCGCTCAGCAGGACCTGACCATTTTCCATCGTCACCTCGACATCCGACGCATCGATACCGCCGGCGATCGCCAGGGCGTTGGCGACTGCGGCTTCCACCGATGCACGATTGGCGATTTCCAATTCCATTTCAGGCTCGAGCCCGTGAAATGTCGGCTCTTTGAAAACCATCGTCCATTCCTCCGTAAAACCTGAGGAAGAAACGCCACCGGCCCCGTTTGGTTTCGTGGCGCTACCACCGCACGCGATAGCGCAGATTGACGCCGCCAGTCTCGGCGGGCGAAAACGGATTGCTCACCGAGGCATCGAGGTTGAGGTTCGGCAGGATGGCCTGGTTGACCGCGACCGTGCTCGAAAAGTCGCCGCTGGCGTTGCTCACGCCCGCACCCGCCGAAAGCGAGGTCCCCGTCCAGGGATAGATGAGTTTCAGCGCCTGCGACGCCGTCACCGAGGACTGCCTGGTATCGACCGGGTCGTAACGGACGCTGACGGAGCGGCTCGACTGCATGTCGAGCGAATCCGACAGTATCCAGCTGCGCGAGCGGCTGAGCGTCAGGGCGCCGCCGCCGCGCAGCGTATCGACGCTCACCTTCGCGCCCTGCTGCGATTGGCCCGCCGGTGTGACGGTTGTCCTGCTGATCCTGCCCCAGAGCATCGCCTGTTCGGAATCGGGCAGCAGCGCGCCGCCCTTGGTCGAGGCGAGGGCGAGATCGGCGCCGGCGCTCGTTTCCCACTCCGCCGGCAGACGAAAACCCATCGTCGCCTTGTAGGACCGGTCGGAGAGCTTGGCCGGCGACCAGATCAATAGGTCGTCCGCCTTTGCAACCGCCGTGACCGAAAAGAAAATGGTAAAAAGGGTGAGTGCTGTTTTGAATATCGTCATGACATCCGATGTTTGATTCGATAGAGCGCCGCCGCGCCGAAACCGACGCGGCAACGCACATGAAAGCGCGCAGCGAACACGATGAGGGATCGCGGCCAAGCCGCCCATCCCGGTTTCATCCTCGATTTAATGTTCGGCCGGAAAGGCCGGGGCACTCGAGTGCCTGTTCTCAGGACGCCGCAGCACCCCGATTTCCATGCGGCCGTAACCGGCCGCGGCGGAAGCTTGATTCCTCTCGGAATGTCATAAGGATCACATCCTGACGGCGCTCTGTAAACCCCTCAAAGGCCGGAAATCTGCTGCACCGCACACTTGCCGCTCCTTCCAAAGCCTAGTAGAGCCTGGGCCTACGAGAGAAATTTTTCGCGAAATACCACATGATAACAGGCAACACCGCGCCGCGGCGCCTCAGCATCTTCGGCTCGACCGGGTCGATCGGCCGCAACACCCTCAATGTCGTCGAACATCTGGGCGGACGGGAGATGTTCGAAATCTCCGTTCTGACGGGCAACGGCAATGTCGAGCTGCTGGCCCGGCAAGCCAAGTCCTTCGGCGCGCGGTTGGCGGTCACGGCGAACGACCGGCATTACGAATCCCTGAAAAACGAACTTGCGGGCAGCGGCATCGCCGTCGCGTCGGGAAAATCCGGCCTCCTGGAAGCGGCCGACCGCGAAGCCGACTGGGTAATGGCGGCAATCGTCGGCACGGCGGGTCTCGCGCCGACGCTCGCAGCCGCAAGGCGCGGCGCCGATATCGCCCTTGCCAACAAGGAATGCCTGGTCTCGGCGGGCGATCTCTTCATCAAGGCGATCCATGAAGGTGGCGGCAGGCTGCTTCCGGTCGACAGCGAGCATAATGCGATTTTCCAGGTGCTGGAAGAAAATCAGCGCCACGCCATCGAGCGGGTGATCCTGACGGCATCGGGCGGCCCCTTCCGCACCGCATCTCTGGAGGAAATGGCAGGCGTAACGGTGGAAACCGCGCGCGCCCATCCGAACTGGTCGATGGGGTTGAAGATTTCGATCGACAGCGCCTCGATGTTCAACAAGGCGCTGGAGATGATCGAGGCCCGCCACCTTTTCGGCCTGAAGCCCGAGCAGATCGAAGTCATCTTCCATCCGCAGTCGATCATTCATTCCATGGTCGGTTATACCGACGGCTCGGTTCTGGCTCAGCTCGGCGCGCCCGATATGCGCACCGCCATCGGCTACGCGCTGTCCTTTCCGCGCCGGCCGAACCTGCCGATCGAAAGGCTGGATTTCGCCAAGCTCGCGCGGCTCGATTTCGAGGCGCCCGACGAGCGGCGCTTTCCGGCTCTGCGGCTTGCGCGGCTTGCAATGACGCGCGGCGGTGTTCAGGGCGCGGTTCTGAACGGCGCCAAGGAAGTGGCGCTCGAAGCCTTCATCGAGAGACGGCTGTCCTTCCTTGCCATGGCCGACATCACCGAAAGGGTCATGGACGATCTCGCCCACCTGCCGCCGGCAGCCGGCATGGACGATGTCTTTGCCGCCGACAGGCAGGCTCGGCAAAGAGCGGCCGAACTCATGAAGTTGGATGCCGCCGGCTGACGATCCCGGCGGGGCGATTACCGCAGCCGCTTGCCGCCTTCATCGAACAATCTGCAATCCGATGGCTCGAACAGCAGGCTGACTTCTTCGCCCGCCGCAATGCTGACCGGTGAACGATGCTCGACGGTCAGCGACTGGCCGTCGGCCAGCTGGCAATAGAGATATTGCGTTCCCCCGAGATATTCGGAAAAATCGACCCTCGCCGTCAGTCTGCCCGACTGGCCGGACGCCACCTTCAGATGCTCCGGCCGCAGCCCGAGCGTCACGGCGCTTGCCGCCGGCCCGTCTGTCCTGGCTAAGCCGCTTTCGATACGAGAGCCGGCGACTTCGACAAGGCCTTTCCCGCTCCAGCGGGCGTTCAGCAGGTTCATCCGCGGCGAGCCGATGAAGCCCGCCACAAAAGTATTGGCGGGATCTTCATAGATTTCCCGTGGCGTTCCCGCCTGCTCGACACGGCCATCGCGCAGCACGACGATCTTGTCGGCGAGCGTCATCGCCTCGGTCTGGTCGTGCGTGACATAGATCATCGTATTGCCGAGTTCGCGGTGAAGGCGGGCGATCTCAATGCGCATGGAAACGCGCAGTTCCGCATCGAGATTGGAGAGCGGCTCGTCGAACAGGAAGACGTCGGGCTTGCGCACGATCGCCCGGCCGATCGCCACGCGCTGGCGCTGGCCGCCGGAGAGCTGCCCGGGCCGCCGGTCGAGAAGATGGTCGATCTTCAGGATCGCGGAAGCCGCCGTGACGCGCGTCTCTATGTCGGCGGGACTGGTGCGCGCCATCTTCAGCCCGAAGGCCAGGTTGTCGCGCACGCTCATATGCGGGTAGAGCGCGTAGGACTGGAAGACCATGGCGATGCCGCGCTCGGACGGATCGAGATCGGTGACGAGGCGTCCCTTGATCTCGATCTCGCCATCGGTCACGTCCTCCAGGCCGGCGATCATGCGAAGCAGCGTCGATTTTCCGCAGCCCGAAGGGCCGACGAAGACGACGAATTCGCCTTCAGCAATCGTCAGGTCGATCCCGTGGACCACCTGCAGACTGCCATAGCTTTTCCGCACGTCCTGGAGCACGACGCTCTTGTTACCCATACCGTTCGTCATCCCCAAGCGACCTATTTGCCCGACTGAACCCAGACGAGCATCTCTCCGGGCGCGCGGTTGTCCCAGAGATGATAGGGCACGAAACGCGCCATGGCGACCTGCCTTTCAGCCGGCGCCCCGCGATAAAGCGGCGTGCCCCAGCCCGACGTTTCCTCGCGCTGGACCTTGAGATCGAGGGCGACGGCATCGTTGAGCTCCTTCAGCACGACGGTTTCGGCGGCCGGCAGTTCGCGGGGCAGCACGATGGCGTTGAGGTCTTCACCATTATCCGTCGTTTCCACGCAATAGACGAGCGGGCCGCGCATCAGTGCAACACGGCCGGCATCCTGGCGCACTTTCGGATTGGCATATTGCGGGCGCAGCGCCAGCGGCACGGAAAGGGCGATGCGGTCGCCGTCCGCCCACTCGCGATCGATCCTCGCATATCCGTCGCGGAGATGAGCGCCGAGATCGAGCATTTCACCGTTGACGCTGAGGGTTGCACCTTCCGCCCAATCCGGAATGCGCAGCGACAGCGCGAATCGAGCCGGCTTTCCCAGCCTGGTGGTGAAGGCGACGGCGCCATCCCACGGATAGTTGGTGGCCTGCTCCAGCGTTACCTCGGCGCCGTTGGCAAGCTTCAGCCGGGTGGTGCTCTCGCCATAGAGATGCACGGCGATCTCATCATCGGCAACGGCATACATGTATGAGCCGATCGAAGTCACCAGGCGCGCGATGTTCGGCGGGCAGCAGGGGCAATGGTGCCATTTCCAGCGGTGGTGCTTGCCGGCACTTTCGAGCGGATTGTCGTAGAAGAAGGTCTTGCCGTCCGTGGAAAGGCCGGGCAGCGCGCCGTTATAAAGCGCCTGCTCCATGATGTCGGCATAGCGCCGGTCCGGCCCGCGCCCGAGCATGCGGCTTGCCCAGAAGACCAGGCCGACGGAAGCGCAGGTTTCCGCATAGGCCGTATCGTTGGGCAGGTCGTAATAGTCGGTGAAGCCTTCGTTGGACGCGGCCGGGCCGATGCCGCCGGTGATATACATCTGCTTGGTCGTGAGATCGTCCCAGAGCGTTTCCAGCGCCGCCGTCAGGCTGTCGTCCTTATATTCGGTGGCGATGTCGGCCATGCCGGAATAAAGGTACATGGCGCGCACGGCATGGCCGACGACCTTCGTCTGTTCACGCACCGGCTGGTGCGCTTGCCCATATTCATAGGTCTTCTGATGGAAGTCGGCAGCGCTCCGGCCGTCGCGAGCGGCCTCGGCCGTGAAGAAATGCGGCTCGGTGCCGCGCTCGTCGATGAAGAATTTCGAAAGGTCGAGATATTTCTTCTCGCCGGTCACACGGGCGAGCTTGACCAGCGCCAGTTCGACTTCCTCATGGCCGCAATAGCCAGGAATCTGGCCCTCGCCATGGCCGAACACCTTGATCATGTAATCGGCATAACGGCACATGATGTCGAGCAGCTTGCGCTTGCCCGTTGCCTGATAATAGGCGACGGCGGCTTCCATGAGGTGGCCGGCGCAATAAAGCTCGTGATGATCACGCAGGTTGGTCCAGCGCCGGCTTGGCTCCACGCGCTGGAACCAGGCGTTCAGATAGCCGTCCTCGTCCTGCATCTTCTCATACATGTCGATGATCTCATCAGCGCGCGCCTCCAGCTTCGGGTTCGGCCGGCGATAGAGCGAATAGGCGATCGTCTCGATCGACTTGCCGAGATCGGAATCCCAGAACATCTGCGTCGTCCCGCCCCATGGCTGAATGGGAATGACGACGCCGGGGCTCGGCTGGCTGACATCGATCGCCTTGAGCATGCCGGCTTCGACGCAGCGGTCGAGCAGGGTCTCAGCGGTCGAATTACAGACGGCATCCTGCCATTTGCCCCAGAACCCGCCGAGTTCGACATCGGGAACGGCGACAGGACGAAACTGGCGGTCATTACGTGAGTTGGTCATGGGCTCTACCTTCTTGGGATCATTTCACCGCGCCGGCCATCAGCCCGCGCATGTAGTAGCGTTGCAGGAGCAGGAAGACGATCAGGCAGGGGATCGTCATGACGACGACGCCGGCCTGCACCGCTCCCCAATTGATCGCACCGAGCCGTCCGGCGCGAACCGCTGTCATCAGCACCGGCAGGGTGTATTTCTCATTGCTGGAGAGCAGCACGAGCGCGGCCAGAAACTCGTTCCAGGCATTGAGGAAGGCAAAGATCGCGACCGTGGCGACACCCGGAAGCACCAGCGGCAGGAGAACCCGCGCCAAGAGCCTCAGATCGCGCGCGCCGTCGATGCGCGCGGCCTCCTCGATTTCCTTCGGTACGGCGTCGAAGGCGTTGCGCATCATGAAGACGGAGAAGGGCAATTGCAGCGTCACATAGACGAGCGTCAGCCCGAGCAGCGAATTGTTGAGGCCGAGCTTTGCCAGGATGATGAAGAGCGGCGTCAGGATCGACTGGAACGGGATCATCAGCGTCGCAATGATCAGCACGAAGAGCGCATTCTTCATCGGGAACCGGTAACGCGAGAAACCGTAGCCGGCGAGCAGGCTGACGAGAACGGTGAGCACCACGGTGGCGGCCGAAACGAACAGCGAATTGATCATATGCTGCCAGATGCCGGCGCCGAACGTATCGAGCAGCGCATAGGCATCGAAGCTGACGCCCGATGTCGGCCATGGCGGCAGGGGCGGCAGGCTGGCCTCGGCGCCCCGCCGGAAGGAGGCGAGCAGCGTGATCACGAAGGGCGCGAGAAAGAAGATCGAAATGGCGATGCCGGTGACGTGGTAGGCCGATTTCGCACGGATGGCCTTGCGTGCGCGGCGCTCTCTTGACGTGGTCATGGGCGCTCCTCCCCGACACGAAGCAGCCAGAGTTGCACGATGCTGATGGCGACGAGGATGGCGAGAAGCGCGATCGAAAGTGCTGCGCCATAGCCGAGATTGAAGGAGACGAAGGACTGGTTGAAGATGTAGTAGACCACCGAGATCATCTTGTTCTGCGGCCCTCCCGACGTCATGATGTAGAACTGGTCGAAAGCCAGGATCGAGCCGGTGACGGAGACGATCAGCGCCAGCGCGATCGTCTTGCGCATCAGCGGCAGCGTCAGATGCCGGAAGCGCTGCCAGCGGCCGGCGCCGTCGATGCGGGCGGCCTCCGTCAATTCCGACGGAATGGCCTGAAGCCCGGTCAGAAGAATGATCATGGTGAAGCCGGCGATCTTCCAGACGACCATCACCACGATCGTCAGAAAGGCGGTGTCGAAGGTCGCAAGCAGGTTGGGGCTTTTTTCGACAAGACCGAGCGCTCTCAAGGCCGGGCCGATGAAGCCGCTGTCGACATTGGCAAGCCAGACCCAGAGCAGCGAGGCTGTGGCAAGGCCGACGACGACGGGCAGGAAGATGATCGTGCGGTAAGCGCTGACGAACTGCCGTTCCTTTTCGACGAAGATCGCCAGAGGAAAGGCGACGGCGAAGATCGCGATGGTGACGATCACGGTGTAGTAGGCCGTGAAATTCAGCGCCGCCATGAAGCGGGTGTCGTTGAACATGCGGAAATAATTGTTGAAGCCGATCCAGCGCGACGCCCCCATCAGCGGCCAGTTGTGAAGGCTCATCCATCCCGTGAAGAGAACCGGCATGACGAAGAAGACGATCACCAGCGCCATGGCAGGCGCGATGTAGAGAGGGCCGCGCCAGTTCGATTTGCGCCGCCGCTTTCGCCGAGGCAATAGGATATTCGAACCGGAACCGGTCATCGAAACACTCCGCATCTGTCCATTGAAGTGAAGTTGGCCGGGAAGCTGCCACCGCTCCCCGGCCGCGGCCTTGGGAGAGTTATTGGCCGCTATCGATGATCGACTGCATTTCCGACTGGGCGCTGGAGAACGCACCGTCGACGTCGTCGCCGAAGATCGCGGCGTTGGTAAAGGTTGCCCAGGGACCGTTGGCGCTGTTGATCAGGTCGTTGAACTGCAGCGTATAGGGCGTCTTGGCCACACTGATCGCCTTGAGGCCGACCTGCATGCGCGGGTCGAGACCTTCGAGCACCTTGTCGGCGATGTCGCCGCGTGTCGGCAGGCTGCCATATTTAGCCATGACCTTCTGGCCGTCTTCCGAATAGATATATCCGAGGAAGTCCTTCACCGCGTCGATCTTCTTCGTGCCCTTGGTGATGACGAAATTGTCGCCGCCGGCAAAGGACGACGGCTTTCCGTCGACGCCGGGGATGAGGGTCACGCCGAAATTGATCTCGGGATGCTGGGTCACCAGCGTGCCGATGGCGAAGGCGCCAAGACTTTGCTGGCCGATCTTGCCGTTGGTAAAGGTCAGGAAGTTCGTGCCGTTGTCGCTGGCAGCACCCGCCGGCACGAGGTCCTTCTTGACCATGTTGCGGTAGATGTCGACAGCCTTGCGCATCTGGGGCGTATCGAGCGTCGCCGTCTTGCTGTCGGCCGACAGGATGTCGGCGCCCGCCCCCCAGGTGAGCGGCGTGAAGGTGAAGATCATGCAGCCGCCGCAGCCGCCGCCGGAGAAATAGAAGCCGTAGGTGTCGTCACCGAGCGCCCGGATCTTCTCCGCATTGGCGGTGATTTCCTCCCAGGTCGCCGGCGCCTTCTCCGGGTCGAGGCCGGCCTTCTTGTAGAGATCCTTGTTCCAGGCAAAGACCGATGTTTCCACAGAGAGCGGCAGGCCGTAGATCCGGTCCTGATAGGTGCCGAGTCGGACATGCGACGGCGAAAGCGAGTTGAAATAGGGCAGCGACTTCGCCCAGTCCGTCAGATCTTCCAGCTGGCCGGCCGCGGCAAAGGCGGGATTGTAGATGAGGTCCATCGAGAGCGCGTCGGGCGCCTGTCCGCCGGCAATCGCCGTCGCATATTTCTGCACCAGTTCGGAGAACGGCACCTCGGTCACCACGACCTTGTTCTCATGGCTGGAATTATAGGATTCGACGACCTTCTTGAAGGAGTCGCCGATCCCCGTGCGAACCCACATTTCGACGTTTTCGGCGGCCGATGCAGCCGACACCAGGCACAAGGTAGCGATGCCGGTCGCCGCCAATAGACGCTTGATCATGACACTCCTCCCAATATGGCGCATCTCCTTGCGCCTTTGCTCATTTCCCTGATCTCATTCTTCGGGGGGCTTACCCCCGCATGACCGCCGGACGACGAGCCGGCAGGGCAATTTCCTCACTCCCGGCTCGACAGGCCGTCCTTCCGCAAGCGCCAGCACCGTCAATCCGGCCTGCCGCCCGAGCTCCTTCAGCTCCATATCCACCGTCGTCAGCGGTGGCCGCGTCTGGGCTGCGACAATCTCCCAATTGTCGAAGCCGATCACCGAAACGTCCTGCGGCACCTTGATGCCGCGCTCGCGCAGCGCATCCACCGCTCCGCGGGCGATTTGGTCGTTGCCGCAGAAGAGCGCATCCGGTTTTTCTCCCGGCCTCTTCCAAAGCTGTTCGACCGCGTCATGCCCCCAGCTTTCCGACCACACGCCGTAGAGCACCGGTTCGCGATGACCTGCGACTTCGTGATAGGCGCCGGCACGTTCCCGCACCGAGAAGAAATCCTCCGGCCCGGTGATGTGGGCAATCCGCCGCCGCCCGACCTTCACGAGCCACTCGACAGCCAGTCTCGCACCCTGTTCGTCATCCGAACGGAACGTAACGCTGTTCTGCGTCCCCTCCGTGAAGGCGTAGACGACGGGCACATGCAAATTCGACAGATCGACGGGCAGACGCCTGTCCAGCCGCTTGCCGGTCGCGATGATACCGTCCACCTGCTTGTCCAGCATCGCATCGACATGGGTCTGAGCGAGCGCCGGATCGTCTTCGATGGCGCACAGGAAAACCGAAACGCCATGATCGACGAGAGCATCCGAAATGCCCGCCATCACAGGCAGCGTAAAACGGCCGTAAGTGTCGTTCGTCAGCAGCCCGATGGTGAAACTGCGCTTGCTGAGAAGACCTCTCGCCAGTGCATTCGGCCGATATCCGATCTCGCCGGCAATCCGTTTCACCCGCTCGCGTGTTTCCGCCCCCATCCGGCCGGTGTCGTTGAGCGCCTTCGACGCCGTCGAGATGCTCACCCCGGCAGCCGACGCCACCTCATGGATGGTGATCCTGCCTCTTTTTCCTCCCGAGATGTTCAGGCCTTCCTCCTTCTGAAGTGGCTTGAGAAAAGCTTTTACCAATCTCTCTGTCAAGTGAGAAAAGGTTTTCTCATGCAATTCGAAAGATGGAGCGACGAGACGTGGACCGCAGGGAGGAGGCATGGGAAAGCCGGCGCGAATCCAGGAGACAGGATTGCAATGCGTCATTCGTCCGCGCAACGGCAGACAATCTCAATGCAAAGCACAGATAACCATTATCTGGCTAATGGACGAGGAACAAAACCAATGGCCGTCAGAACCTCCGACGGAGGTTCTGATTCGCGGGTTAGAACCCAGGTGATCGTTGAAAGATCAGGCGACGTGCCTTGCCAGCGCGCAACGCGACCAGAGCGAATGCAGGGCGTCGACGAGATGGGCGATATCGGCGTCGGAATGCAGCGGCGTCGGGGTGATGCGCAGCCGCTCGGTCTTCTTCGGCACGGTGGGATAGTTGATCGGCTGGACGTAGACGCCGCAATTGTCGAGCAGCAGATCGGAGATCCACTTGCACTTG